>NZ_SMKQ01000198.1 GCF_004348995.1 Nonomuraea terrae
GCCGCGTCCTCCGGACACCCCCGCCGTTCCGCAGTCGCAAGCCCCAGTGCCGGCCTGGCCGGACACCTCCGCCGCATCGCCCACACAGCCGCCGGCCTCCACGAGCCCGCCACCATCCGGGCGCGAGGTATCGGCCACCTCACGTTCACCGGCCTGACCTGAGATCTCCACAACAGCCGCGTCACAGCCCGCCGCGCCCGCGAGTCGGCCGTCATCCGGACCGGCGGTATCCGTCGCCGCCGCGGCGCCGATCTCCTGCTGGGGATGAGGTGGCAGGGCGCGGGCAGCCAAGCGGTCGCGTAGCCAGCCGAGGGGGTCGCAGACGGTGGCGGGCGGGCACAGGTCGTGGACGAGCAGCCCCCGGCGTACGGCCACGGCCAGCGCCGCCGCGGCCCGTTCCATGCCGATCCCCGTCTCGGCGGTGATCTCGGCCACCGTGCGGCGCCCGTCGCAACAAGCCACGAACGCGGCGCCGTCGGGCACCGCCCCCGCCCACGTCTTGCGCCGCGGCACAAGCCCGGACACCAGCACCGGATCGGTCAGGACGCGCTGCTGCATCGCCTCGACCACGCGCGCCGCCGGGAACGCCACCCGCCGCGGGCACGCGTACGGCCCGTCCCAGACGTGGCCGAGGACCGCGCCGGGCACCACGGCCGCATAACCGACCGGCCCGAAGCAGTTCGCCGTCCCGGGCGCCGCCGCCAGCCGCTGCACGCGCGAGGCGAGCTGCCTGCGTATCGTGCCGCCCTTGGCCCCGTGACGCAGCTCGCGGTAGAGGCCGGGCGAGGAGCACACGAGCGCGTCGAGGAACCGCTCGTCGGCCACCATCGCCGCCACCGCGGCCCGTACGGCCGCCGCGTCCTCGCCGACCGCGCCGGCCAGCGTGACGCGCGCCTCCTCCAGCAGGTGCGTCACCCGGTTCCAGTCGGCCAGCCAATCGCCGGATCCCGGCGTATCGGGCGGCAGCGGACGCAGGTCACGCAGCCGGCTGCGAACGGCGCGAAGCAACCGCCCGCCTCTCGCCCCGACGGGTGCCGCGGCGGCGGCGGCGCGCACGTCCGCGTCCCACGCGCCCCCGGAAAGAGCGCCACCGCCTTGAGGCACGGGAGGGGGATCCCCGGCCGCCCCGGCCCCGGGAGGCACGTCCACACCAGGACGGGGAATCCCACCGGGCACGGCACCAGGAGGCGCATCCGCACCTGGACGCGAGGTCACGCCGGGCATGACGGCGTCAGGAGCATCCTCGCCAGGACGGGGCGCGGTGGCGTCAGGCGTCTCCGCGCCGGGCCGGGAGCCGCCGGCGGGTACCGCGGGAGGGGTGTCGGGGCGGGCGTTCTGGACCGGCGGGGTGGCGAGGAGGTGGAGGGCCTGGCGTTCCAGGTGGACGACGGACTCGGCGGCCTGCGCGGCCCGGGTGCAGGCGAGGGACAGGACCGACTCCCAGGGAAAGGCGGCGCTCCGCACGACCACGGCCGGCAGCAGGGTCCAGGGCCCCTCCCCCACGCGGTCGCCCTCTCCGGATCCCGCGGGTTCGATGTCCATATGGGCCGCTCCCTTTCCTGGCATGGATTGTGCGCAGCGTTTCTGAACTCCAATATTTACAAGATCATCTTTTCCTGTCAACGCATTCTCCAATGAAAGAAAGCTCAAGCCGATAATGCGCCGCCGCCCGGGCGGGAAATTAACGACCAACCTCTATATATCTCGCCATAAGGGATGGGGCTGTTTACTTTCCGTAGCAGCTGTGCCGATCATTCCGCTTCACACAGTCATCTCCGCTGGCCTACGACCACCCGAGCGTGAGCGGATACCAAAAACGAAACCGCGCCGCCATGCCCCGTCAAGCGGTCCTGAAAACGCACCCGCACCACACCTCCGCACATTCTTCAGCACCCCATGAACCGCGCCCGATAACGCACCGGCCGGCGTTCTTTATCGCACCCCGAGAACTGGAGAGGGGGGTCAATGGAGCGCGCCGAACACCTGGGAAGGACAATGGGCCTGGTACCAGGGCGACATGGGAGGTGACGGGGACCGGTGAAGAAAGACGGCACGCGCGCGGGGCCGCGCCTGTCGGCGCCGGCGTTCGTGGTGGGGTCGGTCCTCATCACGGCGGCGGTGCTGGCGCTCGACTTCACCACGGGCCCGGTCGTGCGACTGTTCCCGCTGCTGATCTTCCTGCCCGCCATCGTCTCCGGCCTCGGCACGGTACGCCAGACGATCATCGCCTCGGCATGGGTGGTGCTGGCGGAGAGCGGGATCGTCGGATTCACCGGCGCCGCGCTCGACGACAACCTGCTGGCGACGGCGTGCACGGCGGTGTTCGGGGCGCTGAGCGTCATCGGCTGCCGCTACCGGGTGCGCCGCGAGGAGGAGGTCCACCGGCTGCGCTCGGCGGCGGCCGCGCTGCAGCGGCTCGTCGTCCGGCCGCTGCCCCTGCGCACCGCCGACATCGTGGTGAACGGCGTCTACCAGCCGGTCGAGGAGGACGCGATGGTCGGCGGCGACATGTACGAGGTCGCCGTCTCCCGGCTCGGCACCCGCGTGCTCATCGCCGACGTCCAGGGCAAGGGCATCCCGGCGATCGGGACCGCGCTCGCCGTTCTCGGATCGTTCCGCGAGGCGGCCTACCGGGAGGACACCCTCACCGGCCTGGTGTCGTCCCTGGAGAACACCGTGGTCCGGCAGAACACCTTCGCCGCCCAGACCGGCGAGCCCGAGCGCCTGGTCACCGCGCTCGTGCTCGACTTCGGCACCGGAGTCCTGGTCGAGGCGGTCAACTGCGGGCACATCGCCCCGTACGTCATCGCCGACGGTCACGTCCTGCAGGTGAACCTCGGCGAGCCCGCCGTGCCGCTCGGCCTCGCGTCGCTCACCGACACGCCGCGATGCGGGGTGCGGTTCGCGTTCCCGCCGGGCGCGACGCTGGTGCTGTGCACCGACGGCGTGACCGAGGCCCGCGACCCCGGCGGCGCGTTCTACCCGCTGGAGGAACGGCTGCGCGACTGGGCCGCCGCCCCGCCCCCTGGCCCGCTGGCGCAGACGCTCGCCGCAGATCTGCGCGCCTTCACGGGCAGCGTCCCGCGCGACGACATCGCCATCCTCACCCTCACCCGGACGGCACCCGGCCTGTCGGAGGCGTGAACGCCGTCAGGCCCGGATCCCGGCCATCAAACCGGCCATGCCCCGTACGTACGCCCGCATCCGGGCCACCCCCAGCTCGCGCAGCTCCTCCACCCGGGCCGTGATCCGCTCCGGCCCCGCACCGGCCTCCTCGCGCCGCCGCCGCAGCCCGGCCTCCAGGTCGTCCAGGGCCGCGTTGACGGCGCTCACCACGCGCGCGCCCACCTGTCCGGCCCCGCCGTGCAGGACACGCGCCGGCACGCTCAGCGACACCAGCCGCGGCCCCGGCGCGCACACGGCGCTCACCGGGCCGCAGGACGCGCCGCGCACGTCGTCGTCCGGCACGCGGCCGATGGTCTCCAGCACGTCGATGAGCGGCCCGAACAGCTCGCCGAAGTCGAGCGCGGGCACGCCCCCGCCGGCGCGCACGCTGGCCTCGATCGTGGCCGTCACCCGCGCCATCCGCGCGTCGAGCCCGGCCTGCACGGCACGCAGCTCCCGCGCCAGCGCCAGCGGTTCCACCAGCCCCGGGTCGCCGCCGTCGGCCCTGGCCTGCCGGAAGGCGGCGTCGACGGCCTCGGCGACGCCGGCCGCGACCCGGCCGGGCGGCTCGCGCAGCAGCCCCGGGTCGATCTCCAGCGAGACCAGCCTCCCCTTGGCGTAGACGGCGCGCACGCGCGTCCCCCGATCATTTCCACGCACTCGAACGAACTCCGACAACCGACCGGCACCACCAGTGCTGACACGGTATCCGCCGGAAAGAGCCCAGGACGGCGGGGTCGCCGGGCGTTCCTCGTGATTTCACGGGACGTTGGCGGGCCCGCACGTATTGTCGGTCCGCCCATGTACGCTGTCCGCTTCATTCCCCCATCAACCGTCGGCAGACGATGGAAGGTCCCGTGCGATCCCACGACTACACCGCCGCTGACAGCCACGACCGCATCCAGGTCCGCGGCGCCAGGGAGAACAACCTCAAGGGCGTCTCCCTCGACATCCCCAAGCGCCGCCTCACGGTCTTCACCGGGGTCTCGGGCTCCGGCAAGTCCTCGCTCGTGTTCGACACGATCGCCGCCGAGTCGCGGCGGCTGATCGACGAGACCTACACCGCGTTCATCCAGTCGTTCATGCCGAGCCTGGGCCGGCCCGACGTCGACGCGCTGCACAACCTGAGCGCGGCGATCATCGTCGACCAGGAGCGCATGGGCGCCAACCCGCGCTCCACGGTCGGCACCGCGACCGACGCCCACACCATGCTGCGCATCGTCTTCAGCCGCATCGGCGCCCCCTACGTCGGTCCCGCCTACGCCTTCAGCTTCAACCGGGCCGAGGGCATGTGCCCGGAGTGCGAGGGCCTCGGCAAGGCCTCCGAGATCGACGTCGACGAGCTGGTCGACCGGGAGCTGTCACTCGACGAGGGGGCCATCAAGGTTCCCGGGTTCGCCGTCGACAGCTGGCAGTGGCAGGTGGTGGCCGGCTCGGGCCTGTTCGACCCCGCGGTCAAGCTGACGGAGTTCACCCCCCAGCAGTGGGACGACCTGCTCCACAAGCCCGCCACCAAGCTCAGGTACGGCACCAACAACTTCACCTACGAGGGCCTGGTCCTCAAGGTCAAGAAGTCCTACCTCGGCAAGGACCGCGACTCGATGCAGCCGTCCGCGCGCGCGTTCGCCGAGCGGGCGATCAGGCTCGCGGTCTGCCCGTCATGCGGCGGCTCCCGGCTCAACGAGGCCGCCCGCTCGGCCCGGATCAACGGGCTCGACATCGCCCAGTGCTCGGCGATGCAGATCAACGACCTGGCCGAGTTCGTCCGCGGCATCGGCGAGGCGGCGGTCGGCCCGGTGCTCGACGGGCTGCTGTCGACGCTCGACTCCCTGGTGGGCATCGGCCTGGGCTACCTCAGCCTCGACCGCGAGTCGTCCACGCTGTCGGGCGGCGAGGCGCAGCGGGTGAAGATGGTGCGCCACCTCAACTCCAGCCTCACCGACGTCACGTACGTCTTCGACGAGCCCACCGCCGGGCTGCACCCGCACGACATCCAGCGGATGAACACCCTGCTGCTGCAGCTGCGCGACAAGGGCAACACGGTGCTGGTGGTCGAGCACAAGCCGGAGCTGATCGCCATCGCGGACCACGTGGTCGACCTCGGCCCGGGCGCGGGTTCGGCCGGCGGCCAGGTCTGCTACGAGGGCGACCTGGCGGGCCTGCCCGCGTCCGGCACCCTCACCGGCCGCTACCTCGACCACCGGGTGAGCCTGCGCGAGAGCGTCCGGCAGCCCTCCGGATGGCTGCCGATCACGAACGCCACCCTGCACAACCTGCGCGACGTGAGCGTCGACCTGCCGCTCGGCGTGCTCACCGTGGTGACCGGCGTCGCCGGGTCGGGCAAGAGCTCACTCATCCACGGCCACGTCGCGGGCCGCGAGGGCGTGGTGGTGGCCGACCAGTCGCCGATCCGGGGTTCGCGCCGGAGCAACCCGGCCACCTACACCGGAGTGCTCGACCCGATCCGGGCGGCGTTCGCCAAGGCCAACGGGGTCAAGCCGGGCCTGTTCAGCGCCAACTCCGAGGGCGCCTGCCCGGCGTGCAAGGGCATCGGCCTGATCTACACCGACCTGGCGATGATGGCCGGGGTGGCCTCGGTGTGCGAGGACTGCGAGGGCAAGCGGTTCACCCCTCAGGTGCTGACGTACCGGCTGCGCGGCAAGAACATCAGCGAGGTGCTGGAGATGCCGGTGGCCGAGGCGCGCGAGTTCTTCCCCACCGGCCAGGCCGGGGTGATCCTCGACCGCCTCGTCGCCGTCGGCCTCGGCTACATCGGCCTCGGCCAGCCGCTGACCACGCTGTCCGGCGGCGAGCGGCAGCGGCTCAAGCTCGCCATCAACATGGCGAAGAACGGCACCACGTACGTGCTGGACGAGCCCACGACGGGCCTGCACCTGGCCGACGTCGACCAGCTCCTCGGCCTGCTCGACCGGCTGGTCGACGACGGCAACACGGTGATCGTGATCGAGCACCACCAGGCCGTCATGGCCCACGCGGACTGGATCGTCGACCTCGGCCCGGGGGCCGGTCACGACGGCGGCCGGGTGGTCTTCTCCGGGCCTCCGGCGCGGCTGGTGGCGGAGGGCGACTCGCTGACGGCCGTCCACCTGCGCGAATACGTGAGCTAGACGGCCAGGCGGGCCAGCACCCTGGCGAACTCCGGGGGCGGCGCCACCACGAGCCGGGTCTGCCCCTCGCGGGTGACGATCTCGGCCTTGATGAGGGCCAGCCGCCCCCCGTGCCACCAGTAGACCTGCGGGCTGAGCCCGTCGGTCTGCGCGGCGTGCACCCGCAGCCGCTCGATGGCGCGCACGACGCCGATGCCGTCGACGGGGTGCAGCAGCAGCGTGTACGGGTCGGGCAGCACGACGAGGCAGCCGTCGTCCGGCACGGCCAGGTAGTCGTCCAGCCAGCGCAGGTGCGTGGCGGCCGACGGCCGCTCGGCGGTCAGCCGGGTGACCGGGGTGCCCGACAACACGATCGACTCCGTGCGCAGTCGTTCGGCGCGGACGTTGGCGGCGGCCAGGTCGAGCGCCCGCGCGGTGGGCAGCGGCCAGCAGCCGGCCTCCTCGGGGCGCACGACGCGCCCGCCCACGGTGAGCAGCTCCACCAGGTCGGCGTTGAGGTGACGGCCGACGACGCGGGTCAGGTCGGCCACCTCGTCCACGGCCTCGACGCGGGTGCGCATCAGCGGCCGGGCCTGCTCCAGGTCGCACACGTCGACGCGGTCGGCCGCGGTGGCCAGGGCGTTCGACAGGTGCTCGGAGACCAGCATGGGCCAGTCTTCCCTGGCCCTGCGCCCGGCCTCGCGCCGCAACCCGGTCAGCTTGACGACCAGGTCGCCGTCCGGCCTCCCCCGCAGCGTCAGCGAGGCCCCGTCACGGGCGAACTCGAAGGAGTATCCGAGGGACTCCGCGACGAGCGCCAGCAGCGAGTCGAGGTCGACGTCCTCGACCGGCCGGCGGGAGGGCTCGCGGTCACGCCTGAACCAACTCACGCGCCGTGTCCCTTTCTGTCGGTTTCGTCCCTCTACCTTGCCTGCTCCCCATCGCGGTTCGAACCGGTCAGCGAGCACGATTCGGTATCGATAACACCAAGCGTCCCCAGCCACACGCTCATCTGGGGCGACCCGTGCCCCACCGGCAACCCGGCCAGGATCGGCACCCCGAGCGGCCCCAGCCGGTCGGCCAGCACCGCGTACGGGTCGCCGCACTGAACCCACGACCCGAGCGCGATCCCCCGCACCCCGTCGAACGCGCCCGCGTGGAGCAGCTGGGTCAGCATCCGGTCGATCCGGTACGGCTCCTCCCCGATGTCCTCGAGGAAGGCGAGCTTCCCCGCGAACGAGGGCTGCCAGCGCGTGCCGCACATCGAGGCCAGCAGCGACAGGTTACCGCCGCTCAGCACGCCCGCGGCGCGGCCGGGGACGAGCACCCGGTCGCCGGCCACCCGTACGGGCTCGCCCGACAGCGCCGCGCGCAGGCTCTCCCACGTGCGCGGCTCCGGCCCGTCCTCGGCGGCGACGGCGTCGCAGGCCACCATCGGCCCGTGCAGCGTCGGCACGCCCAGCTCGACGGCGAACGCGTTGTGCAGCGCCGTGATGTCGCTCGACCCGAGCAGGACCTTGGGGCCGGCCGCCCGCATGGCGTCCCAGTCGAGCAGGCCGAGCAGCCGGCCCGCGCCGTAGCCGCCGCGGGCGCAGAACACCGCGGAGACGGACGGGTCGCACCAGGCGGCCTGCAGGTCGGCGGCCCGGGCGGAGTCGTCGCCCGCGAGGTAGCCGAACTCCTGCCGGTCGAGCGCGTGCGCGCCCACCACGACCTTGTAGCCGAGGCCCTCCAGCCGTTCGACGCCGCGCTTGAGCATCGCGGCGTCGGCGGGTCCCGACGGTGAGACGACGGCGACGGTGTCACCTTGCTGCATCGATCAGCTCCTTGACGAGCGCGGGCAGGGCCTGGCCGATCGGCTCGCGGACGACCCGGTCGGCGAAGGGATCGTAGGGCGTGGGCTCGGCGTTCACGATCACCAGCTCGGCGCCGGCGTCGAGCGCCACACCGCAGAGCCCGGCGGCGGGGTGGACGGTCAGCGAGGTGCCGACCGCGACGAACAGCCCGCACGAGCGGGCGGCCTCGATCGCCGCGTCGATCACCTCGGGCTTGAGCTCCTGCCCGAACGAGATCGTGTTGGACTTCTGGATGCCGCCGCAGCGCGGGCACGGCGGGTCGTCCTCGCCGGCGGCCACCCGGGCCAGCACCTCGCTCATGGGCGTGACCAGGTCGCACGACAGGCACTCGGCGCGGCGCATCGTGCCGTGCAGCTCGATGACCTTCTCCGGTGACGACCCGGCGCGCTGGTGCAGCTCGTCGATGTTCTGCGTGACGAGGGCCCGCAGCAGACCCGCGCGCTCCAGGTCGACCAGGGCGCGGTGGGCGGCGTTCGGGCGGGCCTCCCAGGCGGGATGGCCGAGCCGGGCCTGCCACGCGGCGCGCCGGACCTCGGGGTCGGCCAGGTAGCGGTCGATGGTCGCGGTCACCGCCGCCTGCGGGTTCTTCGTCCACACGCCCTGCGGCCCCCGATAGTCGGGGATGCCGGAATCGGTGGAGATGCCCGCTCCCGTGAGCACCGACACTGGCGTTGGCTCGTTCACCTGGCAAACGGTGTCACACTTACCTGACGTATGCGACTTCCGCCCCACATCCTCGTGGTCAACGGCATCAAGGTCCGCCGGCCGGTCTTCCTGCTCGGAGCTCCGCATTCCGGCACGGACCTGCTCGCTCGCGCGCTCAAGCGCTCCCCCGGCTTCCACGTGACGATGGGCCGCTCGTGCGTGGCCCACGTGGTGTACGCCTTCGCCCGCAAGCCGTCCATCGCCCAGACCTCCGGCGCCGTCCGCGTGCTGCGCGACGCGCTCGCCGAGTCGTGGCAGGTGCTGCCGGGGTCGTGCGGCGCGTGCGCGCCGGCGTGCCAGGAGGCGGGCGGCGTCACGGGCAGCGGGCCGTGCGTGTCCACGGCCGAGGTCACGCGCTTCGGCGACGGCAGCCCCGACCTGCTCTACAGCGCGCCTGTGCTGTTACGGGCCTTCCCCGACGCCCGGTTCGTCCAGCTCATCCGCGACGGACGCGACGTGGTGGCCGACATGCTGGCCGATCCGGCGTGCCTGGCGTGGTTCAGGCCCGCGATGCTGACCGAGCAGACCGAGTTCCCCAACGCCTTCCTCGGCGTCAACAAGGACGAGCACCTCGACCGGTGGAAGGTCATGCCGGCGGCGGGCAAGAGCGCCCTGCGCTGGCGCAGCGCCGTACGCCTGAGCGCCGAGCTGCGCCGCGCCCTGCCCGCCGGGCAGCTCATGACCGTCCGGTACGAGGACCTCGTGCGCAAGCCCCCGCAGACGGTCTCCGTGCTGGGCGAGTTCCTGGAGACCAGGGTCGCCAAGGCCGTGCTGTACGACGCCGCGGTGCCCCAGGTGGGCGCCTGGCGCACCCGGCTCAGGGGCGAGGACCTGGCGCTGGTGGAGAAGGTGGCCAGGGAGGAGCTCAAGCGGCTGGGCTACCGGAGTCCTTGAACTGGGTGCGGTAGAGCTCGGCGTACAGGCCGCCGCGCGCCAGCAGCTCGTCGTGCCGGCCGCGCTCGGCGATGCGCCCGTCGTGGACGACGAGGATCTCGTCGGCCTCCCTGATCGTCGACAGCCGGTGGGCGATGACGAGCGACGTGCGGCCCTGCAGCGCCGTCTTCAGCGCCACCTGCACCGCCGCCTCCGACTCGGAGTCGAGGTGGGCGGTGGCCTCGTCGAGCACGACCACCCGCGGCGCCTTCAGCAGCAGCCGGGCCAGCGCCAGGCGCTGCTTCTCGCCGCCGGACAGCCGGTAGCCGCGCTCGCCGACCACGGTCTCCAGCCCGTCGGGCAGGCTCTCGGCCAGCTCACCTATCTGCGCGGCCCTGAGAGCCTCCCAGATCTCCTCGTCGGTGGCCTCCGGTCTGGCGTAGCGGAGGTTGGCCGCGATCGTGTCATGGAAGAGATGAGCGTCCTGCATGACCACGCCCACGGTGTCGCGCAGCGAGCCGAGCGTGGCCTCGCGCACGTCGAGCCCGTTGATCCGCACCGCGCCCTCGTTGACGTCGTAGAGCCGCGACACCAGGGAGGTGATGGTGGTCTTGCCCGCGCCGGAGTGGCCGACGAGGGCGATGAGCCGGCCTGGCTCTGCCGTGAACGACACGCCCTTGAGCACGGGCTGGGACGCCCCGGTGTCCTGCCTGGCGACCGACTCCAGCGAGGCGAGCGACACCTCGCCGGCGGCCGGGTAGCGGAAGTGCACGTCGTCGAACTCGATCGTCACCGGGCCGGCGGGCACCGGCACCGCGCCGGGCCTCTCGGCCACCATGGGCTTGAGGTCGAGGATCTCGAAGACGCGGTCGAAGCTCACCAGCGCGGTCATCACGTCGACGTGCACGTTGGACAGCGACGTCAGCGGCCCGTAGAGCCGCATGAGCAGCGCGGCGAGGGCCACGAGGGTGCCGAGCTCGAAGGCGCCGGAGATCGACAGGACGCCGCCGATGCCGTACACCAGGGCGGTGGCGAGGGCGGCGACCAGGCCGAGCGCGACCCGGAAGACGGTGCCGTACATCGCGACGGTCACGCCGACGTCGCGCACTCTGGCGGCCCGGCCGCCGAACACCGCGGCGTCGTCCTCCGGGCGGCCGTAGAGCTTGGCGACCGTCGCGCCGGCCACGTTGAACCGCTCGGTGGTGACCGAGCTCATCTCGGCGTCGAGTTGCATCTGCTCGCGGGTCAGCACGGACATGCGGCGGCCGACGTATTTCGCGGGCACGACGAAGATCGGCAGCAGCACGAGCGCGACGAGCGTCACCTGCCACGACAGCACCAGCATCGCGCCCAGCACGAGGACCAGGCTGACCACGTTGGACACGACGGACGACAGCGTGCTGGTGAGGGCGCGCTGGGCGCCGATCACGTCGGTGTTGAGCCGGCTGACCAGCGCGCCGGTCTGGGCGCGCATGAAGAACGCCACCGGCATGCGCTGCACGTGGTCGAACACCTCGGTGCGCAGGTCGTAGATCAGGCCCTCGCCGATGCGGGCGGAGAACCACCGCTGCACCAGCGTCAGCCCGGCGTCGACCAGCGCGAGCGCGCCGATCGCCACGGCCAGCCAGACGACCACGCCGGTGCGCCGCGGCAGGATGCCCTCGTCGATGATCGCCTTCATCAGCAGCGGGTTGGCGATCACGATGAACGCTCCCGCCACGACGAGCACCAGGAACGCGGCGATCTGCCGGGAGTAAGGGCGGGCGTAGCGCGCGATGCGCCGCACGGTGCCGGGACGCAGCCGCTGCTTGGTCACCGAGTCGTCGCGCCGCAGCGACGCCATCACCTGGGGGCCGAAGCCCCCTCCCATCATCGCCATGCGGGGGATCCCCTCTTTCTCCCCCGGTGTCGCGCAGCCGGGGCCTCAGCGACGACAGCGCCCGGCGTGCGCCCGGAGATTCCCCCGTCCGCTCACCGCGAAACCGGCCTCCAAACCAGCCTCCACACCAACCTCCACAGCGGCCCGGAAAGCGGCCCGCGACCAGGCCGGAAACCGGCCCGCGACCAGGCTCAGCCCCCGAAGAGCGCCTTGAGGCGCGCGGCCTGCTCCCTGCCCTCGGCCGCGCACTGCTCCTCCAGGGAACGGCCGTGCGCGCCCTGGAGGAGTCGCTTGGTCGCGATCGCCGCGTCGCGGTTGGTCGACAGCAGCTCCGCGATTTTGTCTCGTACGGCTTGTTCGAGGTCGCTCCCGGCGACCACTTTCTCGGCGAGGCCGATGCGCATGGCCTCGTCGGCGTACACGGTCCTGGCGGTCAGGCAGATGTCGATCGCCTTGGCCAGGCCGACCAGCTCCACCAGGGGCTTGGTCCCCGTCAGGTCGGGCACCAGGCCCAGTGCGGGCTCTTTCATGCAGAACTTGACGTCGTCGGCCACGATCCGCAGATCACAGGAGAGCGCGAGCTGGAACCCCGCACCGATCGCGTGCCCCTGCACCGCGGCGATGGAAACGATCTCCGGGCGGCGCAGCCAAAGGAACCCCGCCTGGGCCTTGCTGACGCTCTGCGCGATGTCCGTGTCGCCGTTTGTGGCCGCCGAACTGAACGAGCCCTGTCCGGGCACCCCCTCGGGTGTGAACATCCGCAGGTCGATCCCTGCCGAGAAGGACGGTCCCTCACCTTTCACGACGACGACGCGCACCTGCCCGGGCAGGTTCTCGCCGATGCGAGCCAGTGCCGACCATGTCGCGAACGTCTGCGCGTTGCGCTTTTCCGGCCGGTCGAGCGTGATCGTCGCTATCTCACCGTCCACCTCGAAGCGGAGCCCTGCCTCCGCCAGCCTTTCGGCGGAGACGTCCTCCGCATTCCCCCCACGCTGCCGCGCCCGCGCTTCCGCCATCGCCCGCTCCCTGTCGCCGGAGTGCTGACTGTCGCGCCCGAGCCTACAGAATATCGTTCTGGCCCGGGCGCGACGTCGGCTGACTGGGGACGAGCGGCTGCGGTCGCACGTTCCGAGGCGGCCGTCAGCGCTTGGACTTGCCTCGGGTCGCCCCGCCGCGCCCGCGCAGAGTCACACCGGACTCGCTCAGGATGCGGTGGATGAACCCGTAGGACCGACCGGTGGAAGCAGCCAGGGCGCGGATGCTCTCACCCGCGGCGTAGCGCTTCTTCAGATCGCCGGCCAGTTTCTCCCGGTCGGCCCCGGTGACCCGGGTGCCCTTCTTCAGTGTCTCGGCCACGAGTACCTCCTGTAGTGCCGGACTTCCGCAGCGTTACTCCGCCATGATCAGTCATTTCAGCGGGATCGGCTACCTACTCCACGGGAAAAGATCCGTACCCACTCAAATTAAGATCAGGCAAGTGCCACAAGATCGGAAAATTCGGCGCTCCATGCGTCTTCAGTTCCGTCCGGTAGCAAGATCACCCTATCCGGTGACAGGGCGTCAACGGCACCCTCGTCATGTGTGACCAGGACGATTGCTCCTGAATACGACCTCAGAGCATTGAGAACCTGCTCGCGGCTGACGGGATCGAGGTTGTTCGTGGGCTCGTCGAGAAGCAGGACATTCGCGCTGGAGAGCACCAGCATGGCGAGCGCGAGGCGGGTCTTCTCACCACCGGAGAGCACCCCGGCGGGCTTGTCGACGTCGTCTCCGGAGAACAGGAACGAGCCCAGCACCTTGCGCAGCTCGGTGTCGGTGAACGTGCCGCCGGCCGAGCGCATGTTCTCCAGCAGGGTGCGTTCGGCGTCGAGCGTCTCGTGCTCCTGGGCGTAGTAGCCGACCTTCAGGCCGTGGCCGGGCTTGACCTCGCCGGTGTCGGGCTCCTCCAGACCGCCCAGGATGCGCAGCAGCGTGGTCTTGCCCGCGCCGTTCAGGCCGAGGATGACGACCCTGTGACCTCGGTCGATGGCCACGTCGACGTCGGTGAAGACCTCCAGGGAGCCGTACGACTTCGACAGGTCCTGCGCCATCAGCGGCGTGCGGCCGCACGGCTGGGGGTCGGGGAAGCGCAGCCGCGCCACCTTGTCGCTCTGGCGCTCCTCCTCCGTGGACGACAGCAGGCGGTGCGCCCGGCGCATCATGTCCTGGGCCGCCTTGGCCTTGGTCGCCTTGGCGCGCATCTTGTCGGCCTGCGCCAGCAGGGCCCCGGCCTGCTTCTCGGCGTTGGCCCGCTCGCGCTTGCGGCGCTTCTCGTCGGTCTCGCGCTGGGCGAGGTACGCCTTCCAGCCGACGTTGTAGTGGTCGATCACGGACCGGTTGGCGTCGAGGTGCAGAACCTTGTTGACCGTCGCTTCAAGAAGCTCGACGTCGTGGCTGATGATCACCAAGCCACCTTGATGACTTCGCAAAAAATCGCGAAGCCAGCCGATTGAGTCCGCATCTAGGTGGTTTGTCGGCTCGTCGAGAAGGAGAGTTTCCGCTCCGCTGAAAAGAATTCGTGCCAATTCCACACGGCGCCGCTGACCGCCGGAAAGCGTTTGCAACGGCTGGCCGAGCACCCGGTCGGGCAGGCCAAGGCTGGAGGCGATGGAGGCGGCCTCCGACTCGGCGGCGTACCCGCCGAGCACGTGCATCTGGTCCTCGAGGCGGCCGTACTTCCTGACGGCCCGCTCCCGCGTGCGCTCATCGGCGGAGGACATGCCGAGCTCGGCCTCGCGCAGCTCCTTGATGACCTGGTCGAGGCCGCGCGCGGACAGGATGCGGTCGCGGGCCAGCACCTGCAGGTCGCCGGTGCGCGGGTCCTGCGGCAGGTAGCCGATGCTGCCGCTGGTGGTCACGGTGCCGGTCGCGGGCAGGGCCTCGCCCGCGAGCACCTTCGTGAGGGTGGTCTTGCCGGCGCCGTTGCGGCCGACGAGCCCGATCTTGTCACCGGGGTTGACCCGGAAGGAGGCTTTTTCGATGAGCAGACGCGCGCCCGCGCGCAACTCGATGTCACTGGCGATGATCATGATGGCGGAACCACTCCCGAGCTAGGAAACGAGGGTTGGGCGTGCGACGCCGGTCAATCGGGAGTAGGCATACAGATCAGTGTAGGTGCCGATGGTCGGGCTCCACCTCTGGTTAACGTCGCGGCAGGTGCCCGCCGATCAGGGCCAGGTTGTGAATCGCGGCCAGGCCGTACTGCGCCGCGCCGTTGGTGCCGACGAACGGCGCCTCGTGCACGGGGTGCGGCACGTGCGGCCCGTCGACCAGGGTCAGGCGCCAGTCCGGCTCGCGCTGCAACGGGTTGCTGTTGAGCTGGTCGCCCTCGTCGAGGAAGAACTTGCGCCAGGCCCAGGCCGCCAGCTCGGCGTCGCCGGTGCGCGCCGCCGCGTACGCGGTGAGCCTGCTGTGCGCCTGGACCAGCGAGATCCCGCTCAGCCGCCGCCCCAGCTCGGCCTCCTGCCGCTCCGGCGGGGCCAGGTAGAGGCGGCAGTAGTCGAGCCAGGCCCGTTCGAACCCGGGCACGCCCAGGTCGAGCGCGATCAGCTCGGCGCAGATCTCCGGCAGCCCGAACAGCGCCGACAGGTGCGAGACGGAGATGGCGTCACGCGTGGTGTCGAAGCGCCCGGTCGCCAGGTCGAGCCGGGCCTCGCCGGTCAGGAAGCCGCGCGGCAGCGCGCCGATCCCGGCCATCGTGCCGAGCAGCCGGTCCCTGGCCCGTTCGTCGCCGTGCCGCTCCCAGCGGGTCAGCCAGGCCGCCGCGAGCGCGCCCCAGTCGGTGCCGAGGCCGACCGACAGGGCCGACGGGTCGGGGGTGTAGACGTCCTCGCGCACCTTGCGCAGCGGGTCCATGACCAGGAACGTCTCCTCGGGCGCGCTCAGCTCGTCCAGGAGGTCGCCGGTGCGCTCGTCGGCGGTCAGGTAGTGGAGGAAGCGCCGGTAGGCGGCGTTGGAGATGCGTACCTGCTTGCAGCTGCAGCCCCAGTGCTGGACGTTGTGCCGGCTGCCGAGACCCTTCCAGCGGCCGAGGTGGTGGACGTCGACCTCGCCGGTGTGGCGGGTCATGGCCTCGGCGAAGCGGAAGACGTCGGCCCGGCCGGTGCGCAGGTACTGCAGCCACAGCCACAGGTCGGGCGAGAGCTCGGAGTTGTCCCAGGCGTAGCCGCCGACGTCGTAGCGCCAGGTGTGCCGGTCGGGATCGTAGGTGTGCATGACGTCGCCGTAGTCCCAGAAGCCGTACCAGCGGCGTTGTTCGCGTTCGCGGACATAGAGGTCGAACAGGAAATCGAGGCGGTCCTCGATCTCGGCATGGGCGGGGGTGGAGCGGTCGGGCAGGTCCCAGACGCCGAACACGCCCGCCGCGCGCACCCGCTCGGGCGCGCAGGTCAGCAGGCCGGGCTCGGTGAGGGCGGCGGCGTGCGCGGCCAGGTCGGCCGCGCAGGGCGTGCCGTCGTGGGCGCGCAGGCCCAGCTCGTGCGTACGCGCCACGCCGCGCGCGTCGCCGAAGCCGGGCTCGTAGTCCTCGTACGTGATCTCCAGGCCCTCCAGTTGCTCGGCGAAGGTGTCCTGGCCCAGGCCGTCGTGGTAGAAGCGCACGTCCATGGCGGGGGCCGACGGCGACCAGAGCCAGACGGTGACCGTGGCCAGGCCGGTGGCGGCGTTCCTGACGTCGAGGCGGGCAGGGTGCAGGCGCCAGAAGTCGCGCAGCCCGAAGGCGAGGCCGCCGCTCGCGCCGCCGGCGTAGCCGTACCCGGCCGAGCGGGTGCCGGACGGGGCGGTCACCCAGGCGTGGCCCTCACCGGTGCGTTTGCGCAGCGTGTAGCCATCAGCGCTGCCCTGGTCGAGGGTGTGGTCGTTCCAGGCGGGGATCAGGTGCAGCCGGCTCGCGACCTCGGGGTGCAGCTCGCCGGCGGCCCTGCCCTCGACCTGGGCGCGGCGCGCGCTCTCGCCGGGGTCGCGGCGCAGGCCCGTCAGGCCGCGCACGGCCTCGGTGTGGAAGCCCTGGCTGCCGGCCAGCCGGATGTGCCGGTCGTGCGGCTCGTCCCGCATGACGACGTCGGCGCGCAGGCCGAGCCCGGCCAGGAAGTCGCGACGCGGGTCGCCGTCCCAGACGAAGGTGTGCATGATCCGCACGTGTTCGGCGCCGGCGTAGAAGTACAGGCGCACGGTGAACGGCAGCCAGTCGCCGTGCCGGCCCTCCAGGCGCACGACGGCGCGCACGGGACCGTCCTGCTCGACGGTGACCTGCTCCACGACGCCGGTCGCCTGCTCGCGGGCGACGGTTCCGCCCTCGTCGGGGGTGGGCTCGCGCTGGCGCAGGCTCACCAGGCGGACGTCCCTGGCGATCTCGCGTCCGCCGCGCGCGATCGAGCGGGCCAGCGTGCCCTGCCC
>NZ_SMKQ01000199.1 GCF_004348995.1 Nonomuraea terrae
CCCCCCAGCCCAGCACCCCGGTGGTTCCGTCCACCGGCACCACCGGCACCACCGGCGGAACCGGTGGTACAGGCGGCACGGGCACGCCCGGCGGCATCGGAAGCACCGGCGGAACCGGCGGCACGGGAGGGACGGGCACCGGCACCCCCGGCGGCACGGTCGGTAATGGCGGCACGGGCACGGGCACGGGCACGGGCACAGGCACGGGCACAGGCACGGGCACGGGCACGGGCCAGCCGGGCGCGACCGGCGTCGGCCGCGTACCCGACAAGCGCTACCCCTCCTGCAAGGAAGCGATAGCCGCCGGTGACGGCCCCTACTACCAGGGCACCCACGTGGAGTACTCGTGGTACGCCGACGTCGACCGCAACGGCGTGGCCTGCAACAGCGCCGACATCCGCTAGGACGAGACCACCCGATGCCCATGCAGCAGCCGCTCACGTATCACGCGTTCGTCGAGCTCGCCGGCGCCGACCCTGCCGTTGTCGGGCTGGTCCTGAAGGGGTCTCAAGCGCACGATGGCATGGCCACCGGGCATTCCGACCACGACCTGTACGTCGTCCTCGCCGATGGCGCGGCGACGGAGCTCAGCCGGTTCACCGGTCACCGCACCCCTGAACTCGACCTCGTCTTCGTCTCTCTCGCCGAGTTCCGCGCGGCCGGGATGCCGGGCTTCGAGCGTTACGCGCTCGCCCGCGCCAGGGTCGTGCTCGACCGGCTCGGCGGCGGCATCGCGGAGATCCTGGCCGCCAAGGCGCGGCTCGACGCCGGTGAGGCGTTCCGGGACTGCGCCGAGTGGCTCGACGCCTATGCCAACGCTCTCTACCGTTCGGTCAAGAACGACCGTGACGGGCACGTCCTCGCCGCCCGCCTCGACGCCGCCGACAGCGTCAGGTTCCTGCTGGAGCTGCTCTTCGCCCTCGACCGCCGTCCCCGCCCCTACAACAGGTACCTGGAATGGGAGCTCGCCCGGTACCCGCTGCCGGGCTGGGACACCCGCACGCTGCTGGACACGGTGCAGCGGATCTCGACCACGGCGGACGCGGCCCCGCAACGCGCCCTCTTCGCCCGGGTGGAGGCGGCGGCCCGGCGGGCCGGGCATGGCGCGGTGCTGGACGCGTGGGGCGACGACCTCCGCCTGATGCGCCCGCCTACGTGAACACCTGCTCCAGGAAGTCGATGCCGAAGTAGCCGAGGAAGACCAGCGAGACCGCCCACAACAGCCACGGGATCTCCGAGAACCGCCCCTTGACCGCCTTGATCAGCGTGTAGCTGATCACGCCCGCGCCCACGCCGTTCGTGATCGAGTACGTGAACGGCATCAGCGCGATCGTCAGGAACGCCGGCACCGCGAGGTCGAGGTCGTGCCAGGGCACGTTCCTGCTCTGCATCATCATGAGCGCCCCGACGAGCACCAGCGCGGGCGCCGCCGCGGCGGCGGGCACCACCCCCGCCAGCGGCGTGAACAGCAGCGTCACCCCCAGCAGCGCGCCGGTCACCAGACTCGCCAGGCCGGTGCGGGCGCCCTCGCCGACACCGGCGGCCGACTCGACGAAGACGGTGTTGGCCGAGGAGCTCGCCACGCCGCCGACCACGCCGCCGACGCCGTCCACGGTCAGGATCCGGCCCAGCCGCGGCACCCGGCCGCGCTCGTCGACCAGCCCGGCCTCGTCGCTGACGCCGATGATCGTGCCCATCGCGTCGAAGAACCCCGACAGCACCAGCGTGAACAGCACCACCGTCGCGGTGAGCGCCCCCGCCCGGGCGAACCCGCCGAACAGGTCGAACTCGCCCAGCAGGCCGAAGTGCGGCGCGGAGATCAGCGCCTCCGGCACGCGCGGTGTCACCACGCCCCAGGAGCCGGGCTGGACCCTGGCCAGCGCGTTCACCAGGATGGACAGCGCCGCGGTGATCACGATGCTGATCAGGATGGCGCCCGGCACCCTGCGGACGAACAGCAGGATCATCAGCAGCAGGCCGAAGCAGAACATCGCGACCGGCCAGCCCGTGAGGTGACCGGTCGCGCCGAGCTGCACGGGCGTGCCGGTGCCGCGCGCGACGAAGCCCGCGTCCACGAGCCCGATCAGCGCGACGAACATCCCGATCCCCACGCTGATCGCGTGTTTGAGCGCCAGCGGGATGGCGTTCATGATCAGGGTGCGCAGCCCGGACACGGCCAGCAGGATGATGACGACGCCTTCGAGCACCACCAGCCCCATGGCCTCGGCCCACGTCATGAACGGAGCGGCCTGGTAGGCGACGACGGCGTTGAGCCCGAGCCCGGCCGCCAGGCCGAATGGCGCGTTGCCGACGACGGCCATGAGAATCGTGGAGATGGCCGCCGCCAGCGCCGTGGACGTGGTCAGCTCGGCGATCGACAGCCGCGCGCCGGTGACGTCCTCCGCGCCGGCGAGGATGATCGGGTTGAGCAGGATGATGTAGGCCATCGCGACGAACGTGGTGAGCCCGCCCCGCACCTCGCGCCCGACGGTCGTCCCCCGCCCGGTGAGCTCGAAAAACCTGTCGAGCACCGACATCCCCCTTGTTGATCAGGGGGAATGTCGGCTAGCTACCCGACGAGGGTCAAGATCACGCTTTCTCGTGCCGCCCGTGGCCCACGAGCGCGACGAACTCCTCCAGCTTGATCGTCCCGTCGCCGTCGCTGTCGGCCGCGGCGATGAACGCCTCGACCTCGCTCTCGGAGGCGCCCTGCCCGCCCAGCGCGTCGTTGGCCTTCCTGATCTCGTCGGCGGTCAGCAGGCCGTCGCCGTCGGTGTCGAAGCGCTCGAACTCAGCCTCGGCCGCCTCACGCGCGCTTGCCATCGGATGCCCCCTCTGTGATACCGCTATCGGACAAGGCGATATCTTCCGGCCTGACCGGAACGCGAGTCAACCGGAGCCCTGTGGCCGCGCGCACGGCGGCGGCGATGGCGGGGGTGGAGGACAGCGTGGGCGGCTCGCCCGCACCGCGCAATCCGTACGGAGCCGCCGGGTCGGGAAATTCCACGATTTTCAGCTGCATGGGCGGCATGTCGAGGATCGTGGGGATCAGATAGTCGGTGAACGACGGGTTCAGCACCTGCCCGTCGCGGACCTGGATCTCCTCCATCAGCGCGAGGCCCAGGCCCTGGGCCGAGCCGCCGTGGATCTGGCCCTCCAGCGCCTGCGGGTTCATCATCCGCCCGACGTCCTGCACGGCCGCCAGCTCCACCACCTTGACCAGGCCGAGCTCCACGTCCACGTCCACGACGGCCCGGTGCACGCACAGGGCGAGTTGCGTGTGGGAGTCGCCCTGCCCGGTGTCCGGATCCATCGGGTACGTCGGCCGGTGCCGATACTCGCGGGTCGCCTCGATCGGCCCGAACCTGGCCAGCGCCTCCCGCGGCGGCAGCCCGCCGAAGCGCTCGCGCACGGCCTCGCAGGCCGCCCGCACCGCCCCGCCGGTCACGTACGACTGGCGCGAGGCCGACGACGAGCCCGCCGAGCCGACCGAGGTGTCGGCGGCGGCCACGGTGACGTCCTCGATGCCGAGCTCCGTGCGGGCGATCTGGGCCTGGAGCGTCACCAGGCCCTGGCCGACCTCGGCCGCCGCGGTGTGCACGGTGACGCGCGGCTCGCCGCCGACCAGCTCGGCGCGCACCCGGGCCGTGGAGTAGTCGTCGAAGCCCTCGGAGAAGCAGATGTTCTTGATCCCCACGCCGTACCCGACGCCGCGGCGCACGGACTCACCGTGGGTGGTCTGCGAGACCCCGCCCGGCAGGGTCCGCAGGTCGCGCTCGCCGCGGGACGCCTCGGGAAGAGGCATGGACGCGAGCTCCCGCAGCATCGCGGCGAGCGGGGCCGGGGAGTCGATCACCTGGCCGGTCGCCAGCCGGGAGCCCTGGGAGACGGCGTTGCGCAGCCGGATCTCCACCGGCGACAGGCCGCACGCCTCGGCCAGCCGGTCCATCTGCGACTCGTACGCGTAACACGCCTGCACCGCGCCGAACCCGCGCATCGCCCCGCACGGCGGGTTGTTGGTGTACACGCCGGTCGCGTCCACGTGCACGTTCGGCACCTCGTACGGCCCCGCGCCGAGCGAGGCGGCGTTGCCCACCACGGCGGGGGTGGAGGAGCAGTACGCGCCGCCGTCCAGCAGGATCTCGGCCCGGACGTAGACGAGCCGGCCGTCGCGGGTGGCGCCGTGCTCGTAGCGCATCCAGGCGGGGTGGCGGTGCACATGGCCGAAGAACGACTCCTCGCGGCCGTAGACCATCTTGACCGGGCGGTCCAGGCGCAGGGCCAGCATGCAGGCGTGGATCTGCATCGACAGGTCCTCGCGGGCCCCGAACGCGCCCCCGACGCCCGCCAGCGTGAGGCGGACCTTCTCGGGCGGCAGGCCCAGGCAGGGGGCGATCTGGTCGCGGTCCACGTGCAGCCACTGGGTGGCGGCGTACAGGTCGACGCCGCCGTCCTCGGCGGGCACGGCCAGGCCCGACTCGGGGCCGAGCGGCGCCTGGTCCTGCATGCCGACCTCGTACTCGCCGGTGACGACGACCTCGGCCTCGAACGTGTCGCCGCGGCGCACCGGCTGCCGCCTGACGACGTCGCGGGACTTGCGGGGATCGGTCACGGCCTCGCGGGGCTCGTAGTCGACCACGACGGCCGCGGCCGCGCGCCGGGCCGTCTCCGGATGCTCGGCCGCCACCACCGCGACCGGCTCGCCCTGGTAGCGGACCTGGTCGATGGCCAGCACCGGCTGGTCCTTCAGGTCGAGGCCGTAGAACTTCGCGCCCGGCACGTCCTCGTGCGTCAGGACGGCCAGCACGCCCGGCATCGCCAGCGCGGGCCCCGCGTCGATCGAGCGGATCCACGCCGACGGGTGCGGGCTGCGCAGCGTCACCCCCCACACCATGCCGTCCAGCCACAGGTCGGAGGCGTAGGCGAACTCGCCCGTCACCTTCAGCGTGGCGTCGGGCCGGCGGGCGCTCGCGCCGACGCCCTGGTCCGTCACCGCCGGGGGCGGCACCGTCTCCGTCATCCTCCGAGTAGAGCACCGCGGCCCGGTGCCCTCCTATGCGCCCGGCGTGAAATCCGGGTCAGCGGTTGTCCTGCCGGGCTTGTATATTCCTCCAAGTGCGGATATCCGACCTGCTGGCCATCGAGGATCTCCGCCTCACCCTGCTCGCCGGAGACCCCGGCCGCGAGTTCAGCGGCGTGCACATCACCGACCTGCCCGAGCCGGGGCGCTACCTCGGCGGCGGCGAGCTGGTGCTGACCGGCCTGCTGTGGCGGCAGGCTCCAGAAGACTCGGAGCGTTTCGTGGCCGCGCTGGCCGAGGCGGGGGTGGCCGCGCTCGGGGCCGGGCAGGCGTGGCTCGGCCACGTGCCGGCCGACCTGGTGGCCGCGTGCCGGTCGGCCGGCCTGCCGCTGGTCGAGGTGCCGACGGAGGTGTCGTTCCGTACGCTCGCCGAGCGTGTCATGCCGCTGCTCGCGGCCGACGTGCGCGACGCCCTCGGCCGCCACCGCCGCCTGGTCGCCGCCGTCGCCGAGGGTGCCGGCCTGCGCGAGCTGTTCGAGCTGACCGCCGCCGAGCTCGGCATCACCGGCGCCGTGCTGTCGGCCTCGGGCGAGGTGATCGTCGGCGCGGCCGGCGATCCCGTACGCCTGGCGAAGGCGTACCTCACGGCCCCGCGGCTGCCGGTCCTGGTCGGCGAGCACACGATCTTCGCGGTCGGCCGCGGCCACCGCGCCGCCGGATGGGCCCTCGCCTGCGAGGGCGACCTGACGGGCCACGCCGACCTCGGCTACGAGCTGGCCGCCTGCGTGGGCCTCGAACGCAGCCGTACGGAGGAGGGCCGCCGGGTCGAGCGCCGGCTGATCGAGCAACTCGTGGCCGCGCTGGCGGAGGCCGACGTGGCCGAGCTCAACGCCCGGCTGCGCACGTGCGGGATCGAGGCGGCGGAGCCGTACGCGATCGTCGACGCCACCGCCCCGCGGCCGGGCGCCACCCGCGGGCCCGACCCCGCCACGCTCGGCGGCCAGATCGTGGAGGAGCTGCTCGGCCGCGAGGTCGTCGCCGCGGCCGGCGCCGACGGCGCGGTGGCCGTCGTGCCGCTGCGCGGCAGCACCACCGGAGAGCTGGCCGAACGGCTGCGCGCGGGGGCCGAGGTGCTGTCCGTGCTGCCCGACACCCGCCTGTGCGTCGGGCTGAGCGGGGCGCTGACCGGCGCGGCCGCGCTCAAGGGCGGCGTCGAGGAGTCCGGCCACGCGCGGCGGCTGGCCGAGGCGCGGGCCGGGGGAGTGGTGACCAGTGACGAGATCTACACGCACGCGCTGCTGCTGGCCACGGTGCCGGGCGACGTGCGCAGGTCGTTCGCGGCCCGGCTGCTGTCACCGCTGCTCGACTACGACCGCCGCCACCAGTCCGACCTGGTGCGCACGCTCGGCGTCTTCCTCGACTGCGCGGGGTCGTGGCACGCGTGCGCCGAACAGCTTCATGTGCACGTCAACACCGTGCGCTACCGCATCAGGCGGATCGAGGAGCTGACCGGCAGAGACCTGTCGACGATGGCCGACAGGGTCGACTTCTTCCTGGCCCTGAGAGACACGGGGCCGCCCCGATCACCTCGGGGGGCACCCCGGTGAAGAGGGGGCGCGGTCCTGAACGGCGAGTGCGGTGCCGTTGTCCCGTCCGAGTCCGGCCTGCCGGCGATGTGCGGTGTCGAGCCTGGCAGACGGACGTGCCCCCTCTTGCCGGGATCACGTCAGCAGCAGTACATGTCGTCCATGGTGTTGTAGACGGGCGACGCGATGGCGCTGGCGGCCGTAGCATTGGCTCCGACGGTCACCGCGACAGCAAGGGCGGCGATCAGAGCGGACAGGGCAAAACGCATGCGCATTGGGGGTTCTCCCTCGCCTTGTGGGGTTGCTCGGACATCATCTTCTCAGGGAGCGACGACTGTGACCACTTCTGACCAGGTCGGACTCCGCATCAGAACGGTTCGACGGCAACGCGGCCTCTCCCAGGCACAGCTTGCGCACCCCGAGTTGTCGGACAGTTACGTCTCGTTGATCGAGAGTGGCAAGCGTACCCCGACAGGGGCCGTTCTTGAACTTCTGGCACAAAAGCTGGACTGTTCGCTGTCCTATCTGATCAACGGCGTCACCGCCGAGCAGATGGAGGACATCGAGCTCGCCCTCGGCTACGCGCGGCTGGCCCTCGAGAACGGAGAGGTCAGGGAGGCCCGCACTCGCTTCACCGAATTGCTGGCGAACAACAACCTGACAGGGTTGACGGCTCTTCGTCAAGAGACGGAATTCGGGCTTGCGCTCGCCCACGAAGCGTGCGGTGATCTCGACCAGACGATCTCCATCCTGCTCAAGCTGCGCGCGGAGGACATGCCCGTCGACCGCCGGGTCGAGGTGGCCATGGTGCTCTGCCGCGCCTACCGCGACAGCGAGCGGCTGAGCGAGGCGGTCCAGGTCGGTGAGCAGATGCTGGCGGGCGACGCCCGCATGCCGTGGAGCGACTCGCTGGTCGAGCTGGCCGCCACCCTGCTGGCGGCCTACGTGCTCCGCGGCGATCTGCTGCGCGCCCGCCAGTTCGCGGCCGAGCTGCTCAACGCCGCCGACACGCTCGGCACGCCGCGCGCGATCGTGGCCGCCAACTGGAACGCCTCCATCGTCGCCCACACCACCGGCCACCACGAGGAGGCGCTGTCGTTCGCCGAGCGCGCGATGGCGGTGCAGACGGAGACCGGCGACCCGCGCGGCATCGCCCGTACGCGCGTTGCCCTCCAGCAGCGGCGGCTGCGGGGCCGGCCCGCCGAGGCCGAGTCCGTACGCGACGCGCTGCGCGCGTCGGTCGACGAGCTCGACCAGACCTCGGTCAGCCAGGTCGACCGCGCCCGTGTCCGTGTCGAGCTGGCCTGCGCCGAGTACATGACGGGTGACCTCACCGAGGCGGCGGAGCACGCCAAGGCCGGCATGGAACTCGTCCCCGAGTTCGGCCACGTGCTGGGCGCCGAGGCCCACCTGCTGCTCGGCCGCATCTACGGCGCCGTCGGCCGCTCCGAGGAGGCCGCCGCCCACGTGGCGTCCGTCCGCGACTGGCTGACGCCGCTGCCCGACACCCGCCGTTCGGCCTCCACCTGGTACGCCACCGGCGAGACGCTGGAACAACTCGGCGACGCCGACGGAGCCGTCGAGGCCTACCAGCGGGCGCTGTCCTGCGCGGGGCTGTAGGGGGGTTCGGACCGGGCGGCGGCCTCGGTAGCCTTGGGGGTGCCATGAAGACTTCCCCGCTCGCGGCACTCACCGCGATTCTCGCCGCCCTGCTGGTGATCGGCACCGCCGCCCCGGCGCTGGCGCACGACGCGCTCAAGAGCAGTTCGCCGGCCAAGGACGCCACGGTCGAGTCGCTCGACGAGGTCAGGCTCGAGTTCAGCGGCAAGGTCCGCATGCCGTTCGTCATCGTGCGGGGCGACGGCGACGCCCAGCACGAGAGCGGCAAGCCCGAGGTCGACGGCGCGGTCGTGACCCAGGCCGTCGACGGGCCGCTGCCAGACGGGCGCTACACGATCGCCTACCGCGTCGTGTCGTCCGACGGGCACCCGATCGAGGGAGAGATCCCCTTCCGGGTGAAGGGCGCCGCGACGCCCACCCCGAGCACGGCGGAGTCGGCGAGCGCCCCGGCCGAGCCGGCCCCCGCCGCCTCGGCGAGCAGCGGCGCCGCCCCACCGGCGAGCGCCGGCCCGCCGACCCCGGCCGACGCCGCCGCGAGCGTGCCCGCCGATGAGGCCGCCGACGAGGTCGCGGCCGACGAGGGGGTCACCTACCCCGTGTGGCTGATCATCGTCGTCGGCGCGCTCATCGGCATCGGCATCGGGTTCCTGCTGAGCGCGAGAAGAAGGAAGCCGTGAGCCGCGCCGCTCGTCTCAGTCTCGCGGCCGCGGCCGCGGCCGTCGTCGCCCTGGCCCTCGCCATGATCGCCGGCGGCAGCGCGTTCCCCAGGATCATCCCCGGCCTGCCCGACGCGGGCGTGGTCGTCAGATGGGGCCTGCCGCTGTCCAAGCTCCTCATGGACACCGCGGGCCTGGTCACCGTCGGCCTGCTGCTCATGGCCGCCATGCTGCTGCCCAACGACAAGGGCGTGCTCGGCGCCGGCGCGCTGTCCTACGTCAAGGCCGCCTCCTGGGCGGCGCTGACCTGGGCGGGCGGCGCGTTCCTCGCCATCGTCTTCGGCGCCGCCGACTCCATCGGCCGCACGGTGCCGCAGATCCTCGACCGTACGATCCTGACCAGCTACGCCACCCAGACGACGCAGGGCGTCGCGCTGACGCTCGTGGTGTTGTTCGGGGTGGCGATCGCGCTGTTCTCGCGCGGCGCCATCACCGCCGGGGCCGCGGCGGGGCTGCTGGTGTTCGCGATGGTGACGCTGCTGCCGGCGCCGCTCACCGGTCACACCTCCTCCTCGCCCAACCACGACCTGGCCACCTCCTCGGTCTCGCTCCACCTGCTCTCGATCGCCCTGTGGGTCGGCGGGCTCGGCGTGCTGGCCGTCCACGCCGTGCTCCGCCGGCCGCAGCTGGAGGTGGCCGCGGCCCGTTTCTCGCGCGTGGCGCTGTGGTGCTACGCCGCGGTGGGCCTGTCCGGGGTGTTCAGCCTGGTGGCCCGCCTCGGCGCGCTGTCCGACCTGTGGACCTCCGAGTACGGCGTGCTCGCCGTGGTCAAGATCGTGGCGTTCGTGCTGCTCGGCTACGTCGGCTACTGGCACCGGCAGCGCACCCTCGCCGACCTCGAAGGCCGCAAGCCTCGCGCGTTCACCCGGCTGGCGGGCGGCGAGCTGCTGCTCATGGCCGCCACCGTCGGCGTGGCCGTGGCGCTGTCGCGCACACCGCCGCCCGCCTTCAGCGTCCCCGCCGACCGGGCCTACGAACTGCTCGGCTTCCCGATGCCGCCCGCGTTCTCCATCGGCAACATGCTGACGCTGTGGTGGTTCGACCTGTTCTTCGCCGCGGTCGCCGGCGTGCTGGCCCTGCTCTACCTGCTCGGCCTGATCCGGCTGCGGCGGCGCGGCGACCACTGGCCGGTCGGCCGCACCGCCTCCTGGTTCGTCGGCGTGGCGATCCTGGTGTTCTGCACCCAGAGCGGGCTCGCGCGCTACGCCAAGGTGATGTTCGACGTCCACATGGTCGAGCACATGACGCTGTCGATGGTCGTGCCGATCTTCCTCGTCCTCGGCGGTCCCGTCACGCTGGCGCTGCGCGCGCTCAAGCCCGCGGCCAGGCGGGGCGACAGGGGGCCGCGCGAGTGGGTCGTCACGATCCTGCACAGCCGGTTCACCAAGGTCATCACGCATCCCGGGGTCGCCACGGCCATCTTCGTGGCCTCCACGTACGCGCTCTACTTCACGCCGCTGTTCGAGTCGGCGATGAACGAGCACCTCGGCCACATCGCGATGACCCTGCACTTCCTGCTCAGCGGGTGCCTGTTCTTCTGGGTGATCATCGGCGTCGACCCGGGGCCCAACCGCCTGCCCCACGTCGGCCGGCTGCTGATGCTCTTCGTCACGATGCCGTTCCACGCCTTCTTCGGCATCGCGCTGATGATGATGGGCTCGCCCATCGCCCAGGGCTGGTACGAGCAGCTCGGCCGCACATGGGGCGACACGCTGCTGCAGACCCAGCGCGACGGCGGCGCCATCGCGTGGGGGTTCGGCGAGATCCCGACCCTCATGGTGCTGCTGGCCATCGCCGTGCAGTGGTACCGCGACGACGACCGGCAGGCGAAGCGGGCCGACCGCCGGGCCGACCGCACCGGCGCCGGAGATCCCGAGCTCGACAGCTACAACGACTACCTCGCCAAACTCAACCGCGCGGACAAGGGCGAGTAGCGCTGCGGGAATGGTGCCTGCACCTTCCGACTACAAGTCCCTGGGCCTGACAGGTAGCCTTTCTCACAGGGGAGACGGGCATAACCCCATCAGTTAGCGTGCGTAGGCCTTGAGGGGGGACGCGCACCGCGACGTTGGGTGCGCCGGAGTGGGGACCGGCGTGGGCTCGGGTGCCAAGGAAGGCGAGATCCAATTGGCGGAAGAGACACGCATGCGCGGGGGGCAGAGCCTGGCGGAGGAGCTCGAGAGCTGCCTCGCCGAGTGGTCGGAGCGGACGGGCATCGCGGTCGAGACCTGGGCGCTGCCCCGGACCGACGTGCCCTCGCCCGTCTCCAGCGCCGTGATGACCGTGCTCCACGAGGCGCTGTCCAACGTCGAGCGGCACAGCCGGGCCCGGACGGTCTCCATCGCCGTGACGGCCGGCAAGAAGGGGTTGCGCATGACCGTCAGCGACGACGGCCGCGGTTTCCTCGCGGCCGGGCCGGGGCGGGGCATCGCGCGCATGCGGGCCGCGTTCGCCGAGATCGGCGGGAACCTCTCGGTCAACAGCGTGCTCGGGCAGGGCACGACCGTGAGCGGTGTGGTGCCCCACCACGAGTGACCTGCCGCAGGTGAGCCGCCGGGTCAGGGCAGCGTGAGGATCTCGCTGCCCGTCTCGGTGACCACGATCGTGTGCTCGAACTGGGCCGTGCGCTTGCGGTCCTTCGTGACCGCTGTCCACTTGTCGGGCCAGATGTCGTACTCGATCGTGCCCAGGGTGAGCATCGGCTCGATGGTGAACGTCATGCCCGGCACCAGCTCGACCCGCAGCGACGGGTCGTCGTAGTGGGGCACCATCAGGCCGGAGTGGAAGGTCGTGCCGATGCCGTGACCGGTGAAGTCGCGGACGACGCCGTAGCCGAAGCGCTTGGCGTACGCCTCGATGACGCGGCCCACGACGTTGAGCTGGCGACCGGGGGCGACGGCCTTGATGGCGCGCATCATCGCCTCGCGGGTGCGCTCGACCAGCAGCCGCGACTCCTCGTCGACCTCGCCCACGAGGTAGGTCGCGTCGGTGTCGCCGTGGACGCCGCCGATGTAGGCGGTGATGTCGATGTTGACGATGTCACCGTCGCGCAGGACCGTGTCGTCGGGGATGCCGTGGCAGATGACCTCGTTGATCGACGTGCACAACGACTTGGGGTAGCCCTTGTAGCCCAGCGTGCTGGGATAGGCGCCCTGGTCGATGAGGAACTCGTGACCGATCCTGTCGAGTTCGTCGGTCGTGACGCCCGGCTGGATGTGCTTGGCGACCTCTTCGAGCGCCTGGGCGGCGATCTTGCCGGCCACGCGCATGCGCTCGATCATCTCGGGACTCTTCACGTCCGACTCGCCGGTCCTGGGGCGCTTCTTGCCGACGTACTCCGGCCGCTCGATGTGGGCGGGGACCTTTCGCAAGGGCGAAACTCGCCCTGGCTGGAGCAGTGTCGTCATGAAACATGAGTCTACGGGGCAGAATTGACCACGTGAGCGAAGGCCAGTGGTGGTTCTGTCTCAAGCACATGCGCGTCGAGCCCGAGAAGGGCTGCCCCAACAAAGACCGGATGGGCCCCTACTCCACGGAGCAGGAGGCGGCCGGGGCGCTGCAGCGCGCCGCCGACCGCAACAAGACCTGGGAAGAAGCGGACCAGGACGAGGAGTGACGCTACGGCACGACGGCGTACGCCCTGACGGGGAACGTGCCCATGCCCGCCACCATCGGCGGCGCGGCGTGGAAGCGGAAGCCCTCGTCGGGCAGGGCCGCCAGGCCGGTCAGATGTTCCACCAGGGGGATCCCCGCCCCTAGCAGGATCGAGTGGGCGGGCCGCTCGCCGCGTGGCGGGGTGTCGTCGATGTTCAGCGAGTCGATCCCGACCAGCGCCGCGCCCTGCTCGGCCAGCCAGGCGGCCGACTCGGGGGCGAGGTAGGGGTGGCCGGAGAAGTAGGCGTCCGTGCCGAAGTGACGGTCCCAGCCCGTGTGGATCAGCACGGCGCGGCCCCGTACGTCCAGCGAACGGTCCACGGTGACCGCGCGCTCGCCGCCTGCCCGTACGACGAGGCCGGGCAGGTCGGCCAGCCGGTCGATCGGCACCTGCGCCAGGTCGGCGCCGCCGGCGTAGCGGTGGTGCGGGGTGTCCACGTAGGTGCCGGTGTTGGCGGTCAGCGTGATGACGCCGATGTGGAACTCCGTGCCCGGCGCGTACACCTCGCGTGAGTCCTCCCTGCTCAGGTGGACGCCCAGGGCGGGGCCGGGGATGCCGGGGTAGGTGGTCATGCCCTCGGTGATGCGGTGGCTGAGGTCGACGATCATCCGGCGACCGTCCTCGTCCGCAGGCGTACGAGCTTGGCCAGGGCCACGACGCCGATGGCGGCCCAGACGAAGTTGAGCCCGACCGACGGCCAGGCGGAGCTGTAGGCGCTGTTGATCATCAGGCTGACGGATCCGACGAGGTTGATGATCTGGTACGTGAGCCCGTCGCCCGACATGCGTGACGACGAGACCAGGCCGTAGCCGGTGAGCAGGAGGGCGGCGCCGAGCCAGCCGACCACGGTGAGCAGGAAGTCCATGGAGGACATTGTCGGGAGGTGCCGCTTTGAAGGGCAAATGAAGAAATCTGATGCGCGCCGAAAGCGGCCCTTCATGGATCTAGTCGGTGACCCGGGGGCCGCTGACCTTCTCCAGGAGGCGGGCCAGGCGGTCGCGCAGGCCAGGGCGCTGCTCGATCTCGCCGGCCGCCGCGCTGACCAGGTGTTGCGCGCCGTCGAACGTCACCGGCCCGCCGCTCGGCACCGCGATGGCGTCATGGGCGAGCCCGGCCAGCTCGGGGTCGCCGCCCTGGACGGCCAGGATCGTCGCGCCGGTGCGCCTGGCGTCGTCGACGCGTTCGAGCAGGGGGACCGGCGCCTGCTGCTCGGCCAGCACGAAGAGCGTCTCCCCGCGCGCGGCGCGCTCCAGGCGGTCGAGGCCGACGCGCAGATGGGCCGGCGCGTCGGCGGGCGGCCGCCAGCGCACCAAGGTGGGCGTGAGCTGCGGCAGGCCCGCGTACCTGGCCTCGTCGCTGAGGTGCGCGGTCACGTGCCAGGGCTCGTCGTCGGGCGGCCCCACCACCAGCAGGCCGCCGGGGGACCGGGTGGCGCGCAGGGCGAGGCCGAGCTCGCGGGCGCGTTCGAGCCAGCCGCTGCCCTCCAGGAGCTCGCGCAGCAAGGCCACCGATCCTGGGTCCATGCCTCCATGGTGCCCGACGGACTTGCGAGGGGAGAGTGATTCGCCATGATGGCGGGGCCGGGGCGCTCGGGGCAGCGGCGTGGCTGGCATCATCGGGGCTATGACAGATGTGAGCGGGCTTTCCATCGGCATCCTGGGCGGCACGGGCGACCAGGGCAAGGGGCTGGCGCGGCGGTTCGCGCTGGCCGGGCGGCGGGTACTCGTCGGGTCGCGCAGCGCGCAGCGCGCCCACGAGGCGGCCGGGTCCATCGGGGCCGGCGTCGAGGGCGACGAGAACGCCGCTGTCGCCGCCGCGGCCGACCTGGTGATCGTCGCGGTGCCGTACGAGGGGCACAAGGCGTTGCTGGAGTCGCTGCGTGCCGAACTGGCCGGGAAGATCGTGGTCGACTGCGTGAACCCACTCGGCTTCGACAAGCAGGGCGCGTACGCGCTGCCGGTCGAGGAGGGCAGCGCCGCCCAGCAGGCCGCGGCCGTGCTGCCGGACAGCCGGGTGGTGGCGGCCTTCCACCACGTGTCGGCCGTGCTGCTGATGGACCCCGCGGTCGACAAGGTCGACCTCGACGTGCTGGTGCTGGGCGACGACCGCGAGGCCACCGACACGGTGCAGGCGCTGGCCGAGGTCATCCCGGGCGTGCGCGGTGTCTTCGGCGGGCGGCTGCGCAACGCCCACCAGATCGAGGCGCTGACCGCCAACATCATCTCGGTGAACCGCCGCTACAAGGCGCACGCCGGGCTGCGCATCACCGACATCTGAGCTACAGCCAGCCGGCGTCCTGGGCGATCCGGATGGCGTCGATCTTGTTGCGTGCCCCCGTCTTCGCGATGGCCGTGGTCAGATAGTTGCGTACCGTGCCGGAGGACAGGTGGAGGCGGGAGGCGATCTCCTCGGCAGAGGCGCCGAGCGCGGCCTGCCCGAGCACGGTCGACTCCCTGGGCGTCAGGGGGCTCTCGCCGTACGCCATCGCGGTCGAGACCAGCTCGGGGTCCAGCACGCGCAGCCCCGCGGCCGTGCGCCGGACGGCGTCCGCCAGCCGGTCGCCGGGGGCGTCCTTGACGAGGAACGCCTCGATGCCGGCCGACAGCGCCCTGCGGACGTGGCCCGGCTGGCCCAGGGCCGTGAGCACCAGCACGCGGCACGACGGCAGGCGCTCGCGCAGCGTGGTGGCCGCGGTGATGCCGTCCACGGCGGGCAGGTCGATGTCGAGGACGGCGACGTCGGGCCGGACCCGCAGCGCCGCGGGGAGGATCTCGTCGCCGCGGGTGACCTCCGCGACCACCTCGATGTCGTTCTCCAGGCGCAGCAGGGCGGTGAGGGCGGCGCGGATCATGTGCATGTCCTCGGCCAGCAGCACGCGGATCACGCGGCGCCGTCCATGGCGCCGTCCCTGGCACCCTCCAAGGCGACCTCCATGGTCAGGACGAAGCCGCCCGCGCCGGTCGGGGCGGCGGTGCAGGAGCCGCCCGCCTGCGCGGCGCGTTCGGCGAGGCTCGTGAGGCCGCCGCCACCCGTTCCGGCTGTGTCCGGTACGGGTGGGGTGCCGTCGTTGGCGATCTCCAGCCGGAGCGTGCCGTCGTGCGGCGAGGTGCTGATCGTGCAGACGGTGGCCCTGCTGTGACGCAGCACGTTGGTGACCGCCTCGCGCACGCCCCAGGCCAGCGCCTCCTCCGAGCGCCGCGGCAGCGCCACGTCGGCCAGGTGGGCCTGGACGCCGACCCCGGACGACTCCAGCAGGGCGACCGCCCGGTGCACCTCGCCGGTCAGCGACATGGCACGGAAACCCCTGGCCACCTGGCGTACGTCGTGGGCCGCCTCCCTGGCGACCTGGGCCAGCTCCTCCACCTCGGTGCGGGCCGAGCCGGGGTCGCGCTCGACGAGCCGGGCCGCGAGGTCGCCCTTGAGGGCGATCGCCGTGAGGCTGCGGCCCAGGCCGTCGTGCAGGTCGCGGGAGATGCGCAGCCGCTCCTTCAGCACCGCGGCCTCCGCCAGCTCGGCCCTGGCCTGCTCCAGCTCGGCCGTCACGCGGGCGAACCGCACCATCGCGTACGTCATCGCGCCCGTCGTCGGCACGGTGACCAGGTAGAAGCAGACGATCACCGGCGGGAAGTGCGACAGCAGCCCCAGCGCCACGCCCTCGTACAGCATCATCACGGCGACCAGCGGCGTGGCCAGGCGCAGCGGCAGCGACACCAGCAGCGTTCCGGCCAGCAGCGGGGCGTTCACCGCCGACATGCCGCCCGGCAGCAGGGGGTCGGGCAGGTAGGTGACGACCGCCTGCAGGACAAGCGTGAGCGGGTAGCGGGGCGGGCGCTCGCCGCGCAGGCCGGCCCGCAGGTTGACGTGGTGGGTGATGACCACGGCGAGGATCGCGAGCACGGCCAGCGCGCCGTACAGAGGGCCCTGCAGGAGGTAGAGGAGCGCGATCGCCGTGTACGCGCAGGACACGGCCGTGATGAGTCCGATGGCGAGCCGTCGGGCGGAGAAGGCGACCACAGCGCCGATTATGACGGGCCTACGACCGGCCCCTAGACGAGTAAGTCCTAAGTCCCTGCGGTGTGGAGTGCGGGAACCACGAAGGGTGTCGAGGATCAATGTGTGACGAAAGACCTCAACACCCTTCTCACCGCACTGTACGTGACGATCGACGACTGG
>NZ_SMKQ01000019.1 GCF_004348995.1 Nonomuraea terrae
CGACGCCCCCACGCTGGCCGCCGCGGTGAACGTCTCGTCCTTCAACGTCGGCATCACCGCCGGTCCCTGGCTGGGCGGCCTGGCCATCGACGCGGGCCTCGGCTACCCGTCGGTGGCCTGGATCGGCGCCGCGCTCGGGGTCACCGCCCTGGCGGCGGTGTCGCTGGCGGCGCTCCTGCACAGCAGGACGAGTCCGGCCGTTCCGGAAATCCGTGAGATACCTTCGACGCTATGAAGCTGGCGAGCATCTCCCTCTATCCCGTCAAGTCGGCGGCTGGGCACGACGTGCCGGAGGCCGAGGTCCAGCCGTGGGGGCTGGCAGGCGACCGGCGCCACCTCATCACCGACGCGGGCGGCGAAATCCTCACCGCGCGGGAGGAGCCGCGCCTGCTGGCCTGTGTCCCGGTGCTCGACGGGGAGGTGCTCACGCTCACCGGCCCGCACGCCGAGCCCCTGCGGGTCGTGGCCGGCACGGCCCACTCGACGGTGGACGTCTGGGGCGACCCGGTGCGGCTCACCGACTGCGGCGACGAGGCCGCCGCGTGGCTGTCGGCGCTGGCGGGGCGGCCGGTCAGGCTGCGGTGGCTGGACGACCCGACGCGCCGCCCGGTCGACCCGGCGTACGGACAGCCGGACGACCGGGTGAGCCTCGCCGACGCCTATCCGCTGCTGCTCACCTCGACCGCCTCCCTCGACCGGCTGCGCGACTGGATCGCCGAGACCGCCCTCGAGCGCGGCGAGGAGCCACCCGAGCCGTTGCCGATGCGCCGGTTCCGGCCGAACGTGGTGGTCGAGGGGGCGGCGGAGCCGTTCGCCGAGGACGAGTGGAAGCGCGTGCGCATCGGCGAGGTGGTCTTCCGGGTGACCAAGGGGTGCGATCGATGTGTGCTGACCACAGTCGACACGGTGACGTACACCAAGGGCAAGGAGCCCATCCGCACGCTCTCCCGTCACCGGAAATGGGATGGGAAGGTATGGTTCGGGATCAACCTGATCCCGGACCGGCCCGGGCGGATCACGCAGGGGGATCCGGTCGTAGTTCTCTGAAATGTCGCGAAAAGACGGGATTTCTGCATTAAAAAAGGCCCACAATCCCCTTTGGGGTGATGTTGGGGGCTATGGGAAACTTCACCAGTGACCAGTGCCCCCGAGAAGACCGCGGTCTCGTCCCCTGACCGGATCCGTGCCGTCCAGCGGCGCACGCTGGCGGTGCTGTCCGCGGCGCAGATCGTGGGAGGCGTGGGCGTGGCCGTCGGGCTCGCCCTCAGCTCCGTCGTGGTGGACCGGCTGTCGGGCTCCACGGTGATCAGCGGCTTCGCAGGCACGGCGACCGTGCTGGGCGCGGCGTTACTCGCCCTGCCGACGGCCAAGGCGTCCGGCAGCGGCGGGCGGCGCGCCGGGCTGTCGCTGGCGTACGGGGCGGCGCTGACCGGCTGCGCCATCTCGGTGCTCGCGATCACCCTGGGCTCCTGGCCGCTGCTGCTGGCCGGGCTCGTGCTGGTGGGCGGCGGGAGCGCGGGCAGCCTGGCCGCCCGCTACGCCGCCACCGACCTGTCGCCCCGTGACCGGTCGGCCCGGCACCTGTCGCTGGTCGTGTGGGCCGCGACGATCGGCTCGGTGGCCGGCCCGAACCTGGCCAAGCCCGCCGACCAGATCGGCATGCGGCTGGGCATGGTCCAGACGGCGGGGCCGTTCGCGTTCGCGGCGCTGGCCTTCGCCCTGGCGCTGGCCGTGGTGCTGTTCCTGCTGCGGCCCGACCCGCTCACGCTCGCCCGCTCCCAGAACGGCTCCCAGCCCGCCGGGCCCGGGCGCAATCGGACGATCCGTACCGCCTGGCAGGTCCTGCGCACCACCCCGACGGCCCGCCGCGCGCTCGTCATGATCGCGGTCAGCCACACGGCGATGGTGTCGGTCATGTCGATGACCCCGGTCAAGCTCCACCACGACGGCTCCAACCTCGACGTCATCGGCCTCGTGATCAGCCTGCACATCGCCGGCATGTACGTGCTGTCGCCGGTCGTCGGCTGGCTGGCCGACAAGGCGGGCAAGGTGCCCGTGCTGCTGCTCGGCACGGTGCTGCTGCTCGCCTCCGCCGCCCTGGCCGGCACGGCGGGGCACCGGGTGTGGCAGGTGACGGCGGCGCTGGTGCTGCTCGGGCTGGGCTGGTCGTGCGGCCTGGTCGCCGGCTCGGCGCTGGTCACGGAGTCGGTCGCCTTCGACCGGCGCCCCGCCGTCCAGGGCCTGTCCGACCTCCTGATGAACGTCTGCGGCGCCACGGGAACGGTCGTCGCCGGCGCCATCGTGGGCGTCCTCGGCTACCCCACGCTCGGTCTCGTCGTCGGCGTCATGGTCGGCGCCGCCGGCCTCTGGCTGGCCCTCACCCGCGCCCGCTCCACTCCCGCGGCATGAGTCACCTCGATCAGACCGGCCCCTCCCCGCGGTAGGCCACGGCGTTCCTGGGCAGGCGTCGATGACATGTCGTCACGCACGGGGCGGAAGTGAGCGATCATGCCGGGGGTTCTCGTCACGGGGGCGAGTGTCGCGGGTCCGGCGCTGGCCTACTGGCTGGCTCGGGGCGGCTGGGAGGTCACGGTCGTCGAGCGCTTCGACGGCCTGCGCGACACCGGCCAGAACATCGACATCCGCGGCGCCGGCCGGCACGTCATCCGCCGCATGGGCCTGGAGGAAGAGGTGAAGGCCGCGGGCACAGGCGAGACGGGCACCGAGATCGTGGACGACGACGGCAGGTGCGTGGCCTACCTGCCCAAGGGACAGGACGACTCGGGCGGGATGACCGCCGAGGTGGAGATCCTGCGCGGCGACCTGGCGCGGCTGCTGTACCGGCGGACGGCCCACAGCGCGCGCTACGTGTTCGGCGACGAGATCGCCGGGCTCGTGGAACGTTCCAGCCATGTGGACGTCGACTTCAGCAGCGGGGCCCGGGAGAGCTTCGACCTCGTGGTCGTCGCCGAAGGCATGACCTCCCGCACCCGCCGCCTGGTGTTCCCGGACGCCGTACCGCGGTATCTCGGCCTGTGCCTCGTCTACACCACCGTCCCGCGCATCGCCGCGGACACCGACCGGTGGCGCTGGTACCACCCCGGCGGGGGCCGCGCGGTCACGCTGCGGCCCGACAACCACGGCACGATCCGCGCGACCCTGTCCTTCCTGAGCGACGCTCCCGGACCGGCGAACCTGCCTGCCGCGGAGCAGGAGCGTCTGCTGCGCCGCATCTTCCAGGACGCCGGATGGGAGACGCCACGCGTCCTCGACGCGATCGACGCCTCGCCCTTCTACTTCGAAGCGGTCGGCCAGATCCGGCTCCCGTCGTGGAGCAAGGGACGCGTCGCGGTGGTCGGCGACGCCGCCTACTGCGCGTCCCCTCTCAGCGGCATGGGCACCACCCTCGCCCTCACCGGCGCCTACGTCCTGGCCGGCGAGCTGTTCGCCGCCGCCGGCCACCGCACCGCGTTCGCTCGTTACGAGGCCCTGATGCGCCCCTACGCGCACAGCGCGCAGAACCTCGTGCCAGGCTTTCCCCGGATCGCCCATCCGCGATCACGACTCGGCGTGCGTTCCCTGCGGGCCGCGACGAGGCTGGCCACGAGCCCGGCCGTGCGGAAAGCCGTGCGACAGGCGAGCGCGCTCTTCCCGCACCCCGCCGAGAAGATCGACCTTCCCCACTACGCGTGACCCGCTCAAGCGGCGGTCACTTGGCGTCGGAGTAGGAGCCGACGGCGACGGCTTCCATCGGGAAGCGGACGGGGGTGGCGCCGAAGAGCAGGCGGCTGGCCTCGGCGGCTGCTTGCGACACGGCGGCGATCACCTCGTCCGCCTGCTCCAGCGGGCAGTGCACCATCACCTCGTCGTGCTGGAAGAACACCAGCCGGGCCGGCTCCGGCAGCAGCCCGCGCAGCACCGCCAGCAGCGCCAGCGCCCACTCCGCGGCCGTGCCCTGCACGACGAAGTTGCGGGTGAAGCGCCCGCGGTCGCGGGCCGCCCGACCGCCCTCGGGCCCCGACACCAGCTCGCGCCAGCGCTGCGACGGCGGCGGGCACGTGCGTCCCAGCCACGACCGGACGAGCCGCCCCTCCTCCCCCGCCTTGGCGGCGTCCTCCACGAACTGGTACGCCTTCGGGAAGCGCTGCCGCATCACGGCCAGCAGCTTGGAGGCGTCGCCGCTGGTGCCGCCGTACATGGCGGACAGCATCGCGATCTTGGCGTTGGCCCGCTCGCCCCCGAACGACTGCGCCAGCGCCGCGTACAGGTCGATCTCGCCGGCCGCTCCGGCCAGGCCCTGGTCGCCGGCCATCGCGGCCAGCACCCGCGGCTCCAGCTGGGCCGCGTCGGCGACGACCAGGGCCCAGCCGTCGTCGGCCATCACCACCCGCCGCATCACCTTGGGGATCTGCAGCGCCCCGCCCCCGTTGGTGGCCCACCGGCCGGAGACGACGCCGCCCACCACGTATTCGGGACGGAACCGCCCGCCGCGCACCCACTGGTCGGCCCACACCCACCCATGGGCGCTGAACAGCCGCGCCAGCTCCTTGTAGGCGAGCAGCGGCGTCACCGCCGGGTGGTCGACGCGCTTGAGCTCCCACGACCGGGTCGTCTTCAGCGCCACCCCCGCACCCTTGAACGCCTTGACCAGCTGCTGCACGGAGTCGGGGTTGACGGCGTGGCCGAAGGCCGCCGCCACCTCGTCGGCCAGCGCCTGCAGCTTGGCCGGCCGCATGCCGTGGACCGGACGCGGCCCGAGCAGCTCCGTCAGCAGCGCGTCGTGCACGTCTTTGCGCCACGGCATGCCCTCGTGGGACATCTCGGCCGCCACCAGCGCGCCGGCCGACTCGGCCGCCACCAGCAGCCGGAACCGGCCCGGCTCGGGCAGCGCCGCGACGCGCCCGAGCTGGTCGGCCAGCACCTCGGCGACCGCCTCCGCGGCCGGCGGCTCGGGCGCGAACAGCGTGCCGGCCGCGCTCGGCTGCTCCTCCGGCACCGGCAGCCCGCGCAGCCGGGCATGCGCGGCCCTGGCCGAGCGGGGCTCGCCGTGAAGGCCCTCGTAGGCGAGCAGCAGGCCCTCGGTCAGCGCGACGTCGTGGCAGCGCGCGACCCGCACCCCCCGCTCAAGCAGCGGTGTGTACGTCTCCCGTGTGTCGGCCCACACCCACCGCGGCCGCTCGGCGGCCTCCAGCTCACGCACGGCCTCGGCGAGATCGGCGGGACGCCGGGGCGTGCCTCCGACCGGCAGCACCGTCTCCCCCGCGACCACGACATACACGTGTCCAGGGTGCCAAACGCCACCGACAGAAACTCAGGCGAGGCGGATGCGGACCTCGTCCTCCAGCGGCGGTTCGAGCTCCTGGGCCAGGCAGCCGGTGGCGGCGAAGCACCGCAGGGTCAGTTCCCCGGGGGTGACCGTGGCGTGCAGGAACTGCTTGAAGAACGGCGGTGTGTCCCAGTCGGACAGCTCCGACAGGTAGCGGTGGAACACCCGGTCCACCGGCAGCCGCAGCGGCCACGGCCAGGCCCCCAGCAGCCGTGCCGCCCACCGCATCCGCCGGGTGATCGTGACCGGGCCCTCCGGGGTGCGCACCGGCTCGTTCCTGATCTGCTCGGACATGATGCAGGCCGCCTCGGCGGGGGTCAGATAGAGCCACTTCATCCGCAGCCGTTTCGCGTACAGCTGGCTGTAGAACGACAGCGAGTCGCCGCGCAGCGGGTAGCAGCGGAAGTCGTCCTCGTGCACCCCGCCGACGTCCACGCGGCGGATGGTGTGCGTCGCGTGCATGAACGCCCCGCCGCCGCCGGTCACGATGTACTGGATGACCCGGTCGCCGACCTTGACCGGATAGCGCTGGTAGTTGTGCACGTCGCCGCCGATGGCCGCGACGTACCGGTGCGCCGGGTCGCGCACGATGTCGTCGATCGTGCCGCCTTCTTCCAGCGGGGACGGTTTGTAGGCGTTGGCGGTGTAGATGGGCTTCCCGGTCACCAGGACCTTGGGCCTAGGGTCCTGCGAGATCCGCCGCAGCCAGGCCGTCTGGTCCCGGTCGATGACGTTCCTGATGCCGGTGTCGACCCCCACGACCAGCAGGTCGTCACTCTCGATCACCCAGTACGGCCCCGGCTGCGTCGCCTGCTGGGTGGGCTTGCCGCGCATCGAGCGCGCCTCGGCCAGCCGGGCCTCGTCGATCGTCTCCGGCCTGCGCCACAGCAGCCCGCGCAGCCCCCGGTCGGGCTTGGGCTTCAGCGGCGGCGCGTCGCAGAAGACCCGCATGAACCCGCCGAGCCCGTCGTACCAGTCGTGGTTGCCGGGGATGGCGTAAATAGGGGCGTCATAGTCCTTGTACGGACGGAAGAACTTGTCGCCGTACTCGTTGCCCGATCCCGTCGGATAGACGACGTCGCTCGCGATGATGGCGAACGCCGTTTGTTCGCCCATTCTCAGCATTCCGGGGACGACGGCGTACTGGGACGCGTCTCCTTCGCCGGTGTCACCCAGCAAGAGGAAACTGAAATTTCCCTCGACGGGTGGCTTGATGCGAAATTCCGGATCTATCCCACGGGCTTCCTGGGACTCCACCCATCGTGCCCGCACCTCACCGGAAGGATCTCCGAACAGGCCCGCGAGCACCTCGTTCCTCGACCGCCAGAGCGTGCGCAGATTGAGCCACGAGAAGCCCTGTTTGTCGGGTCTGAGCTGGGCGAACGTACCGACCTGGGCACAGGTCCACCCCGCCCCCTCCTCCGACACCCTGGACGAAAGCTGCTTTCCCCGTTCAGCCGCGACTTCCACCATGACCACATCTTTACCGTGATCTACCTTTCACGCACCTTGAACGCTCCGTACCGCCGAGAACACAGAAGGTGTTTCATGGTGTAGCCTCATGCCCCCAAGCAAGCGGTTGGGCCGCCGAAGGAGGCTCCCATGATCCGTAAAGGCTCGGACGACGCGACGCGCAAGGGCACCTCTGACGTGGAGGCCATCGAGGGATTGCTGGCGTTCGCGATGAACCGGCCGCGATGGGGTGGTTCGTCGGCGGTCAAGAGCGCGAGCGAGGCGGTCGCGCGGAGCCGGGCGCTGGTCAAGGCGTCGCCCGCCGAGCACACGGCCCTGCTGGCCCGCTGCCTGCGCACCAGCGCCAAGCTCCTGCTCGGCCGCGGCCGGGCCACGGAGGCGCTCCCCCTGGCCCAGGAGGCGGTGGCACTCACCCGCTCGATCGGCGGCGCCCCCCTGGTGATGGCCCTGGGCTGCCTGGCCGAAGCACTCGACGCCCTCAACCGCCACACGGAAGCCGCCGCCACGCTCGCCGAAGCCGAGTCCCTCGCCCGGTCCGACTGACCCGCCGTCATCATCAGGCGCCATCCCCGGCACGACCTCGCGCACCACACGCCCGGAGGGCGGCCGGGCGTGCTCGCCCCGCCCGGCCTACCGGCGATCCTGATCTCGCGGGCGCCACGGCCGCGGGTGGTCAGTCACGGGGGATGAGGGCGCCGGGGTTGAGGATGCCGGCGGGGTCGAGCTCCGCCTTCACGGCGCGCAGGACGGCCGTGCCCAGGGGGCCGATCTCGGTGGCGTAGGCGTCGCGGTGGTCGCGGCCGACGCCGTGGTGGTGCGTGATCGTGCCCCCCGCATCCACGATCGCCGTGTTGACCGCCGCCTTGGCCCGCGCCCACTGGGCGACGGGGTCTTCGTCCTGTGGGGTGACGACGGTGAAGTAGAGCGAGGCGCCGGTCTCGTACACGTGCGAGACGTGGCACATGACGAGCGGCGAGCCGAGCGCGCCGAGCAGCGCCAGGCGGACGGCGTCGTAGAGCCGGGGCAGGTTCGACCAGAAGCCGGCCGTCTCCAGCGTCTCGACGGTGGCTCCGGCGGCGAGCAGCGAGTCCCGCAGGTACGGCGCCGAGAAGCGCCCGTGCTTCCACGACTCCCCCGGCTCCGCGCCCAGCGGCTGCCCGCCCATCCGTGCCAGCACGGCGGAGGCGGCGGCGTGCCGGGCCCCCACCCGCTCCCCCTCGTACCCGGCGATCAGCAGGCACCCGCCGGAGACGCCCGGCCCGCCGGAGCCCGCAGAGCCGGCGGGCTCGTTCGAGCCGGTGGAGCCGATCGTGTCCGGTCTGGACAGGCCGATCAGGGTTTCGGTCTCGTCCGAGAGTCTGAGCACCGCCGGGAGCGGGCCGTCCTGGGCGAGCGCCCGCATGGCCGCCGTCCCCTCCGCGAACGACGCGAACCGCCAGCCTTCGTACCGCCGTTCGGCGGGTGCCCGCCGCACGCGCAGCCGCAGCGACGTGATCACCCCGAACGCGCCCTCCGAGCCGAGGACGAGCTGGCGCAGGTCGGGCCCGGCCGCCGACTTGGGGGCGCGGCCGAGCTCCAGGGTGCCGGCCGGAGCGGCCAGGGTGAGGCCGACGACCATGTCGTCGAAGCGCCCGTACCCGGCCGAGGCCTGCCCGCTGGAGCGGGCCGCCGCGAAGCCGCCGAGCGTGGCGTACTCGAAGGACTGCGGGAAGTGCCCGAGGGTGAGGCCGTGTGCGGCGAGCAGCCGCTCGGCGTCGGGCGCGCGCACGCCCGACTCGAACTCGGCCACCCTCGACCCGGCGTCCACCGACCGCAGCCGGTCGAGCCGGCGCAGGTCGAGCGCGACGACGCCGGCGAACCCGTCCCCGGCGGCGGCGAGCCCGCCGACGACCGAGGTGCCGCCGCCGAACGGCACCACCGCGATCCGCTCCCGCGAGCACAGCCGCAGCAGCTCGGCGACCTCGTCGTGCGAGCCGGGCAGTACCACCGCGTCGGGCGCGTCCGAGCCGTCCCCGGCGCGCATGCGCAGCAGGTCGGGGGTGGACTTGCCGCGCGTGCGGCGGACGCGGTCCTCGTGCCCGGTCAGCACGTGCTCCGCGCCGACGACCTCGGTGAGCGCCTCCAGCAGCGGCTCGACGAGTGCGACCGGCGCGAGCCGTACCGACTCCAAGGTGGCGGCGGGGGTCTGCGGGGCGCGCACGCCGAGCAGGTCGCGCAGCAGCCCGCGCACCGGTTCGGGCAGCTCGCGGGCCTGGGCGGGGTCGCCCCAGCCGGACCACAGCATGGGTTCTCCAGTCACCCTTACACTGTGACATATGGCGTCGATTCGTCACAATGAGGGCGTCCTGGACGCGGCCCGCGACTGCGTGCTCGCCTACGGTGTGCGCAGGACGACGCTCACCGACGTGGCCCGCCGCGCCGGGGTGTCGCGGATGACGCTCTACCGCCGCTGGTCCGACGTGCGCTCGCTGGTCGCCGACGTGATGACCAGGGAGTGGGTACGCGTGGTGGCCGGGCTGGACATGTCCGACCCGGTGCGCGCGGTCGTGACGGGCGTGCGCGAGCTGCGCGCCCACCCGTTGTGGCGCAAGATCGTGGAAGCCGATCCCGAGCTGCTGCTGCCGTACCTGCTGGAACGCCGCGGGGCCGCCCACGAGGCGATGCTCGACCTGCTCGGGAGCGCCGTCTGCGACGCTCGCAAGGCAAGGGCGGTGCTGCTGGTCGCCCAGTCGTTCCTGCTGTCGGCGCCCACCATGCTGGACCCCGTCACCATGGACGAGCTCGACGCCGAGCTCACCGCCCTCCTGGAGGCCTACCTTGGATAGCTCGCTGAACGCCGCCCGACGCACCCGCGAGCTGCGCCGGGTCGCCGAGGAACGCCTCGACGTGCTGGTGGTCGGCCTGGGCGCGACCGGCGCGGGCGCGGCCCTGGACGCCGCCTCACGAGGTCTGCGGGTGGCCGCCATCGACGCGCACGACCTCGCCTTCGGCACCTCGCGGTGGAGCTCGAAGCTGGTCCACGGCGGCCTGCGCTACCTCGCCAAGGGACAGGTCGGCGTCGCGTACGAGAGCGCGGTCGAGCGCGGGATCCTGCTGCGCCGCACGGCGCCGCACCTGGCCGGGGCGCACCCGTACGCGCTGCCGCTGACCCCGGCCGTCTCACGGAGGCAGGCGGCGCTGGTGATGGCCGGCTACCGGCTCGGCGACGGGCTGCGCGCGGCCGCCCGCACGCCGCGCCGCCTGCTCCCGGGCCCGACGCTGCTGAGCGCCGCCCGCGCGCACACGCTGGCGCCCGTGCTCAAGCGGGACGGGCTGCGCGGCGCGCTGCTGTCGTGGGACGGCCGGCTGCTCGACGACGCCCGCCTGGTGGTGGCGATCGCGCGCACCGCCGCCGCGCACGGCGCGTACGTGCTGACCCGCTGCCGCGCCCTGCGGCTGACGGGCCGGGGCGCGGACGTGCGCGACGAGCTGACCGGCGAGGAGTTCACCGTCCGCGCCAAGGTCGTGATCAACGCCGCCGGCGTGTGGGCGGACGCCCTCGACCCCCAGGTACGGCTGCGGCCGTCCCGCGGCACCCACCTGGTCCTCGCGCCCGGCACGTTGCCTGGCCTGATCGCGGGCCTGCACGTGCCGATTCCTGGAGAGGTCAACCGGTTCGCCCTGGTGCTCCCGCAACGCGACGGGCGCATCCACGTCGGGCTGACGGACGAGCCGGTGGACGGTCCGGCGCCCGACGTCCCGGAGGTTCCCGACGAGGACGTCAGAACGCTCCTGGAGGTGCTGAACGGGGCCCTTGAGACTCCGGTGACCCCAGAGGCGGTCGCGGGCGCGTACGCGGGTCTCAGGCCCCTTCTGGCGGCCGACGGGCGGACGGCCGACCTGTCCCGCCGGCACGCCGTCCTCCCCGGCGACGGCGTCGTCACCGTCGTCGGAGGAAAGCTCACGACATATCGGCGCATGGCCGAGGACGCGGTGGACCGGGCGGTCGCGCTGGCGGACCTCCGGGCCGGGCGGTGCCGCACGCGGAGGATCCCGCTCACCGGCGCGGGCCCGCAGCCGCCGGGCGTGCCGGCCCGCCTGACCGAGCGGTACGGCTCCGAGGCCGGGGCCGCGTACGAGCTCGTCAAGGCGTACCCCGAGGAGGTCGGGCTCGGTCTGACGGAGGGCGACCTGCTCTGGTCGGTGCTGCACGAGGGCGCCCTCGACACGGACGACCTGCTGGACCGGCGGACCAGGATCGGCCTGGTCAAGCAGGACAGAGAGCGTGCGCTCGCCGCGACACGGGACGTACTGGACCGAACACCCCACCTCTGAGCCCTCGCACCCGTTAGGTTAGTCTTACCTAAGCTCAATTCGGGGGAAGGGGTAGGAGCGTTGGCGAGGAGCTGCGACCATCCGGCAGGCTGCCACACCGGCGCGGTGCCCACGATGGCCAGCGCCACCGTGGGGGCCAGGCTGTGGCTGCTCATCGAGTACCCAGGGCCGTGGCCGTCGCACCTGGAGAGCCTCGCGCTCCCCGGACCGATCGCCGAGCTCGTCCAGCGGGCGCTCGACCGCGGCATCAGACCGCAGCTGATCCGCCGCCCGGGAAGGCGCACCCGTCCGCGGGATCAGGGTCTCCATGTGCTAGTGGCCTACGCGGCGGGCGAGAACCCCTGGTTGGCGCGTGGCGTCGTCGCAGGTCCAGACGATCTTGACCTCGACGCACTGGTGGCGGGAGTGGTCCCGGAGTCCTGCATACTGGAAGACGAGCCGGTATTTCTGGTCTGCACGCACGCCAAGCGCAATGCGTGCTGCGCCCGCATTGGACTACCCCTCGCTCGGTTCCTGGCCGAAAACCTGCCGGACAGAGTGTGGGAAACGTCACACGTTGGCGGCGATCGCTACGCCGCCAACCTCGTGTGCTTGCCACACGGAATTTTCTACGGCAGCATGTCTCAGGCTGCTGCACTGACAGCGGCCAACGCGTACCGGTCGGGCGAGGTCATCCTCGACCGTTACCGGGGACGCGCAGGCATCCCTGAGCCATCGCAAGCCGCGGAGCACTTCGCCCGAGCCCATTCGGGAGAGCGTTCCGTCGGAGCAGTGGCCGTGGAATCCTCGAGGTCGGACGGCGACGTCACCGAAGCCATCGTGCGCTGCGGCGACGTCCGGTTCCAAGTTGTGGTTGAGCCATCGGCGTTCACACCGCCGTGTGGTACGGCTTGCGCCGAGACGATCACGACTTACCGGCTGGTTTCGCTGGACAGGCTCGCGCCTGTGCAGTACGCCACGCCCGCTCTCACCTGACCAGGGAACATCACGGCCCGACCTTGCGTTGGAACAGTGACGCCAAAAGCGTCCAATGCGGCTCAAACACCGAAATACCTCTCACGAAGGTGGTTTTCTCATGTCTCAGGTACGTCGGCAGCTCGCCCGCCCGCGCCCCAGCTGGGGTTGGCAGGATGATGCCGCGTGCCGGGGTGAGGACCTCGTGCTCTTCTTCGGCCCCGATGGGGAGCGGCAGCCCGAGCGTGACGTACGTGAGCGGAAGGCCAAGGCGATCTGCGCCCAGTGCCCCGTCCGCAACGAGTGCCTTGACTACGCGCTGTCCCGGCCCGAGAAGTACGGCACGTGGGGCGGTCTCAACGAGGACGAGCGCGCCAGCGAGCGTCGCCGTCGTATGCGCCGCGCGGCCAGCGCCGGCATCTCCGCAGCCTGACACACCCGGCAGCTATCACCATGCATCGCGTGATCACGCAGTTGTCCCGATGAACCGGATCCTGGCCCGCCATGTCCAGGCTCTGGCGAACCCGGTCGGCGCAACTGCCTGATCAGGCTCTTCAGCGAAACGGCCACCCCACCTCACGGGGTGGCCGTTGTCGTTTCCGCACGCCTGCCTGTCGCTTCCAGAGCGCCGGGCGAACCCTGCGCGCCCTACCTCCAGGGCGTGGCGGCGAGGCGTTCGAACGCGGCGAGCGCATCGGCCGGGTCGAAGCCCGGCAGGCTCTCGCGGATCAGCTCCTCCGTCCTGCGCGCCGCGTCCAGCGCGGCGAGCCGGAGCGCGGCCAGGATCTCCTCGGCCAGCTCCAGGCTGCCGAGCCGCATCGCGCGCTCGCCGATGACGACCTGAAGCACCTTGCCGTCGGCCGCCACGGTGGCCGTGACCTGGCCGCCTGCGGCCTCGCCCGTGCCGGTGACCTCGTCGAGCGCGGCCTGCGCACGCTCGCTCCAGGCGCGGATGCGCTCGGCCTGCTCGGCGTCGCGGGCGAGCTCCTCCGGGCTGATGTCGGCGGGGTTCCTGCGAGGGCCGAACAACCTCGTCACCTCCGGTTCAGCGAAGATTGCGGGCGATCTGGTCGACCCGCTCGCGGATGAAGTCCTCACCCGGTGGCGGCGGCAGGTCGGCTGTGTCGGCCAGGGCGCCGTCCACGATCTGCTTGGTCTGCGTCTCGGCGTCCCGCTGGGCCGCCTGGAGCACTTCCGTGACCTGCCTGCCCAGCGCGCCCGCGCCGAGCCGCATCGCACGCGGGTTCAGGCGCAGCCCGGTGATGCCGCCGCGTCCGTCGGCGGTGGCGCGTACCAGGCCGTCGGCGCTCTCGGCCGTCCCGGCGACCGCCCCGATGCGGGCGCTGGCCTCCTGGAGACGGCGCATCGCGTCCCGTCCCCGTCTGAGGTACAGCTCCGCCTGCTCGACGTCGTCGTGCGGTGAAGGTGTCGGCATCGTTCCGGACTCCGCGCTGCTGGCTGCTGGCAAGGTCAGCCAGTTTACCGAGACGCCGGAGACGGAGTTACATAAGCGACATAGGTCACTGATCTTCATATATCTGCCAATCTCGGCTGATCGGTCCGCTAAGGTGACACGCCATGAGTTCGGGGATGGAGATCGCTCATGGGCAGGTCGCCCGGAACGCGGCGTCACTGCGGATTCACGGCGAAGACTACGCCGCCGCCCTGCAGCGACTGAGAGAACGCGGCTACGGCTGCGGCTCGTGGGGCGACGACACCGGCCTGTTCGCCGCCTTCCACGCCGAGTACAGCCAGTGTGGCGTGTACGCCGCCGAGGCCCTGCTGGGCATCTCCGGCGTGATGGGGCAGACCGGTGACGGCCTCGACATCGCCCGCGGCCGCATCGCCGAGGCCGAGGCGCTCGCCCAGGAGCAGTCGGCGAAGCTGTACCGTGAGCTCCCGCTCTGATGGACGTCACCGTTCCGCCCGAGGTCGACGCCGTCCTGGAGCTGATGGGCGTCCCCTGGCCCAACGTCAGCGTGGACGAGATCCTGGCCGACCGCGACGCCTGGGCCACCGTGCTCGCGGGCGCGGGAGCCTCCGGCGCGGGCGCGCTTGCCGCGGTCGGCGCCACCACCGGGGCGGCGTACCACGGCGTGGCGGCCACCGAGCTGGCCGGCCTGTGGGGCGATCCCGGCGGCGTCGGCCAGCTGCTCGGCCAGGCCGCCTCCGCCGTCCGGTACGTCCCCGCGCTGCTCGACAACGCCGCCTGGCTCACCACCGCCGTGAAGTACGCGGTCGCCGGCGGCGCGGTCTGGACGTCCGCCATGATCGCCCGCGCCATGCTCGTCGGCGGCCCCACCGCGGGGGCGCTGGCGCTGCGCGAGCTTATCCGCGGGCGCATCCTCGTCACCGGCGTCCAGCGCGAAGGGGCCGAGGGCGTCGGCCGCGTGCTGCGGCCCGCGCTCGCCGCCGGCTCCACCGGCAAGTTCCGCAACGTCCTCGACGACCTGCCGCGTCTCGGCATGGGACGCGGGCCGGGCGGAGCCGCGGACGGCGGTCCTCGCGGCATGTCCATCGCCCAGATGGGCCGCTTCCGCAAGAACTCCCCCGGCAAGACGAACTCGGGAACCCGGCACTTCGACACCCAGGACGAAGCCGTCACGGCGGCCAAGAAGGACGCCAAGGACGGCGGGCGCAGCCGGTTCCGCGGGCCGTGCTCCAGCGACGACCACGTGCACGTGGACTACATCAACAAACACGGCGAGGTCAGCCACACCAGGCACTATCCGTGGAAGAAGAAGAAAGACTAGACCGCGGCCGCGGAACCCGATGACGAGCGAGGAAGACTGACGACTGTGGCGAACGAACTGTCGGCGAAGGCCGCTGAGATGGGTGCGGCCATCGTGGAGCACGCGCGCGTCCTGGAGGAGTCGCCCGACGACTACCCGCGCGTGGCCGAGGCCCTCAACCGCCTGCGGTCGGCCGCGCTCGAATACGCCGAGCTGTGCGCCGACAGCACCGGCTGGGGCAACCCGTTCAGCGACCTGGAGGAGGATCGCGAGGACGAGGAGGAGACCGTCGGCGCGGCCGACGGCGCCACCGTCGACGTGGAGGCGCACTACCGGATCCGCGTCAACGACGTCGCCGCCCTGACACGCCTGCTCGGCGAGGCCGCCGCTGACGACGTCCTGGGAGCGCCGTCCGACGTCGTCGCCCAGTTGTTCATGCGGGACGGCTGGGACCCGGCCCAGTACGGCGGCCACCTGCTCACCCTGGTCGACCAGTCGTGGTCGTGCGGCCCGGCCGGCGACGACACCTGACGCCGGGCTGAGGCGCGGTTGGACACCGAGCCGTCATCGGCCGTTTCCCCGCGGTGGGGACGCCGTCGGCCCGGCCGCCCTAGTGTCGCGCGCCATGAGACGCATCGCCATCCTCATGTGCGCGGGCGCGATGGCCCTCGGCCTGGCCGCCCCCGCCACCGCTGACTCCCAGCCCTTAGGGCGGGCCACCCTGACCGGGTTCGCCTCCCTTCCCGCGCTGACCTTCGTCCCCGGCAGCGAGCCGTCGGGGTCGCTGCTCGGCACGGAGCCCGTCAACGGCGTCACCCCGCCGTTCCCCGGCCAGCCGGTGCAGGGCTTCAGCGGCATCGCGCGCCGCCACGACGGCACGTTCGACGTCCTGTCCGACAACGGCTACGGCAACCAGGGCAACAGCGCCGACTTCCTGCTGCGCGTGCACCGGATCAAGCCGGACTTCGCCGGAAAGTCGGTCAAGGTGCTCGGCGGGTTCAACCTGACCGACCCGCGCGGGTTCGTGCCGTTCCCGCTCACCCGGCAGGACCGCACGCTGACCGGCGCGGACTTCGACGTCGAGTCGATCGTGCGGCTGGTGGACGGCACGTACTGGATCGGCGACGAGTTCGGCCCTTTCCTGCTGCACTTCGACCGCAAGGGCCGGCTGATGGAGGCCCCGATCGCGCTGCCCGGCGTCATGGCCCCGGAGAACCCGGCGCTGAACGGCGGCACGCCGAACCTGGCCGGCAGCAAGGGCTTCGAGGGCATGGCCAGGTCGGTGGACGGCCGTCGTCTCTACCCGCTGCTTGAGGGCACGGTGACCGGCGACCCGGCCGGCACCCTGCGCATGAGCGAGTTCGACCTGCGCAAGGGCGCCTACACCGGGCGGCGCTGGACGTACCGGCTGGAGGACCCCTCCCACGCCATCGGCGACGCGATCGCGGTCGACGAGCACCGTTTCCTGGTCATCGAGCGCGACAACCTGCAGGGCGACGAGGCCCGGTTCAAGCGCGTCTACCTGGCCGACCTGCGCGACAGGGACCGCGACGGCGCGCTCGACAAGACGCTGGTCGCCGACCTGCTCGACCTCGCCGACCCGCGTGGTCTCGGCGGCGCGCCGGGCACGTTCCGCTTCCCGTTCCAGACGATCGAGGACGTCGTCATCCTCGACGACCGCACGCTCGGCGTGCTGGACGACAACAACTTCCCGTTCTCCAGCGGCCGCACGCCCGGCAGGCCGGACGACAACGAGTTCATCACCGTACGGCTGACGCGCGGCCTCCAGGCCGACCCCCGCGTCTACCGCTGATCACTCAGGATCCGGCGACCTCGGCGAGGTCGCCGGACACCTCGTGGCCCCTGACCGAAACCCGCTCGCGCCCCGCCCGAAAAGGGCTCAGACGATGAGGTCGTCGAACTCCCCGTCCTTGGCCCCGAGCATGAACGCGGTGATCTCCGCCTGCGTGTAGACGAGCGCGGGGCCTTCGGGGAAGCGTGAGTTGCGCATGGCGATCTCCCCGTTGGGCAGGCACGCGACCTCGACGCAGTTGCCGTTGGGGTTGCTCCTCTTGCTCTTGCGCCAGACGACGGGAAGGCGGCCGGCGGGCGTCCCGTTCCGGAACTCTTGCATGGGGGCGCTCCTCGCGATCTTACGGATGCACGTGCATCCGCGTTTGCGAGCTGACGATACGGCAGCATGAAGAGCTCCATATAGCGGACAACCAAAAATCCGCTATGGAGTGGATCACAGCGAGTATCGGCCGCTCACAGGGAGAGCATGCGCTCCAGGAAACGCCGGCTCGCCCGGGGCTCCTCCGCCTGGATGCTCAGCCGGTCCATGACCTCCATGTAGTGGTCGGAGTCGGCGGGCTTGTCCAGGTAGAGGGCGCTGGTCAGCTGCTCCATGTAGACGACGTCGGGCAGCTCGGGCTCGGGGAAGCGCAGGATGCTGAACGGCCCTCCGGCCGCCGCGTGGCCGCCGCGCTCGAACGTCATGATCTGCACGGTGATGTTGCGCTCGGCCGTGACGTCCAGCAGATGGGCGACCTGCTCGCGCATCGTCCCGGGGCCGCCCAGCATCCGGCGCATCACGGCCTCGTCGATCACCGCCCACAGGGTGAGCCCGTCCTCCAGCCGTTTCTGCCGGGTCGTGCGCAGCACCACCCGGCGCTCGATCTCGTCGCGCCCGGCATTCCCGTGCGCCAGCTCGATGACCGCCCTGGCGTACGCGGGGGTCTGCAGCAGGCCGGGCACGAACTGGTTCTCGAACGTGCGGATGCCCGACGCGGCGCCCTCCAGGCCGATGTAGACCTCGAACCAGGACGGCAGCAGGTCGCCGTAGCGGTGCCACCAGCCGGGGGCGTTGGCCTGCTTGGCGAGGTTGAGCAGCGGCTCGCGCTCGGCCGGGTCGGTGACGCCGTACAGGGTCAGCAGATCGGCCACGTCGCGCTGCTTGAAGCTGACCTGGCCGAGCTCCAACCGGCTGATCTTCGCATGAGAGGCGCGAATCGAGTACCCCGCGTCCTCGCGGGAGATACCCTTCTCCGTGCGCAGCCTGCGCAGCTGGGTGCCGAGCAGGATCCGAAGCACCGTCGGGCTTCCCGGCGCATAGCTGAGCAGCCTTCCTTCCGCGCTCTCTGCGCTCACTCAACCGCTCCTCATGGGGGCCTGCACGTGCAGATGCAATTCACGTTAGTGAACGACGAAAAGTCTTGCATCAATAACCACACCCCGTAAAGATGGGCACTGGATCATCAGAACGCGCCTCGGGGGCCAGAATGACGACTTTCGACGCCCGGCCGCATGCCGCCTGCGGCTCCCGGCCACCAGGATGGCTCGCCTCCGTCCTGGTGGAAGGTCAGGCCGCCGAGCGTGACGCCGTGTTCCCGTTCGATCCGCGTACGGCGCTCGAGCCGGCCTGCGTGGCGACCGCGCGGCACTTCGTCGACCGGACGCTCGGCGCCTGGGGCGCCGCGGGGCTGAGCTTCGACACGCAGCTGGTGGTCTCGGAGCTGGTCACCAACGCGATGCGGCACGGCGGCGGGGCCCGGGCGCTGCGGCTGCTGCTGCGGCACGGCGACGAGCTGGTGTGCGTGGTCTCCGACCACAGCAGGACGATCCCGGTGACGACCGCGCCCGACGTCTACTCCGAGTACGGGCGCGGCTTACGCCTGGTGGACGCCCTCTGCTCCGCCTGGGGCTGGCTCACCCCCGGCGGCCCCTGCAAGCTGGTCTGGGCCGTCATCGCCGCCACCTGACGCCCGTCATTCCTTGCCGAGCAGGTGGAGGACGTCGGCGTCGGTGAGCTGGTCGAAGTGCACGTACCACTGGCCGACCGCCCGGAAGTCGACGGGCGTCTTCAGCACCACCACCTCGTCGGCCTCCTTCTGCAGCGAACGCACGGTCTCACGAGCCCCGACCGGCACGGCCAGCGTCACCTTGGCGGGCTTGGCCGTGGCCACGGCCCGGAGCGCGGCCCGCGCGGTGCCGCCGGTGGCCAGCCCGTCGTCCACCACGATCACCTCCCGCCCGTCGAGTGCGGGCAGCGGGCGGTCGCCGCGGTAGACCCGCACCCGCCGGGCCAGCTCCCGCCGCTCCTGCTCCACCACCTCGGCCACCGACTCCGGGGTGAGGCCCAGGCGGTGCAGCAGCCCCATGTCGAACACCGGCTCACCGCCCTCGGCGATCGCCCCGACGCCCAGCTCGGGCGCGGGCGGGTAGCCGATCTTCCTGGTCACGAGCACGTCGAGGACGGTGCCCAGCCGGCGCGCGATCGGCACGGCCACCTCGACGCCGCCGCGGGGCAGCGCGAGGATCACGGGATCGTGCGCGTCCAGCAACCGCTCGGCGAGCAGCTCACCCGCCTCGACCCGGTCTGCGAAGAGGTCCATGCCCTCCGCCTACCCCGACGCGCCGCCTCCTCGCCTCTCCGCGCACGCGAACGCACCCGCCGGCCGGGGCCCGCCCGCAAGCCCCGGCCGGTCAGGGGATCGCACCCGCCGGCGTCAGGGGCGGTTGCGGCCGGTGCGGCGCATCTCCTTGTGGATGACCTTCCACTTGTTCTGTTGTTCCTTGCGCAGGCGGGCGTCCGTGCGGGACGCCATCCACAACGCCTCCCGCTGCAGCTTGCGCCAGCTTTCCAGCCGTCGTTCGGGCAGCTCGCCGCTTTCCAGCGCGGCCAGCACCGCGCATCCGGGCTCGCTGGTGTGACCGCAGTCGCCGAAGCGGCAGTGTCCGGCCAGCGACTCGATGTCGGAGAAGACGCGGTCGACGCCGACGGCCATGTCGTAGAGACCGATCCGGCGGATGCCCGGCGTGTCGATGACCAGCCCGCCCCGGGCGAGGGGGATCAGCTCACGGTGGACGGTGGTGTGCCGGCCGCGCCCGTCGGCGGCGCGCACCCGCTGGGTCTCCATGACCTCCGCGCCGGCCAGCGCGTTGACGAGGGTGGACTTGCCTGCGCCGGACGGGCCGAGGATGACGGCCGTACGCGACCCGCCGAGGTAGGAGGCGGCCAGCTCCACCCCGTCGCCGCGCAGCGAGGAGACGGCGTGCACGTCGACGCCGGGCGCGGCCGTGCGCACGTCGTCGAGCAGCCCGTCGAGGCCGTGCTCGAACAGGTCGGACTTGGTGACGAGCACCACCGGCGTGCCGCCGGACTCCCAGGCGAGCGCGACCAGGCGCTCGATGCGGGCCAGGTCGGCGAAGTCGGTGGCGTGCATGGACGGCTCGGCCACGAAGACGACGTCGACGTTGGCCGCGAGCACCTGGCCCTGGCCGTCGCCTGACAGGCCCCCGACCGAGTCGCGGCTGACGCCGCCCCGGACGAACGCGGACGTCCGCGGCAGCACCGCGTCGAGCTCGTAGCGGCCCTCGGACAGATACCGCAGCGCCGCCCAGTCGCCGACGCACGGCAGCGCGACCGGATCGGCCGCCGCGGCACGGCGGACGTGGGCGGCGTAGCGGACGTGATGCTGGCCGTCGGCGGCGATGACCTCGGCGGCGCCGCGGTCGACGCGGGCCACCCGTGCGGGAACGGCGCCGTCGGGCAGCTCGGCGGCGCGCGAATCGGTCCAGCCGAGCAGAGAAAGATCGTAAGACAACGGAGTGAAACCTTTGGTCGAGAAGGATGGAGCCGGGCGGCTCAGAAGGACGCCCGGAGGTGGGCTGACGGCAGGCAGCACATGGGGACCCGCATAGCCCTCACCTCCCCGATCGATTTCGTGTCACTTACCGGGGCGACTCTACGCACCCCGCCGACGCAGACGCAATCGGTTTGTCTTGCGCGATCCGTTGAACCCCGCCCACCCGGACGGCCGTACCACCTGCCGACGGACTGAGAAAGGGGCACGATGCGGATCAGTACGTATCCCCCGCCCTCGGCCGAGGGAGCCGCCCCGGCGGGCACGCCGCGCCCGCACCATCGGATCCGCCGCGTGCGCCCCGACGACGAGGTGGTCGTGTCCGCGCTCTACCGGGAGTATCACCGGCCGCTGCTGGCGTTCGTGATCCGGTTGACGGCGGGCGATCGGCAGTGGGCGGAAGACGTGGTGCAGGAGACGATGATCCGGGCCTGGCGCAGCGCCGAGCGGCTCGACACCGACGCGGTCTCGCTGATGCCGTGGCTCGCCACGGTGGCGCGGCGCATCGTGATCGACGACCGGCGGCGCAAGGACGCCCGGCCCAGGGAGTCGGGCGACGGGCCGCTGGCGAGCGTTCCCGTGCCCGACGAGATGGAGGTGCTGCTGCACCAGGTGGTGGTGTCGGAGGCGCTGAAGGCGCTGTCGCCGGCGCACCGCGAGATCCTCAACGAGACGATCCTGCGGGACCGGTCGGTCAACGACGCCGCGCAGGTGCTCGGCATCCCCGTGGGCACCGTGAAGTCGCGCGTCTACTACGCCGTACGCGCGCTGCGGATCGCACTGGAGGAGAGGGGGGTGACGGCGTGACTTCGAGAGTCGAGCACACGGACGTGGGTGCCTACGCGCTCGGCCTGCTGGACGACGACGACAGACTGGCCTTCGAGGCCCATCTGCTCGGCTGCGCCGCCTGCCGCCGCGAGCTGTCGGAGCTGGCCGGCGTGGCCGGCGTGCTGCACGGGATCGGGCCCGTCGAGGACTCACTCGACCGCCCGGGCGGGCCGGAAGGCGACGTGATCGACCTGCTGCGGCACAAGAAGGACGCGGACAGGCGCACGCGCAGGGGCACGTTCGTGATCGGGATGGCGGCGGCGGTCACGCTCGTGGCCGGCGGGCTGACGATCGGCACGCAGCTCGGCGCGGGCGCTCAGCCGCCGCTCGCCCACGGGCACGGCGGGCAGATGGGCGAGCACATGGGGCCGGCCGAGCAGTTCTACGTCGACGGGCGGCCCATCGCGGGCAAGGGCGCCGGCGGCGTGACTGGCGGGCTCGTGGTGGAGTCGAAGGGGTGGGGCACGCACGCGGCGCTGAAGCTGTCCGGGGTGACCGGGCCGCTGGAGTGCGAGCTCATCTCCGTGTCGAAGTCGGGAGAGCGGCGGGTGATGACCGGGTGGTCCGTACCTCCAGCCGGGTACGGAGTGCCGGGTTCGCCGGATCCGCTCTACATGCACGGCGGCAGCGCCACGCCGCTGGAGGACGTCGACCGCTTCGAGGTGGTCACCTCGGAAGGGAGGCGATTGCTGGCCGTCGACGTGTGACCGCCCGGGACCGGCGTCCCGCCGCGCACCGGGAGCCCGTGCGGCGGGACGCTCTCCACCACCGTCATGGCCCGCGGGGCGCCGTCACGGCGGGCCGGGTGTGCGGGTCAGCGGGCGTCACCCTGGAGGCCCCCGGCCACGGGCGCAGGGTGGCGCCCAGCCGGCTCCGCCGTGACGGAAGGAAAATCCCCGGACGGGCCCGCGGGTTTACAGGCCGGGAGCGGGGAACTGCGCGGTGAGCTCGCTGACCTCGTGGTGGACGCGGGTGATGACCGCCTCCGCGTCGCCCTTGGCGACGGCGGTGACGACCTCGTCGATCCAGGCGCCGATCTGCCGCATCTCGGCCTCCCCCATGCCGCGCGAGGTGACCGACGGCGTGCCGATGCGGATGCCGGACGGGTCGAACGGCTTGCGCGTGTCGAACGGCACCGTGTTGTAGTTGGTCTCCAGCCCCGCGCGGTCGAGCGCCTGGGCGGCCGGCTTGCCGCCGATGTCTTTCGGGGTGAGGTCGAGCAGGATCAGGTGGTTGTCGGTGCCGCCGGAGACGAGGTCGAACCCGCGCGAGCCCAGCTCGTCGGCCAGGGCCTTGGCGTTGGCGACGATCTGATGGGCGTATGCGCGGAACGACGGCTGCGCGGCCTCGTGCAGCGCGACGGCGATGGCGGCGGTGGTGTGGTTGTGCGGGCCGCCCTGCAGGCCGGGGAAGACGGCCTTGTTGAGCGCCTTGGCGTGCTCCTCGCTGGTGGCCATCAGCATGGCGCCGCGCGGGCCGCGCAGCGTCTTGTGGGTGGTCGTGGAGATCACGTCGGCGTGGCCCACCGGGGACGGGTGGGCGCCGCCCGCGACCAGGCCGGCGATGTGGGCGATGTCGGCGGCCAGCACCGCGCCGACCTCACGGGCGATCGCGGCGAAGCCCTCGAAGTCGATGGTGCGCGGGATCGCGGTGCCGCCGCAGAAGATCAGCTTCGGCCGGTGCTCCAGCGCCAGTTCGCGGACCTCGTCGAGGTCGATGCGGCCGGTGTCCTTGCGGACGCCGTAGCGGACGGGGTTGAACCACTTGCCGGTGGCCGAGACCGACCAGCCGTGGGTGAGGTGGCCGCCGAACGGCAGGCCCATGCCCATCACGGTGTCGCCGGGCTCCAGGAACGCCATGTAGACGGCGAGGTTGGCGGGCGAGCCGGAGTAGGGCTGGACGTTGGCGTGGTTGACGCCGAACACCGCCTTGGCCCGCTCGATGGCCAGGGTCTCGATCTGGTCGATGACCTGCTGGCCCTCGTAGTAACGCTTGCCGGCGTAACCCTCGGAGTATTTGTTGGTCAGCACGGTGCCCGTGGCCTCGAGCACGGCCTTGGACACGTAGTTTTCGGACGCGATCAGCTTGACGGTGTCGGCCTGGCGACGCTCTTCCGCCCTGATGAGCTCGGCGATCTGCGGGTCGACGCTCGCGAGAGAACCCATGACTCTCCTGTCACCATTGACGATGGCGAAGACCCAGGCGCACGGCCTCCGCTCCCTCCGCTCCCCGGTGGTCGTTCCCACCCAATGCGCCAGTCGCGTCTCGCTGTAGACGATAGCGGATGAGGCCGGGAGCCCAGGTCGGCGATCAGGCCGACGAGACGGCCACGTTCCTGACGACGCCGAGCGGGCCGAGGTTGACGTCGACGTGCTCGGTGTCCTCGGGGAGCCCGTCGTAGACGGCCCAGAACTGCAGCTGGTTGCCTCCCTCGAACGGCGCCGTGGGCACGTTGGAGCACTGGCAGTCGTCGCCCTTCCTGGCCGGGTAGAGCGGGTTGCCCACGCCCGGCGGGACGATGCTCACCCGCGAGACCGTGTTGTCGAGGGTGCCGTTGCCGAACTTGTTGTACAGGGGCGCGTTCTCGGTGCCGACGTTCTTGACCGTCCACTGCAGGCGCGCGGTGGCGCCCTGGCTCACCAGGGAGTCGATCCGCACCTCGAACCTGGTGCCGAGGGCGTCGATCGTGCTGGTGGTGGCGGCCGTGCCCGGCTCGGCGCCGCGGTCCTCCCAGGGGCGTACGGCGGCGAGCGTGGCACCGGCGCCGAGCACAGCGGCCAGCACGCCGACGACGACCGGCAGCCAGGGACTGCGCCGCGCGGGTCCCGGCGCGGGGACGCGCCGGGGAACGGTGACGACCGGGGACCAGCTCTCCGAGACGGCCTGCGTCGCCGCCGCGACCGGCACCTCGGAGCGCCCCAGCAGCTGGTCCATGAGCTGCTGGGCGGTCGGCCGGCGCCGCGGGTCCTTGTCGAGCGCCCGCTCCACCAGCGGCCGGATGCGCTCGTCCAGCCCGTCGAGCATGGGCGCGTGGTTGATCACCCGGTAGACGACCTCGTGGACCCCGCCGGTGCCGAAGGGCGGCCTGCCCATGCCCGCGTACGCGACCAGCGAGCCCCACGAGAAGATGTCGCTCGCCGGGGTCGCCTGCTCTCCCCTGGCCTGCTCCGGCGACATGTACGCGGGCGTGCCCATGCTCTGCGCGACCGTCATCACCGCCTGGCCGGTGTCGGCGAGCTGGGCGATGCCGAAGTCGATGACCCGCGGCCCGACCGGGCTGAGCAGCACGTTCGACGGTTTGAGGTCGCGGTGGACGACGCCCGCCTGGTGGATGGCGGCCAGCGCGGTGGCCACGCCGACGGCCAGGGCCTCCAGGTTGGAGCCGGCCAGCGGGGTCTGCGCGACGACGGCCGACAGGTCGGGGCCCTCGACGTATTCGGTGACGATGTAGGCGGTGCCGTTGTCGAAACCGGCGTCGAGCACGGGTGCGGTGCAGAACCGCGCGACCCTTCTCGCGGCCTCGGCCTCCTTGCCGAACCTGCGCCTGAACTCCTCGCGCGCGGCCAGCTCGGGGCGCATGGTCTTGAGCGCCACCGGCCGCCCGGCGGGGTCGTGGGCGAGGTGGACGTAGCCCATGCCGCCTTCGCCCAGCTTTTTGACGAGGGTGTAGGGTCCGACACGTTGCACGTCCATCGCAGGGATTATTCCGGACGCGCCCCCGTCATGGCTATTTCGTGCGGCTCTCGCCTGGCCAGAGCCGGTCGACCTCGGCGTTCAGGATGGCGCCGATGAGCACGGCCAGCGCGGTGATGTAGAGCCAGAGCAGCAGCGCGATGGGGGTGGCCAGGGAGCCGTACACGGAGACGGGCGAGAACCAGGCCGCCAGCACGGCCCGCAGCACGCCCGCGCAGACGATCCACAGGAACAGCGCCAGGATGGCGCCCGGCAGCTCGCGGTACCACTTGGTGCGCACCGGCACGCTCACGTGGTAGAGCACGGTGAGGAACAGCACCGAGCCGATGATCACGACCGGCCAGTAGAGCAGGTCGATCATGATGCCGTACTCCCCCGGCAGGGCGTCCCTGAGCAGGGTCGGGCCGATGACCAGGATGGGCATGACGATGATGCCGATGATGAGGCCCACGACGTAGAGGCCGAACGACATCAGCCGGGTGCGGATGATGCCGCGTTCCTCGCCAAGCCCGTAGGCGACGGAGATGAGGTCGACGTAGACGTACAGGGCGCGCGAGCCCGACCACAGCGACAGCAGGAAGCCCAGCGAGATGATCGACACCTTGCCGGCGTCGTCGCTGAGCACGTCGGTGATGAGCGGGTTGACCACCGTGGCGATCGCGTCCTCGGTGAACAGCAGGCCCGCCTGGTCGATCACCCACGTCTTGACCTGCGTGACCACGCTCGGCCCCAGCCAGGTGCCGAGCTTGCCGAGCACGCCGATGAGCCCCAGCACGAACGGCGGCAGCGACAGCAGCGCGAAGAACGCCGCCTCACCCGCCAGGCCGGTCACGCGGTAGGCGACGCCGGCGTTGGTCGCGGCGCGCACGATGGCCCACGACTTGGTGTCGAGCACCCAGCTCAACCGGGCCCGGGCATGGGAGGCGAGGCCTCGTTTGGGCCGGGATGGCGCTTCGGTGGACGTCATGGGCACCCAACGGAAATTCGCAGTGACTCTTCGGCACAGCTTACGTCCCTGGTCCAACCCTGGAGTCGCCCGGCACGATGCGGGCGCCCAGCGGGAGGAGGGAGACGGGGATCAGCTTGAGGTTCGCGATGCCCATCGGGATGCCGATGATCGAGACGAACAGCGGGATGGAGGTCACCACGTGCCCGATGGCCAGCCAGATGCCGGCGACCACGAACCAGATGATGTTGCCGAGGAGCGAGAACACGCCGGCGTCCGGGTCGCGTTCCACCGTCCGGCCGAACGGCCACAGCGCGTACGAGGCGATCCTGAACGAGGCGATGCCGAACGGGATGGTGACGATCAGGACGCAGCAGATGATCCCGGCCAGGGCGTAGCCCATGGCCAGCCAGACGCCGGCGAAGACCAGCCAGATGACGTTCAGAATCGTGCGCATGCCGCCAGCATGTCACCGATCTTGCCCGCGCCACCTCGGGCATCTCCCGGATTCCACCCGGATCTGTACCCGGAGTGATAATGCGGAGTGTGATCTGCGAGAGCTGCAAGGACAAGCGCCACGAGGAGTGCCGCGGCGGCTCGTGGTGCGACTGCCAGCACAAGACGGGTCAGGAGCAGGAGGAGTCGGAGCTGAGCTGGCCGCACCAGGGATGAGACAAGTCCCACACTCTGGACGCGGTCTTGGACATCTCGGACAGCCAGAGTAGTCTCGAACTATGCCAGCGGACCCCATGCTCGTCGGTCGACGCCACGTCGACCTTCTGCGTGTCCGCTCTGCCATCTGTTGCGACGCCCGCTGACCGTAGTTTCTGTCTGCCGCTGAGCGCGTCGCACTCCTCTTTTCACAGCCCTGCCCTCGATGACGAGGCGGGCGGGACGTTGCGCGCGCCGACGATCCGAAGGACGCGCAATGATCACCCCTGCCAGCCGCACTCCTGCCAACCGGCATCACAAGCGCCCGCGCGGCGAAGGCCAGTGGGCCCTCGGTTACCGCGAGCCGCTCAACAAGAACGAAGAGAACAAGAAGAACGACGACGGGCTCAACGTCCGCCAGCGCATCATCGACATCTACTCCAAGCAGGGCTTCGACTCGATCGACCCCGCTGACCTGCGCGGACGCATGCGCTGGTTCGGCTTGTACACCCAGCGCAAGCCCGGAATCGACGGCGGCAAGACGGCGATCCTGGAGCCGGAGGAGCTCGACGACCGCTACTTCATGCTGCGGGTGCGCATCGACGGCGGCCAGCTCGACCTCGCCCAGCTGCGCGCGATCGCCGACATCTCCAACGACTACGGCCGCGGCACCGCCGACGTGACCGACCGCCAGAACATCCAGCTGCACTGGATCGAGATCGAGTCGGTGCCCGACATCTGGGAGCGCCTGGAGGCGGTGGGCCTGTCCACCACCGAGGCGTGCGGTGACACCCCGCGCGTGATCCTCGGCTGTCCGCTCGCCGGGATCGACGCCGACGAGGTGCTCGACGCGACCGAGCAGATCCAGGAGGTCCACGACCGGGTCGTGGGCAACCCGGCGTACTCCAACCTGCCGCGCAAGTTCAAGTCGGCGCTCAGCGGCTGCCCGGCTCACTGCACGGTGCACGAGATCAACGACGTGGCGTTCGTCGGCGTGGTCAACGAGCAGGGCGAGGCCGGCTACGACGTGTGGGTCGGCGGCGGGCTGTCGACCAACCCGATGCTGGCCAAGCGCCTCGGCGTGTTCGTCCGGCCGGAGCAGGTGGCCGACGTGCACGAGGGCGTGGTCGCGATCTTCCGCGACTACGGTTACCGGCGGCTGCGTCACCGCGCCCGCATCAAGTTCCTGGTCAACGACTGGGGGCCGGAGAAGTTCCGCGAGGTGCTGGAGACCGAGTACCTCAAGGAGCGGCTGCCCGACGGGCCCGCGCCCGAGCTGCCGCGCGGCCGGCGGCGCGACCACGTCGGCGTCCACCGGCAGAAGGACGGCAACTTCTACGTCGGCTTCGCCCCCAAGGTGGGCCGGCTCGACGGCGACAAGCTGCACGCGATCGCCGACATCGCCGAGCGCCACGGGTCGGGCCGGGTGCGTACGACGGTCGAGCAGAAGATGGTCATCCTCGACGTCGCGCCCGAGCGGGTCGACTCGATCGTGGCCGAGCTGGAGGCCGCCGACCTGCAGGTCAAGCCGTCCACGTTCCGCCGCCAGACGATGGCCTGCACCGGCATCGAATACTGCAAGCTCGCCATCGTCGAGACGAAGGCCGCCGCCTCGGACCTGATCGACGAGCTGGAGCGGCGGCTGCCCGACTTCGGCGAGCCGCTCACCATCAACGTCAACGGCTGCCCCAACTCGTGCGCGCGCATCCAGGTGGCCGACATCGGCCTGAAGGGCCAGCTCGTCGTCGACGAGAACGGCGACCAGGTCGAGGGCTTCCAGATCCACCTGGGCGGCTCGCTCGGCGCGAACGCCGGGTTCGGCCGTAAGGTGCGCGGGCTCAAGACCACCGCCAAGGCGCTGCCCGACTACGTGGCGCGCGTCGTGTCCAACTACGACGGCCAGAAGAAGGAAGGCGAGTCGTTCGCCGACTGGGTGCAGCGAGCGGACGAGGCGGACCTGAAATGACCGAACGAGCGGTTCCCTTCCACTGCCCTTACTGCGGCGACGAGGACCTGGAGCCCTACGAGGGCGAACTGAGCGCGTCTGCCGGGTCGGCGGCGGGCGGCGGCTGGTACTGCCGCGCCTGCGCTCGCGCCTTCAAGCTGAAGTTTCTCGGAATCGGAGTGAAGATATGACGCTGGCCGACATCGAGGCCGGTCTGAGAGAGCAGGGCGGCGAGCTCGATCTGCGGGAGATCGTCGAGTCCGCCGCCACGTTCCTGGAGGGCGCCCCCGCTCGCGAGATCATCCGCTGGGCGGCGGCGACCTTCGGCGACCGGCTGTGCCTGACCTCCTCCATGAGCGACGCACTCCTCATCGACCTGGTGAGCCGGGTCAAGCCCGGCGTGGACGTCCTGTTCATCGACACCGGCTACCACTTCGTGGAGACGATCGGCACCCGCGACGCCGTGCGGCAGGTGTACGACGTCAACGTGATCGACATCAAGCCGTCGCGCACGGTCGCGGAGCAGGATCGCGACCTCGGCCCCCGGCTGTTCGGCCGCAACCCCGACCTGTGCTGCTACCTGCGCAAGGTCGAGCCGCTCAACCGGGCGCTGGAGCCGTACCTCGCGTGGATCTCCGGCATCCGCCGCGACGAGTCGCCGAGCCGGGCCGACACCAAGGTCGTGGAGTGGGACGCCAAGCGGCAGATGGTGAAGGTCAACCCGATCGCCGCCTGGACGCAGGAGGACGTCGACAACTACATCGCCGACAACGGGGTGCTGATCAACCCGTTGCACTACGACAACTACCCCTCGATCGGCTGCGCGCCGTGCACGCGGCAGGTCGCGGAGGGAGAGGATCCGCGCAGCGGGCGCTGGGCGGGCCTGGGGAAGGTCGAATGCGGCATTCACCTGTGATCCCCGACAGGGGTCCCGTCCCGTTGGCAGGCGGGGCGGCCCCCGGCGGCGTGCCACTGGTGGCGGTGGCGCACGGGTCTCGCGACCCGCGGGCCGCCGCCACCGTGGCCGCGCTGCTCGACCAGGTGCCGCTGGACGTGCGGGTGGCCTATCTCGATCACTGCGCGCCTTCGCTGGGTCAGGCGCTGCACGGCCTGGAGGAGGCCGTGGTGCTGCCGTTGTTGCTCACCGAGGCGTACCACAGCCGGGTGGACCTCCCGGCGGCGCTGAACGAGGCTCGGGCGCGTGAGCCGCGGCTGCGCGTCAGCTACGGCGCCACGCTGGGACCGCACCCGCTGCTGGTGTCCGCGCTGGAGCGGCGGCTGGCCGAGGCGGGCGTCCCCGCGGGCGACCCGGGCACGGCGGTGGTGCTGGTGTCGGCGGGGTCGAGCGACGCGCGCGCCAACGCGGTCGTCGCGGGGATGGCGCGGTCGTGGCGGCGGGCGGGCTGGTGGACGGTCTCGCCCGCGTACGCCTCGGCCGCGGGGCCCGCTCCGGGCGAGGCCGTGGCGGCGCTGCTGCGGGCCGGGGCGCCGCGCGTCGTCGTGGCGCCGTACCTGCTGGCGCCGGGGTACTTCGCCGACAAGGTGCGCCGCGAGGCGCTGGAGGCGGGCGCCGAGGTGGTGTCCGACGTGCTCGGCCCGGCTCCGGAGCTGGTGCGGGTGGTGCTGGAACGCTACGAGGCCGCCCGGCGGCAACCGGTGCCGCTGGCCGGCTGAGGAGCGGCGGGGCCGCCCGTCAGCCGCCGTGGTCCCTCAGTAGCCGTGATCCCTCAGTAGCCGTGGTCCGTCAGTAGCCGTGGTGGCGGTCGTCACGGAGTTGCCTGCGCAGCTCGCGGCCGTCGGCGCGCAGCTGCCGGCCGATCTCGCGCCAGTCGTCGCCGTGCAGCTTCCGCCAGTGCTCGCGCCAGGCCGCGAACCCGCGCTGCAGCGGCTTGGCCTGCGCGTCGCCGATCACCTTGACGTCGCCCATCACCGCGTACGCCTTCACCCGCACCACGGGCACGTTCGTGCCCGGGGCCCCCTCCAGGACGTCGACCTTCTTGTCGCCCATGATCGCCACGCCGTCCAGGTCCACGTTGACCCCGTCGGGCACGATGATCTTGACGTCGCCCATCACGGAGACGGCGAGAATGTCCACCTCGTCCGTGCGGACCTCGGCCTCGCGCAGGTCGAGCAGCACGTCGCCCATCACGGCCACCGCACCGAGCTCCTGGTCGATGCGCCAGGTGCCGCGGCGCTTGGAGTCGCCCATGACGCCGACGAACCACCGCCGCTTCCTGCCCGTCCTGGCGGGCGACGGCGACGGCGCGGTCATGCCGGCGGACGGCAGGTCCTGCGTGAGCAGGGCCAGCTCGGCGTGGGTGGTCGCGGTGTAGGCGGCCTCCGTGCGGTCGGTCAGCTCGGCGAGGGTGAGCCGACCCTCCACCGAGGCGACACGGAGCTGCTCGACGACGGCCTCGCGCTCGGCGTCCGACGCGCGGACCCCACCGGGATCAGTCATAGACGCAACATATCGCGTCTTTGCCGCCGTGAAGCTCCTCCTTTGGTAGGAATCCGTACGACGTTCGATCCATGCGCGTCCGGCATGGGCGGTGAACCCGTTCGCTGTCGGGCCGCGTACCACCTCATGACACGGGGCCCTGGCATGGTCCGGGGCGCGGCCGGTCCAGGCTAGGGTCCCTGTCATGCATGAGGAACAGCTCTACCGCGCGGCGTTGAACGGCGATACCGAGACCGTGGGCAAGCTCCTCGCGAGCGGCGCCGATCCCAACCGGCCCAGCGAGCCCGCGGAGGAAGGCGGAGAGGGCGGGCTGCCCCTGTGCGCGGCCGCCGCCTGGGACCGCACCGAGGTGGCCGAGGCGCTGCTCGCGGCCGGCGCCGAGGTCGGCGCCCGTGAGGCCGGCGGCTGGACCGCCCTGCTCTGGGCCGCCGCCAACGGCCACGCCTCCGTCGCCCGGGTGCTGATCGAGGCGGGGGCGGAGGTCGACGCCACCAACGACGACGGCGACACCCCGCTCACGCTGGCCGCCAGGCGCGGCGCGCTGGGCGTCGTGCGCGACTTGCTGGAGGCCGGGGCCGACCCGCAGAAGTTCGACGGCGACGGCGACACCCCGCTCGAGATCGCCGTCGACTGGGTGGGCGTGCACCTGGAGAGCGCCCTGCTCGACCAGATCGAGCAGGAGAGCTGGGAGTACGTCGTGACCCGCCAGTACGCCAAGGACGGCACCGAGCTGGTCACCGTCTCCGGGCGTTCGCCCGACGGCTCGCAGACCGAGGAGGTGCAGGCCCAGCGCGGCCACGCCGCCGTCGCGACCCTCCTGGAGGAGGCCGTCGACGTCCAGCCGCCGGTGGAGCGGCTGGTGGCGCGGGCACTGGCGCACCGCGACATCGACGAGGACGCCGAGACGTGGTGGATCGTGGCCGACGCGCTCGCCAAGCGGGCCGACGAGGCCACGTACGAGGTCCTCGCCCGGCTGTGCGTGAGCGAGGACGCGAGGGAGCGGGAGTTCGGGGTCGACGCGATCGCCCAGTTCGGGTTCGCCGAAGGCGAGAAGCCCTACCTGGAGCGCACGCTGCCGCTGCTGCAGAAGATGGTGACCACGGAGGCCGATCCGCAGGTGCTGCGCTCGGTGCTGGCCGCGCTCGGCCACCAGGGCGATCCGCGGGCGCTGCCGTACGTGCTCGACCTGATCGGGCGGCCCGGCCGCAAGCGCACGGTCACCGACCCGATCGCGCTGGCCGACGTGCTGCCGCCGGACCACGAGGAGGGCCTGGCGCTGCTCATCTCGATGACGACGGACGACGACGCCGAGATCCGCGACTGGGCCACCGCCGGGCTCGCCGGGCTCGCCGCCGACACGCCCCGCATCAGGGAGGCCCTCGCGGCCCGGCTGGCCGACTCCGACCTGCGCACGGTCGCCGAGGCCACCCGCGGCCTGGCGATCCGCGGCGACGACCGGGCCGGCCGGGGCGCGGAGCGCGTGCTGGCGGAGAGCGACGACGACTACGCCAGGGACCTCGTCACCCGGACCGCGGCGAGCTGAGCGCTTCAGTCGCCGTTCAGGACGCGGACGACCCAGTCGAGGGTGCCCGTGCTCAGGGCCTCCTCGGCCAGGCGTTTGCCGGTCGCGGTGGTGATCGCGGCGAGCGAGCTGTCGATCCAGCCCTGGACGTTGCGGTGACCCTGCTCGCGGTATTCGACGGCCTGGATGAGGCACTCCAGTTTGTCGGCGTCGCGGGCGCAGACGGCTTCGAGGCTGGTCTTCTCCTCGTACTCGGCGACCGCGTCGCTCACCATGTCGGCCACCGCCGCCGGTACGCCCCGCACCTGGTCGGCGGTGACGTCCTCGTTGGAGGCCGCTTTGAGGTAGCGCTTGCCGATGTACGGGATGTCGGTGATGCGGGTTTCCTGGGTGTCGTGGAACAGGGCCATGAACGCCGCCCGCTGCGGATCGCCGCCCTCCAGCCTGGCGATCACCGCCGCGATGACGGCCGCGCGGAACGAGTGCTCGGCGATGCTCTCGGGGTCGCGTACGCCCGCGACCAGCCATCCCGTCCGCTTGTACCGCTTGAGCAGCCCGAACTCGTACAGCAGCCCTGCCAGACCCGTCACGTCATCCGCCACGAGGACCCCCTCTCGTCATGGCGCAGAGCCTAGACGACGGTTTCCGCCGCCGCCGTGCCCCGCCCGGCTGTCGGGGGATGCCGTGACCGGTCGACCGGTCACGGCATCCGCCGTCATGTTCCGTCCGCGCGGCGAGCGGTTCACGCCCGGCCGCCGCGCACCGGGCTAGCGCCCGGAGTATTCGTTGTCGCCGTAGGTGTTCGGCTCGTCGGTGCTCACTTCGCCGTTGTCGTCGAAATAGATGTCGCGGACGATGGTGTTGTCCGGCTCGACGTCATCGCGGAAGGGCCACCAGTTGTCGCGCTCCCAGCCGCCGTCGTCCCCCACATCCCGCTTGTCCCACTTCCACTTGTCCTCGTCCCGCTTCTTGTCGTCCCGCTTCTTGTCGTCGACCACCGGCTCTTCGTCGACAACGGGCTCCTCGTCGACCACCGGCGGCGCCTCGCCGACCACCGGCGGCGCCTCGACGACCACGGACCTGTCGTGCCTGTCGTGGCGGTGATGCTGCTCCTTGCGGCGCTTGTTCTCGTTGATGTTGTGGATCTCGACCTCGTAGAAGGTGCGGGACCAGCGGGGGCCCCACGCGCATTTACGGCCGCAGCGGAGCAGCGGCTTCTCACCGGAGACATACCCGGGGCCAGTCTGGACGACGGCTGCGCCTGCGCTCGCGCCGGCGACCCCCTGGCCGGGAAGGAGGGTGAAGCCGGCGGCGGCGACGGCCACAGCCAGCCCTGCGATACGCCCGCGACGCGACGTATGCATACGTGTGGATTTTGCGTGCATTATTTCCGTCCATGGGTAGAGAAACCCGAAATCCGATGCTCATTTTCTAGGAGCACTCGGACATGATCAGACGTACCCATACGCAGAATCCCATTTACCTCCACGAACCCAAACAACCCGTCAAATCATTAGCGTTCGCCGGAGGAGTGATTAAACGATTATTTGATCCATGTTTGCGGCTTCTCCGTTGATACCGGACATCAGTCGTCGATCGCCGCGTACGCCGACGTCCAGAAGTCGCGGATCACCCTCGGCGCGCTGGGCGAGGTGAAGGCGACCTGGGTCATCACGACGCCGATCATCTCCTCCGCCGGGTCGGTGCAGGCGGAGGTGCCGAGGCCGCCGCTCCACCCGAACCGGCCGGTCCGCGTGGCCAGGTCGTCCCGGTCGCCGTCCACGGCCAGGCAGAAGCCCCAGCCGCCGGAGCCGAAGAACACCTCGTTGCCCGCCTTCTGCTCCGGCGTGAGGTGGTCGCGGGTCATCAGCTCGACCGCGGGCCGCGACAGCAGGCGCCCGCCGTCGTAGCGCCCCTTGTGCAGGAGCATGCGACAGAAGGCCAGGTAGTCGTCGGCGGTGGACAGCAGGCTCGGTCCGCCGCCGCCCGACGGGAAGGCCGGGGGACGGTCCCACGCGCCGTCGCGCGGATGGGGCCGCGGCAGCGGCGCCCCGGTGGCCGGATCGGGCGCGTACGAGCCCGCCAGCCGGCCGAGCTCACCGGTGGGCAGGTGGAAGCCGGTGTCGCGCATGCCGAGCGGCTCGAGGACCCGCTCGCGCAGGAACGCGTCGAAAGGCCGCCCCGAGGCCCGCGCGATCAGCACGCCGAGCACGTCGGCCGCGGTGTGGTACATCCAGCCCGCTCCCGGCTGGTGGACGAGCGGCAGCGCGCCGAGCCGTTTGATCCACTCGTCCGGCCCGCAGCCCGGCCCGTCGGCCCCGGCCGTCAGCCCCGCCTCCTCCATCGCGCGCTGGATCGGATACGCGCCCGGCGGCGCCATGACGACGCCGAAGCCCGCCCGGAAGGTCAGCAGGTCGCGTACGGTGATGGGCCGCGCGGCGGGGACCGTGTCGTCGAGCGGCCCGTCCACGCGCCGCAGCACCCGCCGCCCGGACAACTCGGGCAGCAGGTCGTCGACCGGGTCGTCCAGGCGCAGCCGGCACTCCTCGACGAGGATCATGGCGGCGACGGCGGTGATCGGCTTGCCCATGGACGCGATGCGGAAGACGGTGTCGCGCCGCATCGGCGCGCCTTCGCCGGCCTGCGCGGCGCCGGCCGTGGTGACGTGCGTCTCGCCGCGGCGGTGGACGAGCGCCACCAGCCCCGGTACGTCGCCGCGCTCCACGGCGGCGCCCAGCACGTCGCGCATCCGGTCCAGCCGCGCCGGGGAGAGTCCGCTCGGGCTCATCGAAGCTCCTTTTCGTCGGGTTCGTGAGGACAGACTCTCCGGCGGGCGGAAACTCATCGGCGGAACCCGCTTTTCCCCGCGTTTACTTATCCCGAAAAAGCGCCATACTCGAAATTCGTCCGATTTGCGGGACTAAGGGCCGGAAAAAGCGAGTGCCGTGGTGAGGACGTCCTGGGCGAGCGAAAGGTCGCCCTCGACTTCGGCGGGGAAATCCTCCGGGTCTCCCCTGCCGCCCAGCAGGAAACAGAATCTCACCACGTCGGCCGTGATGCGGACGTCCGGCTCCCCCGGCTCGGTGTCGGCCACGCCGAGGGCGACACGCCACTCGCCGCCGCCCGGGCCGGTCAGCGTGAGGTGCAGGGTGTGTCCCGCCCCGTCGAGGCCGGAGAAGAGCATCGTCCAGGGCAGCAGGCGGGCGCACAGGTCGGCCGTCGGGCGGATGTGCTCGGGGACGGGGTCGGGCAGGCGGATCTCGGCCACCTGCGCCGCGTCGGCCGCGTGGATCCACGTCTCCAGCCCGCGGGCCAGGATGTGGTCGCGCACCGCGAACTCCAGCCCGTCCAGCGTGGCCGGGGTGGTGGGCGGCAGCGCCGCCAGGTGACGGCACAGGGCGTCCGCCTGCGCCCGCCAGTCGCGACGCGTCTGCTCGGGGCTGCGCGCCCGCTCGTACGCCTGCACGTCGCCCGTCCGGCCCAGCGAGTCGGCGGCGCCCATCGGCGGGCCCAGCACGGGGGCGCCGACGGAGGCGGCCACCAGACCGTCCTTGGCGGCCAGATGGGCGACCAGCTCCTGGAGCGTCCAGCCCTCGACGATGACGCGCGCCCAGTCGTCGTCCACGGCCGAGGCCAGCAGCGCGTCCATGGCGGCCACCCGGCCGGCGTACGGCTGCGCCCAGTCCGCGGTGGGGGCCGCGGGCCTGCGCCGCGCCCGGGCCCCGGCCAGCAGCTGGGGCCGCAGCGAGTGGGCCGGCACCGCCGCGTCCTCCATCATCGCGTCCAGGTAGAGACGCTCGACGGGGTCCATCACACCTCCTCCTGAGCACGCACGGACGCCGGGCCCGCGTAGGGCAAGCCGGCGCCCATCACACTTCCTCCTCGGCCAGCGCGCCGGCCAGGCGCCGCAGCGCCAGCCGGATGCGCGACTTGGCCGTGCCCTCCGGCACGCCGAGCTCCTCGCCGACCTGCCGGTAGGTCCTGCCGCCGAAATAGGCCAGCTCGACCGCCTCCCGTAAGCCGTCGGGTAACGCGCTCACCGCCTGCCGCACCCGCTCGGCCTCGTCGGCGGCGAGCACGGTGTCCTCCAGCCTGACAGGCTCGCGTTCGAACAGCCTGGGCCCGATCGCCGACACCCTGCGCCGCTCCTCGGCCCGTACGTGGTCGACCGCGCGGCGGTGCGCGATCGTGGCCAGCCAGGCGCGCAGCGTGCCGCGGTCCGGGTCGTAGGCGAGCGGGCGTTCCCAGAAGAGCAGGAACACCTCCTGCGTGATGTCCTCCGCGATCAACCGGTCCCTGGTGACCCGCAGGGAGAGACCGAAGATCAGCGGGGAGAGCCGGTCGTAGACCTCCCCCAGCGCGGACTCGTCGCCGCCGACCACCCGCTGGTGCAGCAGGCGGTCGTCGTACGGTGCCTCCACTGGCACCACGCTCCCGTGTCTTCGGTTCATGGCGGCTCAGCCGCATGTCCGCCGCATGTCACTGTTCGCACCAAATGTAGAGCGGGATGACCGTCCAGGGACACGTCCGAGTAGGGATAGTGTCGAAAGTCGACATACGGAGGGGAACACATAGCCATGGCCACCACCCGCACCGCCACCACCCAGTGGAAGGGCGCCCTGCTCGACGGCTCGGGCACCGTCTCGCTCGACACGTCCGGGGCCGGCACGTTCGACGTCTCCTGGCCGTCTCGGGCCGAGTCGGCGAACGGCAAGACCTCGCCCGAGGAGCTCATCGCCGCCGCCCACTCGTCCTGCTTCTCGATGGCGCTCTCGCACGCGCTGGCCGGCGCCGGCACGCCGCCGGAGTCGCTGCGGACGAGCGCCGACGTGACGTTCCAGCCGGGCGAGGGCATCACCGGCATCGTGCTGACCGTGCGGGGCCGGGTGCCCGGCATCACGGCCGAGCAGTTCCAGCGGGCCGCCGAGGACGCCAAGGCCAACTGCCCCGTCAGCCAGGCCCTGGCCGGCACCAGCATCAGCCTCAAGGCGGAGTTGCTCTGACCTTGTCCTGCGGTCGTCTTTCGAAGAGCGTTCGGGTTAATAAGAGACCAAGAGCGTGTTCGCGTGCGACAATCGGGTCACATGCGTGAGGTCTGGCCGGGCGAGCCCTATCCACTCGGCGCCACCTGGGATGGCGTGGGCACCAGTTTCGCGGTGTTCTCAGAGGTCGCCGAGCGGGTCGAGCTGTGCCTTTTCGACGATGACGGCTCCGAGGAGCGCATCGAGCTGCCCGAGGTCGACGGGTTCGTCTGGCATGGCTACCTGCCGGGCATCCAGCCGGGGCAGCGTTACGGCTACCGCATGCACGGGCCGTACGAGCCGTCCCAGGGTCACCGGTGCAACCCGGCCAAGCTGCTGCTCGACCCGTACGCCAAGGCGATCGACGGGGATCTGACCTGGAACCAGGCGCTGTTCCCCTACTACTTCACCGATCCGAGCCGGCGCAACACCGAGGACAGCGCGCCCTACATGCCGAAGAACGTGGTGGTCAACCCGTTCTTCGAGTGGGGCAACGACCGGCCGCCGCGCACCCCGTACCACCAGACCGTCATCTACGAGGCCCACGTGCGCGGGCTCACGATGCGCCACCCCGACGTGCCGCCCGACCTGCGGGGCACGTACGCGGGAGTGGGGCATCCGGCGATCATCGAGCACCTGCTGTCGCTGGGCGTGACGGCGGTCGAGCTCATGCCGGTGCACCACTACATCCCCGAACACTTCCTGGTGGCCCGCGGGCTGACCAACTACTGGGGCTACAACACCATGGCCTACCTCGCCCCCCACGGGGGCTACTCCAGCGCGGGCACGCGCGGCCAGCAGGTGCTGGAGTTCAAGGCCATGGTGCGGGCGCTGCACGAGGCCGGCATCGAGGTCATCCTCGACGTGGTCTACAACCACACGGCCGAGGGCGACCACATGGGGCCGACGCTGGGGTTCAGGGGCATCGACAACAGCGCCTACTACCGCCTGCACGACGGCGACCGGCGCTACTACCTCGACTACACCGGCTGCGGCAACTCGCTCAACGTCCGCTCCCCGCACGCGCTGCAACTCATCATGGACTCCCTGCGCTACTGGGTGCTGGAGATGCACGTCGACGGCTTCCGCTTCGACCTGGCCTCGGCGCTGGCCAGGGAGCTGCACGACGTCGACCGGCTGAGCGCGTTCTTCGACCTGATCCAGCAGGATCCGGTGATCTCGCAGGTCAAACTGATCGCCGAGCCGTGGGACGTCGGGCCGGGCGGCTACCAGGTCGGGAACTTCCCGCCCCTGTGGACGGAGTGGAACGGCAAATATCGCGACATCGTGCGAGATTTCTGGAGAGGTACGCATTCGGCGCTGCCCGAGTTCGCCTCCCGCCTGACCGGCTCGGCCGACCTGTACGAGTCCTCCGGCCGCCGCCCGGTCGCCTCGATCAACTTCGTCACCTGCCACGACGGGTTCACGCTCAACGACCTGGTCTCGTACGACCACAAGCACAACGAGGCCAACGGCGAGGACAACCGCGACGGCACCAACGACAACCGCTCGTGGAACTGCGGCGCGGAGGGCCCCGTCGAGGACCCGCAGATCGTCACGCTCCGCCGCCGCCAGCGTCGCAACTTCCTGGCCACCCTGTTCCTGTCGCAGGGCGTGCCCATGCTCTCCCACGGTGACGAGCTGGGCCGCACCCAGCGTGGCAACAACAACGCCTACTGCCAGGACAACGAGCTGGCCTGGGTCGACTGGTCGCTGCTGTACACCGAATCGGATCTGCTGGAGTTCGTCAGGGCGCTGTCCAAGCTGCGCGGCGAGCACCCGGTCTTCCAGCGCCGCCGCTTCTTCCACGGCCGCAACCCCGACAGCGGCAAGCGCGACATCGTCTGGCTCACCCCTGGCGGGCGCGAGATGACGGCGAGCGACTGGCACATCAGCTACGCCAAGTCGCTGATGGTCTACTTCAACGGCGAGGCGATCACCGAGCCGGGGCCGCGCGGCGAGCGCATCGTCGACGACTCGTTCCTGCTGCTGATCAACGCCCATCACGAGAGCCTGGCGTTCACGCTGCCGGGCGAGGAGTTCGGCACGGGGTGGCTGCCGGTCCTCGACACCACCCGCGACACGGTGGAGGACGCCTTCGCCGACGAACAGTGGCGGGCGGGCGACGTCGTCGCCGTCACCGCCCGTTCCCTGCAACTCCTGCGCCAGCCCCGCAAGGCCGCCCGGCCCAGCCCGTCCTGAGCCCCGGCGGGCGCTACGCGGCGCGGTGCACGATCCGGCCGCGCTTGACGACGACCAGTGGGCGGGTGAGCGCCGCGATGTCCGCGGTGGCGTCACCGGCGACGACGAGGACGTCGGCGTCCTTGCCCGGCTCCAGCGAGCCCTTCCTGTCGGCGACGCGGAGCGCCTGCGCGCCGTGCAGGGTAGCGGAGCGCAGCGCGTCGACGGGGGCATAGCCGCCCATGTCGACGAGGTACGCGGCCTCTCGCGCCGTCGGGTGGTCCTCCCATGCGAGGTGGGGGGCGGTGCCGGAGTCGGAGCCGATCGCGACCTTCACGCCGTGCTCGCGGGCGATGGCGAGCGCGCGTTCGGTCTGCTTCACCAGCTGACGGGCCTTGCGCAGGAACGGCGCCGGCAGGTCGGGCGAGGCCGCGACGGTGGTGAACGCACCGACGGTGGGCACCAGGTACGCGCCCTGCTCGATCATCCGCTTGGCCAGCTCGGGCGTCAGCTGGTTGCCGTGCTCGACGGTGTCGACGCCCGCTTCGAGCGCCGTCCGGATGCCGTCCTCGCCCTCGGAGTGCGCGGCCACGGTGAGCCCGCGCTCGTGCGCGGTGTCGACGGCGGCGCGCAGCTCTGTGACGCTGAACTGGACGTCCTCGGGCGTCTGGCGCAGCGAGTAGACGCCGCCCGTCGCCATCACCTTGAGCAGGTCGGCGCCCGCCTTGATCTGGGTGCGCACCGCCGTGCGGATCTCGTCGACGCTGTCCACCTCGATCCCGAACGCGCAGCCGTGCCCGCCGGTGATGGTGAGGTGCGTGCCGCAGGCACGGATGTCCGGGCCGTCAAGAAGTCCCTGGGCGATGGCGTCCCGCAGCTCGATCGCGATGCCGTGGGGCGACGACACGTCCCGTACGGTCGTGACGCCGTGCCGCAGGAGCGTCTGCGCGTTCCGCACCGCCTGGAGGGTCGCGGCGGGGACCGTCTTCGCCATGGTCGACGCGACGGGGTCGGCGGACGCGTCGAACGGCAGATGCACATGGCAGTCGACCAGGCCGGGCAGGATGGTCGCGTCCGGGAGGTGCACGGCGCCGGCCGGCGGCGCGTCCGCGTACGTCCCGACCTCGGCGACCACGCCGTCCTCGATCGTGAGCACGGCGTTGTCCAATGGCGTCTCGCTCACCCCGTCGAACAGCCGGCTGGACGCGATCACGAGTCGGTTCATACTGGGTTCTCCTGCCTCTGCGGAAGGGTCTCTGGGAGCGGGATGCGGGAGGTCTCGGGGAGCTTGGCGACGGCGATCAGGCACACGAGGCCGAAGATCACCATGTAGAAGGCCGGTGCGATCGGTGTCCCCGCCTGGGTGATGAGGAACTGGGCGACGAAGGGGGCGGTGCCGCCGAACAGCGCGTACGCCACGTTGTAGCCGAGCGCGGAGCCCGAGTAGCGCACACTGGTCGGGAAGAGCTCGCACATGGCGGGGCCGAGCACCGCGGAGATGCCGGACAGCGGCACGACCATGAGCAGCTGACCGGCGATTGCCGCCCCCAGGGACCCCTGGCCGGCGAGCAGGTATCCGGGCACGGCGAGCAGCACCATCCCGATCGTGCCGACCAGGATGACCGGGCGGCGTCCGATCCGGTCGCCCAGCCGACCGCTGAACGGGAGCAGCACTGCGAGGACGGCGACCGCCGAGCTGCTCGCGACGAGCGCCGTCGCCTGCGGCAGCCGCGCGTGCTCGGTGAGGAAGGTCGGCATGTAGCTGGTGACCGTGTAGGACCCGACGGCGTTGAGCGAGGAGATCGCGAGGCCAGCAGGACCGGGCGGCGGTGGTGGCGCAGCAGGGTGCGCATCGGCTCCCTCTCGACTGCGCCGGCGTCCTCGACGGCGCGGAACGCCGGGGTCTCGTCGATCCTCAGCCGCAGGTAGAGGCCGACCAGCGCGAGCGGCAGCGCGAAGAGGAAGGGCAGCCGCCACCCGATGCTCTCGTAGGTCGCGGGGTCCATGCTCGCGGAGACGGCGAACACCACGAGCCCGCACACGGCGAACGGGAACACACCGGTCGCCATGGACAGGGTGGCCCACAGCCCTCGGCGCCCCGGTGGCGCGTACTCGACCAAGTAGGTGGACGCGCCGCTGAACTCCCCGCCGCCGAAGAAGCCCTGGGCGAGCCGGAGCAGCAGCAACAGGATCGGCGCGGCGACGCCGATCGACGCGTACGACGGCAGCAGGCCCATGACGGCCGTGGCGACCCCCATGAGCAGCACGGGTCAGGGAGAGCACCGGCCGCCGGCCGATGCGGTCGCCCAGCCGGCCCAGCAGAATGCCGCCGAGCGGGCGCAGCAGGAACGTCACGCCGAAGATCGCCAACGTGCCGAGGAGCGCGACGGCACCGTCGCCCTCGGGGAAGAAGACCTTCGCGATGACCGCGGCGCTGTAGCCGTAGACGGCGAAGTCGTACCACTCGACGAAGTTCCCGATCGACGCCGCGATGAGCGCCTTCCTTGCCATGTGGGGCTCTGCGTGCTGTGGCGTCGTGGCCATGCGCATAGCCTCCTCTCCGAAAGCGGCTGGAGACCATAATTGGATGCACGATGGCATGCAGTCAATTGTCTATGCGTGATGACCTTGTTGATCCGGGCCTGTTGATCCCGGGCGGGAGGGAGAGGCAGTGGCGCGCAGATACTCGATGACCAAGCGGGCGCAGGCGATCGAGGGCACCAGGCAGCGGCTGATGACGGCCGCCATGGATCTGGTGATGGAGACCGGCGGCGCAAACGTGCCCATGACCGCGATCGCCGAACGCGCCGACGTCTCGGTGCGCACCGCGTACAACCACTTCGCGTCCGTGGACGCGCTGCTGACCGCGGCGATGGCCGCGATCAACGAGCAGTTCGCCTCGCTCGCGCCGGCCCCCGTGACGGACCACCGGTCGCCGGAGGGAGCGCTGCGGGAGTTCGTCCGGCGGTGGTTCCAGGAGATGGCCCGACAGGAGGACAGGCTGGCCGCCCTGGTGATGATCCGCGACGCGCCGGAGCTGGAGCGGGCGCTGACGACCGCCCGCGAGATCAGGCTCGAGCGCGTACGGTCGGTTCTCGCCATCGCGCAGGAGAGCGGCCGGTTGCGCGCGCCGCTGGACGAGGCCGCCGCGGTGGCGTTCGTGCAGACCAGCTACCAGAGCTGGGTGGCCCTGGTACGGCAGCTCGGCCTGTCCAGCGAGGAGGCGGCCGATCTGGTCAGCCGATCGGTCGCCGCGTTCGCCTTCCACCACCCGTCATGGCCGGCGCGCCGCTAGATGACGTGGGCCGCGCTGGCGGTGAGGAACACCAGCGTGAACGTCGCCACCCCGGCCAGGCCGTGCAGCGTCACCGCGAGCACCGGGAACCGGCGCGCGGCCGTCCCGTGCCGGCCCGTCCCGAGCCACCGCGTGGACATCGTGAAGCCCAGCAGCGCGGCCGCCGCCAGCCCGCCGAACGCCGCCCAGGCCAGCGCCCGGCTCCCCGTGGCGAGGCCGGCCGCCCAGCACACCAGCGCCGACACCGCCAGCGCCGGATGGGAGAAGACCAGCGCCGACGGGAAACGGGTGACCTTGGTCCGGCGCGGAGCGCCGTGCGGCAGCCAGAAGGAGAGCAGATAGACCCCCGCGAGCACGGCGATCGTCCCTGTGAGGGCGGTTACCAGGCCCATTGTGCCTCCCAGTCAGTCCCCATCCCTCTTGTCACGTTAAGCGGAGAATCGCCCGTACGTCCGGGGATAGGGAAAAGCGATATCTGCCGGCGGATGGGATGTCGGTGGCGTGTGCCAAGGTAGAGGAGTGCGGCGCATCTATCCCGACATACAGGACAACCCAGACATCGTGCAGGCGTACGCCTACCCTGACGACCGGCCGTGGCTGCGGCTCAACATGGTCGCCAGCGCCGACGGCGCGGCCTGGCTCGACGGGCGCTCGGGAGGGCTGTCGAGCAAGGGCGACAAGCGGATCTTCCAGACCCTGCGCGGGCTGGCCGACGTGGTGGTCGCCGGCGGTGCGACCGTGCGCAAGGAGGGCTACGGCCCGGTTCCGCCGCGTGCGTCCTGGGCCGAGCTCCGCCGGGGGCGGCCCGAGGTGCCGCCCATCGCGGTGATCTCCCGCAGCCTCGCGCTCGACCTCGACGGGCCGCTGTTCACCGACGCCCCGAGCCGGACGATCGTCATCACCTGCGAGCACGCGCCGATCGACCGGCGCAGGCTGGCGGCCGAGCGGTCCGACCTGATCGTGGCCGGTGACGAGTGCGTCGACATGAAGCTCGCCGTCGCCGGGCTCCACGAGCGCGGGCTGACCAGGGTGCTGTGCGAGGGCGGGCCCCGCCTCAACGCCCAGTTGTCGGCCTGCGACCTGGTCGACGAGCTGTGCCTGTCGATCAGCCCGTTGCTGGTCGGAGGCGACGCGGCGCGCATCCAGAACGGCGAGCACGCGACGGTGCCACTGAATCTCAGCCAGGTGCTGGAGGAGGAGGGGGTCCTCTTCTGCACGTACACGAGGGAGCGCAGCGATGACCGAGCCGATGACGCAGTCTGAGCACGCCGCCACACCGGACGACATGCCGCCCGCGGACGTGCCGGTCGTGGAGGAAGAACCGGAGCCGGTGCCCAACCTGCCGGTGCGGCCGCCGGTGCCGCCGATGCTGGCCAAGCCGGTCAAGGCCATGCCCAAGCAGGACGGCACGCTCTTCTACGAGCCCAAGTGGGACGGCTTCCGCTGCATCGTGTTCCGCGACGGCGACGAGGTCTATCTCGGCAGCCGCAAGGAGCGCCCGTTCACGCGCTACTTCCCCGAGCTGGTCGAGGCGGTCAGGGCCGAGCTGCCGGACAAATGCGTGGTCGACGGCGAGATCGTGCTGCCCATGGGGTCGCAGCTCGACTTCGACGCGCTGCAGCAGCGCATCCACCCGGCCAAGTCGCGGGTGACGATGTTGTCGGAGCGCACACCCGCGCAGTTCGTCGCCTTCGACCTGCTGGCGCTGGGCGACGAGTCACTGATGGAGCTGCCGTTCGCCGAGCGGCGGGCGCGGCTGGAGGGCCTGTTCCCGGAGAAGGGCGGCTCGATCCGGCTGACCCCGGTGACGACCAGCGACGCGCAGGCGGCCGAGTGGTTCGACGCGTTCGAGGGTGCGGGGCTCGACGGCATCATCGTCAAGCCGGGCGACCAGCCGTACGTCCCCGACAAGCGCACGATGTTCAAGGTCAAGCACGAGCGCACGGCCGACGTCGTGGTCTGCGGCTACCGCGAGCACAAGTCGGGCCCGGTCGTGGGCTCACTGCTGCTCGGCCTCTACGGCGACGACGGGCGGCTGCACCACGTGGGCGTGGCGGCGTCGTTCCCGATGAAGCGCCGGGCCGAGCTGGTCGAGGAGGTCAAGCCGTACCTCGCGGAGCTGAGCGAGCACCCCTGGGGCCACTGGGCCGAGCAGGCGGCGGCCACCGCCGGTCAGCCGGCCGCCGGGCCGGCGACGGGCGGGCAGCGGGTGCCGGGCGCGGTGTCGCGGTGGAACGCCAAGAAGGACCTGTCGTTCATCCCGCTGCGGCCGGAGCTGGTGATGGAGGTGGCCTACGACCAGATGGAGGGCGACCGGTTCCGGCACACGGCGCAGTTCCGGCGGTGGCGGCCCGACCGCACGCCCGAATCATGCACGTATGAGCAGTTGGAGCGTCCGGTGAGTTACAACCTTGACGACATCCTTGCCCGGTAGCTCACCATGGCGTTATATCTCGACATGTGACTACTGGTGATGAGCTCAGGGCTGCCGTGTCCGCCCGCCGCGACCTCGGGCCCGAATTCGAGGACGCCGTCGTGGAGTCGTTCCTCGACAAGATGGGCCAGGAGATCGACCGCCGGGTGGACGAACGCCTGGCCGCCGCGCCCAAGGCAGGGAAGGCGGCGGCCGGCGGTCCCAACCATGCTCAGCGGCTGGCCCTGGCGATCGTCTCGCTCTCGCTCGGCACGGTCTCCACGCTCGTGCTCACCATCCTCGGCGAAGGGCACATGTCGGCGCTGATCCCCATCTGGGTCGCCATCTTCGTGCTCAACGCGATCTTCAACGGGTCGAAGAGCCGCGATTAGGCGAGCCAGACGATCCCGGCGAAGCGTCCGCCGGGCTGTTCGCGGCGGTGGGAGTAGAGCTCCTGCGACTCGATCGTGCAGCGCGCGTCGTGGCGCACGTCGGCCAGCCCCGCCGCGCGCAGCTGCGCCTCGATGCCGGCTCTCAGGTCGAGCGCGGGCGTGCCCCACGACGTCGTCGACCACGTCTGCGGCACCTTCGAGGCCACCCGCCCGCGCAGGTCGGCGGGCACCTCGTAGCAGCGGCCGCACGCGCCCGGGCCGATCAGCGCGACCATGCGCTCCGGCAGCGCGTCCTTGGCCGCCATGGCCTCCACCAGCACCGTCGCGATGCCCGCCTCCGTGCCGGGGCGGCCGGAGTGGGCGGCGCCGACCATGCGCGCCACCGGGTCGGCCACGAGCACGGCGGGGCAGTCGGCGCCGAGCGAGGCGAGGGCCAGCTTCGGCTCGGTGGTGAATACCCCGTCGAGCGGGGGCGGATCGTCGCCGAACGGCTCGCTCACGTACGCGACCTCGGCGCTGTGGACCTGGCGCATGAACACCACGGCCCGCACACCCAGCTCGGCGGCCACGCCCGCGCGGTTGGCGCGCACGGCGGCCGGGTCGTCGCCGACCATGCCGCCGAGGTTGCGAGAGCCGTACGGAGGGACGCTGACCCCTCCGTGACGATCGGTGATGGCGACGTGGACGCCGGGGGCCAGCTGCATGCCCCCGATCCTAGGACACCTCAGCGGCCCTGCCAGGCGACCCTCTCCTTGGCCAGGAACGCGGGCACGGCCGCGTGGAAGTCGGCGCTGCCGAAGACCTCGGCCACGATGTCGTCGCCGTCCGGCAGGCCGGCCACCCGCAGCCGTCTGACGGCCTCCTTGGCCGCCCACATCGACAGCGGCGCGTGCGACAGCAGCCGCTCCTCCACCTCGGCCTGGCGAGCGGGCAGGTCGCCCGGCTCGCACAGCTCGGCGGCGAACCCGGCCGCGTGCGCCTCCTCCCCCGTGTAGAGGCGGGCCCGCAGCAGCATGTCGAGGGTCCGCGCGGGGCCGAGGTGGTGCACGAGCAGCGAGTACGTGTTCATCGACAGGCAGTTGCCGAGCGTCCGCGCGATCGGCGCCCCGAACCGGGCCTCCGGCACGGCCAGCCGCAGGTCGCACGCGGCGGCCAGGATCAGGCCGGCGCCCACGCAGTAGCCCTGGACGACGGCCAGGGTGGGCACCCTGACGCGTTCGAGCCGGTCGACGACGCGCTGGATGCGGCGTTCGTAGGCGACGCCGTCGGCGCCGTCGGTGAACGCGGCGAACTGGGAGATGTCGGTGCCCGACACGAACGCCCGCTCCCCGGCGCCCGACAGGGCGAGCAGCCGGATGCCGGGGTCGGCGTCGGCACGTTCGCAGGCGTCGTACAGGCCGTCCCACATGACCCAGGTCAGGGCGTTGTGGCGGGCGGGCCGGTTGAACACGACCCGCAGCACGGGTCCGTCGGCGGTCACGAGTAAATCGCTCACATGATCTCCTTTCCCTTCCATGCTGCCCGTTCTGGCCTAGCGTGGATCACATGCGACGACGAGGAGGGACCCGATGACGAGCCTTGCCGACCTGCACGCCCTGATGGAGCGCCTCGGCCACCCAGTGGCCAGGGCCGCGGCCGAGTCCGGCGACCGTTTCGCCGACGGGGCGCCGTACCGGTTCGAGATCCCCAGCGTCGAGGGGCCCGCCGTGCTGGAGGCCGTGGTGGCGGAGGCGGACCGGCTCGGCGTGCCGGTCGCCCGCACCTCGCAGGGCAGCGGCGTGATGATGCTGACCGACGACGAGATCCGGCGCATGGCGCGGATCGGGGCAGAGCGCGGCATCGAGGTCAACCTGTTCCTGGGGCCGCGCGCCGCCTGGGACACCGGCGGCCAGGCCAAGCTCACCCAGGCCGTGGGCGCGGCGGCGCGGGGCAACGCGATGGTCGCGGCGTGCGTGGCCGACGCGCTGCGGGCCTGCGCGCTCGGCATCCGCAGCCTGCTCGTCGGCGACCTCGGCGCGCTGGAGGTGCTGCGCACGCTGAAGGAGGACGGCACGCTGCCGGCCGGTCTCGTGCTGAAGACGTCGGTGCTGATGCCGCTGACGAACGGCCCGACGGCCGCGATCTACGAACGCCTCGGCGCGACCACGGTGAACGTGGGCACCGACCTGACGATCCCGCACCTGGCGGAGATCCGGGCCGCGACCGGGCTGCCGATCGACCTCTACCTGGAGGTGCCCGACGACCAGGGCGGGTTCGTCCGCTTCTACGAGGCGGCGGAGATCGTCCGGGCCGCCGCTCCCGTCTACCTGAAGATGGGCCTGCGCAACGCGCCCAACATCTATCCCTCCGGCGGTCACCTCGGCGCGGTGCCGCAGGAGCTCGGACGCGAGCGGGTGCGCCGGGCCGCGCTGGCGCAGCGCCTGATCGAGCAGCTCGACCCAGGGCTGGGGAAGCCGTCCCCGGCGTCGGACGCGGGGGTTCCCGAGATCTAGACGTCCCGGCTTCTCCGGACGTGCGGGTCTCCAGGCGTGCAGGTCTCTAGGCGTGCAGGCGGTGGACCGTGAGCGGGCCGCCGCCCCAGCGCCCGATCGCCTCCTCGTCGGCGAAGGCGAGCACGCGCATCATGTTGCCGCCGTCGCTGCGGTCGACGTTGCGGCGCAGCCGCTTGCTCAGGTCGGGGTGCAGCGCGGTGGTGCCGGCCTCGATCGTGTCCCCGTAGTGGGGGGCGAAGGCGACGCCCGCGAATCCGGTACGGGCCAGCAGCGTGGGCACGGTCTTCGAGGAGTAGAACATCAGGTGGTTCTTGGTGAAGCCGCTCCACTTCGGCCCGTACGCCTTCAGCAGCAGCGACTGTGCGTTCACGGTGAGGATGAGCAGCACGCCGCCGGGCGCGAGCAGGCTCCTGAACTTCCTGAAGTCCTCCAGCGGCCTGGGCAGGTGCGCGAGCACCGACCAGAGCGTGATCACGTCGAAGCCGCCGGCGGCGATCTCGGGCACGTCCTCGGGCGCGCCGAAGTAGGTGCGCGCCCGGCTGAGCCGCTGGTTGGCCTGCTCGACCGACTCGGGCGACAGATCCACGCCGTACGCGTCGAAGCCGCGCCGCTCGGCCAGCTCCAGGAAGAGCCCGACGCCGGAGCCGAAGTCGAGCAGCCGGCGTTCCTTGCCCTCGTCGAAGACCGGAGAGAACGCCTTCATCGTCAGGTCGTAGCGGCGCTGCCGGTTGGCGGCGTACTTGCCGCTCAGGAAGTTGCTGTAGCCGGAGGCGTACAGGTCGCCGAGGCGTTCCGGCCGCACGTTCGGGTTGCGGTAGAGAAAGCCGCAGGAGGGGCAGCGGACGACGTGGTAGCGCCAGCCCTTGCCCGTGCCGCCGGTCGGCTCGAAGAGCGGCTGCTGCCGGGACTCCCCGCACATCATGCAACTGAGGAACTCCTCGATCTCGCCGAGCGCCCGCAGCCTCCTGTACTCCTCCAGCGTCATCACCGGCGCCCGCCGGATCAGCCGCTGCCACTGCGCCTCACGGATGAGCCGCTCCCCTGGCCGGACGTACACCCGCTGTCCCCACGGGACACGGTCGTAACGGGAGCCGTACGCCAGTCTGCCGAGCCATCTGTATGCCATCGCCACCACCCTGCGACCGGTTGTGCCCCTGCGTTATTGCGACTATGCGTCACTGTTCGGGCACTTTACGTGATGTTTGCGGTACGCGCCATCTGTCCGACTGTAGGCGAGAAATCTGAGCAAGCATATGCTTGGTTTCGGTCGCCGGCTCCGACCGTGAACGCCTGGCCGAAAGGCTGTTCTTGTCGGCGATTCCGTCGGATAGATTTACCGGTCATGAGCGAGTGGATCACGGACCGTCCCGAGCTGTCCGAGGAGGCCGCCCACTCCCGCGCCTCCGTGCTGCGCAGCCGCGCAGAGTCGTACATCGCGCTGGGCCGGCACGACGCGGCGATCGCGGACCTGACCGAGTCGATCGCGCTGGTGCCGGACAACGCCCGCGCCTGGCGGCTGCGCGGCGAGAGCCACCGCGTCACCGGGCGGCACGACGCCGCGCTCGAGGACTTCGACGAGGCCCTGAAGCTGGAGCCGGACAGCGCGTACGCCCTGGGCTCGCGCGGGCAGACGTACGCGGCCATGGGCCGGCTGGAGGAGGCCATGGACGACTTCGAGCACGCACTCACCCTCTCCCCCGACTCGCTGTGGATCCTGGAGGCCAAGGCCGACGCGCTGGCCGACCTCGACCGGCTGGACGAGGCCCTGGAGACGCACACCAAGATCATCGCGCTGGACGAGAGCCTGGCGTACTCGTGGGTGGCGCGCGGCGACCTCTACCAGCGGATGCAGCTCTATCCCGAGGCCGTCGACGACTACGCCAGAGCCCTGGAGGCCGAGCCGGACCACGTGCGGGCGCTGAGCAGGCGGGGCGAGGCGCTGCGCATGCTCGACCGCTACGAGGAGGCACTGGCGGACCTGAACCGGGCCCTGGAGCTCGACCCGGGCAACGACCGCGCGCTCGGCAGCCGGGGCGCGGTGCTGAGCGAGCTGGGCGACAACGAGGCCGCGCTGGCCGACCTCGACAAGGCGACCGAGCTCGACCCGGAGTACATCTGGGCCTACCGGGTGCGCGGCGAGATCCTGCAGGAGCTCGACCGGCACGAGGAGGCCGTCTCCGACTTCACCCGGGCTCTGCATCTGCAGTTCGGCGACTGATCCCGGCCAGCCACTCAAGGGCCGCCGGGGCCGCGCGCATGGCCGAGATGTGGCCGTCGCCGGGCAGGAGGCGGAGCTCGGCCGACGGGCAGCGGCCGGCCAGCCACCCGCCGTGCGCGCTGGGCACGACCCTGTCCTGGTCGCCGTGCATGATCAGCACCGGGGCCGTCACCTCGGCGGGGTCGCAGCCCCACGGGGCGACGTAGGCCAGGTCGTCGTCGATCTGCCCGCCGGGGCCGCCGGCCTGCGCGGCCGCCACGACCTCGCCGAACCAGGACCAGTCTCCCTCCAGCGCGGCGTGGTCTTCGGGGGTGAACATCTCCGGGTCGTACGCGGCCGCCGCCTGGTGACGCTCCAGCTCGGCCCGTCCCCGCAGGGCGGCGCGGAACCCGGCCGCGCCGGAGGCGTACATGCCCGTGAACCAGTCGAGGCCCTCGGCCCCGTACGGCGCCGGCGCGGACACGCTGACGGCGGCCGTCACCCGCTCACGCAGCAGGGCGGCACAGGCCAGGGCATGCGCACCCCCACCGGAGTGCCCCATGACGGCGAAACGCCCGATCCCCAGCGCGTCGGCGACCCGCTCACCCAGAACCGCCGCGGATCCAACCCTCCGCCCCGGCCACCGCGTGGACGCGCCGTAACCAGGCCGGTCATAGGCCACCCACCGCAGGCCGAGCTGCAAGGCCATGTCCGCCAACGGCTCCGGCGGCGCCCCGACGTTGGGCGTCCCATGGTGCCAGAGCACCGCCGGCAGCCCGTCATCACCCGGAGCGGCATCGTAGGCATGCACGCTGCGCCCATCCCCAAGCGCCAACTCGAACTCTCGCACCCGGACCTCCGCCTCCCACTCGCCGTCCCTGGCGACCCTAGAGAACGCCCCCGACAGAACCGCGCCACAAACCCCTGTCCGCGAGTCTCCCCGCCCAATCCGCCGACCCCCAGAAGGCTCCCGTCCGAGCGGAAGCATCGAGCACGAGCGAGCCCTTTCCGCCGGCAGGCGAGCGACGGCCCGCTCGCCACAAGCGCGATCGCGGAACGACGCCGGCAGCCGTCCCGCCACGTGTCTTTCCGGCCCTGCCGGCGGGTTTGGCCGTAGCGCATCGTGGCAGGGGAGATATCACGACAAAGGGGGACAAAAGGAATGAGCAATCCACAACAGCCAGAGCTTCGCAGGTCCGGCAAGGCCAGCACCGACTCCAAATCCGCGGACGCCGCCCGCGAGACCAAGGGAGCCGCCACGCGCGCCGCCGCCCACCCGCACGGCACGGACAAGGGCGGCAAGGGCGGAGGCAAGGGTGGAGGCGTGCCGCCGGCCCAGCGACCGAACCATCCGGGGTGAAGAGCGTGAAGGGAAGCCTGCAGTTCATCGGGAACGCGACGACGCTGATCCGCTATTGCGGCATCACACTGCTGACGGATCCGAACTTCCTGCACCAGGGGCAACGCGCGTACCTGGGCTACGGCCTGACCTCACGCCGCCTGCACGACCCCGCGGTGGAGATCGAGGACCTGCCGGTCATCGACGCGGTGGTCCTCTCGCACCTGCACGGTGACCACTGGGACCGCGTGGCGCGCAAGGGCCTCGACAAGGACACGCCGGTCATCACCACCACCTCGGCGGCGGGCAAGCTGCGCAGGCGCGGCTTCCGGCGCAGCGTCGGGCTGGAGAACTGGCAGCAGCACGAGCTGCGCGGCCCTGGCGGCACGGTGACGATCACCGCCCTGCCCGCCAAGCACGCGCCCGGCCCGATCGCGGGGCTGTTGCCGCCGGTGATCGGCACGATGCTGGAGTTCTGCGGTCAGGAGGGGCTGGTGGAGCTGCGCATGCTGATCAGCGGCGACACGCTGCTCGACCGCCGCCTGGACTCGATCCCGCGCCGCTTCCCCGACATCGACCTGGCGCTCGTGCACCTGGGCGGCACCAAGCTGCTCGGCTCGCTGCTCGTCACCATGGACGGCCGGCAGGGCGCCGGATGGGTGGACCTGATGAACCCGCACGCGGTCGTGCCGATCCACTACGACGACTACACGGTCTTCAGCTCACCGTTGGACGACTTCCGCCAGCACATCGAGCAGGCCGGCCTGGCCGACCGGGTCGTCTGTCTGGAACGGGGCGAGACCCGCGAACTCGCGCCGCACCGTCTCGTCAGACACTGACCCGCACCGCCTCGTCAGACACTGACCGACGTCAGGTGTCGGACCGGGCCTTGCTCGGCTGCACCCGCTTCGGCTCGCCCGGCATCTTCGGATAGTTGGGCGGGTACGGCATGTCGCCGCGCTCGTCCTCGGCGTACATCCGCAGGAGCGGCTCGATGGAGTGGGCGTGGTCGTCGATGGCCACGTGCACGTCGCCGACCTCGGCGAACCGGGCGGGCATGGTGCGGATGTCGAAGTCGCGCGGGTCGGCGTCGGCCAGCTCGTCCCAGGTGAGCGGGGCCGAGACGGGGGCGTGCGGCCGGGCCCTGACGGAGTAGGCGCTGGCCACCGTGCGGTCTCGGGCGTTCTGGTTGAAGTCGATGAAGACGCGGTCGCCGCGCTCCTCCTTCCACCAGGCCGTGGTCACCAGGGCGGGATCGCGCGCCTCGACGGCCCGGGCCAGGGCGATGCCGGCGTGGCGTACGTCGACGAAATCCCACCGCGGCTCGATGCGCACGGCGATGTGGACGCCGCGGTTGCCCGACGTCTTCACGTAGCCGGTCATGCCGAGCTCGGCGAGCACCTCCCTGGTCAGGAAGGCGGCCTTGCGGGCGGCGTCGAACTCCAGGCCCGGCTGCGGGTCGAGGTCGACGCGCAGCTCGTCGGGGTGCTCGACGTCGGCGGCGCGCACCTGCCAGGGGTGGAAGTCGATGGTGCCGAGGTTGGCGCAGTAGGCGATCGCGGCGATCTCGGTGACGCGCAGGGACTGCGCCGTGCGGCCGCTCGGGAACGTCACGGTCACCGACTGGAGCCAGTCGGGGTGCCGCGGCGGCATGCGCTTCTGGTAGATGGCCTCGGTCTGCACGCCGTCGGGATGGCGCTTGATGTTGGTCGGCCGGTCCCGCAGGGCGCGCAGTGCCCCCTCGCCGACGCTCACGTAGTATTCGACCAGCTCGCGCTTTGTCGCGCCGATCTCCGGGAAGTAGACCTTGTCGGGATTGGTGACCTTGACGGTCCGCTCCCCCACCTCGAGCTCGATGTACGGCGATGCCATGCCCTCGAACCTACTCCCCCGGTCCGACAACTCGGCCGGTTAGGCGGGGTGGGCTCGTCCCGGAGCCGCCGCGGTGGCGGGACCGAGGGCTCGACGGGACGAGCCACCAGACCGTCCGCCGCCGTTCCGGGCGCTGGCGCGCCACCCGGCCGGCCCCTCACGATCCCCGCGGCTCCAGCACGGGCGTGGGCTGCGCCGCTCGGCGGGATCTTGGCGGACGATCTCACCCCTTGCAGGAGGCGATGACACCCCCTTGCCTACAAAGACGCGAATTCGCCCCAGAACGGATGCTTCACCCTGCGGAGATCTCTTTTTGCCACCATCTCGTACTCTGGACGCATGGAGAACGTCGTCAAGAGCGAGGCGGAGTGGCGGGCCGAGCTGTCGCCCGAGGAGTACCACGTCCTCAGGGAGGCCGGGACCGAGCGCCCGTTCACGGGGGAATACGTCGACACCAAGACCGAGGGCATCTACTCGTGCCGTGCCTGCGGCGCGGAGCTGTTCCGGTCCGACACGAAGTTCGAGTCGCACTGCGGATGGCCGAGCTTCTTCGAGCCGTCCGAATCCGACGCGGTGCGGCTGATCGAGGACCGCAGCCTGGGCATGGTGCGCACCGAGGTGCGCTGCGCGCGCTGCGACTCCCACCTGGGGCACGTCTTCCACGGTGAGGGCTACCCGACGCCTACCGATGATCGCTACTGCATCAACTCGATCTCGCTGCGCCTGGAGCCCAAGGCCTGACGCGTGGCGAGCGTCCCGATCCCGGGTCAGCCGGGGTCGGGATGGGTGACACGGCAGGTGCGGTCGGCGGGTCCGAGGATGTTGGCGAGCACCGGGTTGCCGTTCCCACCGGCTTTGGCGTGCACGAACACCACCGGGTCTGCCACGCCGCGGCTGCGCAGGTAGTGCAGGCCGCGCTCACACAGCATGATCGCCGCGGTGGAATTGTCCGCATTATCCGGCAAATCCGTATAAATCCGTAAATACCCGCCGACCGTACGGACATCTCTGAGGCGTTTCAGCGCCTTGTCCCGCGAGCCCCAGGTCGTACGGAAGAACTCGGCCGCCTGCGGGTCGGTGTGCCGCGAGAACCCACCACCACCGCCGTCGGCGCCCGGCGAAGCGGACGCCCCGGCCACCATTCCCGGTGTGGCGGAGGGAGGAGACGCGGGCCTGCCGGCCTCGCGCGGCCGGGCCTGCGCCCGCGACCCGGGACGCTCGGACGGCCCCGGCGACCCGCCCCGGCCGCCGTGCGCGTCAGCGGGAACGCGCCCAGGCGGGCCGTCCGGTCCCGCGGCGGATCCGGAGGCGGCCGGCGACGCGCCGAGCGTGCGGTCGCCGTCGGACGTGCCGTTCACGACGAGCAGCACCACGGCCCCTCCGGCCAGCGCCCCCGCCGCCCAAAGGCCTCTGCCCGTACGGCGCCGCGCGCGCCGGGAACGCCCCGCCGCGTGGCGTCCTCGCTTCCGGGAGTCCGTCACCCCGCCCCCTCGTGGAACGTGCCAGTCGACCGGCGATTCCCTGATTGTGGCAAACGGGGTAGATCAATTCAGCGAGATTTCCGACTCGGCAGGCGGGGGGCGGCTGCGCGCCGCCCCGGGCGTCCGGCTAGGGCAGGGCGGCGACGATCTCCCGGACCGGCTTGCGGGCGCCGGTGTAGAACGGGATCTCGACGCGCGTGTGGCGGCGGGCCTGAGCGCCCCGCAGCGCACGCATGAGGTCGACGATGCGGTGCAGCTCGTCGGCCTCGAACGCCAGCATCCACTCGTAGTCGTTGAGCGAGAAGCACGCGACGGTGTTGGCCCGCACGTCGGGGTAGTCGCGCGCCATCCGGCCGTGCTCCGCGAGCATCGCCCGGCGCTCGGAGTCTTCGAGGAGATACCACTCGTAGGAACGCACGAACGGGTAGACGCTCACATAGGCGCGCGGCTCCTCCTCGGCGAGGAAGGCCGGGATGTGCGACTTGTTGAACTCGGCGGGCCGGTGCAGCGCCATCGCCGACCAGACGGGCCTGGTGTGGCGGCCCAGCTCGGTGCGCCGGAACCGCGAGTAGACGTCCTGGAGGTCCTCCGGCGTCGGCGCGTGCCACCAGAACATGAGGTCGGCGTCGGCCCGGAGCCCCGCCACGTCGTAGACCCCCCTGGTCACGACATCTTTCCCGGCGGCCTGGTCGAGCAGCTCCTGCACCTCGTCGGCCAGGTCGTCGCGGTTGGCCGGGCAGGGCCCGGTCGACTGGAAGACCGACCACATCGTGTAACGGATCACCTGGTTGAGATCGCGGGCCTTCGGCCGCGGAGCGCCCTCTGTCATGGTGACTATTCTCCTCGCAGGTCGAGGTGGTCCAGAATCCGGGCCGCGGCCGTACGGGCCGTGCCGACGCACGCCGGAATGCCGATGCCGTCGTAGGCCGCCCCGCACACCGCCAGGCCCGGCTGCACCGCCACCGCGGCGCGCACCCTGGCCACCCGGTCGAGGTGGCCGACGTTGTACTGCGGCAGCGCGCCGCCCCAGCGGGTGACCCGGGAGTCGAGCGGCAGGCCGCGCGCGCCCATCACGTCGGCCATCTCGGCCGTGGCCAGCGACACCAGCTCGGTGTCGTCGCGCTGGAGCAGGTGCTCCTCGCCCAGCCGGCCGATCGAGCAGCGCAGGATCACCAGGTCGTTGGCCAGATGGGGCCACTTCACCGAGCTGAACGTGACCGCCTTGACCGGCCGCCGCTCCACCGGCGGCACGAGGTAGCCGCTGGAGGCCGGCGGCTCGGGGAAGGCGTCGACGGGGTAGGCCAGGGTGACGACCGCCATGCTCGCGTACTGGATCCTGGCCAGCTCGGCGGCGGCTCTGGGCACGTCGGCCTTGAGCAGCCGGCTGGAGGCGGGGCCGGGCGTGGCGACGATGACGGCGTCGGCCTCGATCGTCTCCGGCCTGGGCACGGGCCCGGCGACCAGCCGCCATCCTGAGTCGGTGCGGCGCAGCTCGCGTACGGTGACGCCGGTGCGGACGTCGGCGCCGGACGCCTTGGCGACCGCCTCGGGCAGGCCGCCGACGCCGTTCCTGAGCGTGGTGAAGACGGGGCCGGCGTCTTTCGGGGTCTCCTCGGCGAGCCGGCGGGCCGCGCTGAGCAGCGAACGCTCGGAACGCGCCACCGCCGCCACGCGCGGCATCGTGGCCTCCAGCGACAGCAGCTCGGCGCGGCCGGCGTAGACGCCGCCGAGCAGCGGCTCGACCAGCCGGTCGACGACCTCGCCGCCCATGCGCGCCCGGATGTAGGCGGCCACGGACACGTCGGTGCGGACCAGGGTGGCCGGCAGGATCTGGTCGAGCGGCACGCGCAGCAGCCCGCCGGGCGAGATGATGCCCGACTTCGCCAGCTCGGCGAGGTCGGACGGCACGCCCATGACCTGGCCCTTCGGCAGGTGGTGCAGGGCGCCCCGGCTGTAGACGGCCGAGCGCGTGGTGCCGGGGAAGACCAGGTCGTCGCCGAGCCCCACGGCCCTGGCCAGGTCTCTGCCCTCGGGGCGGCGGGCCAGCATGGCCTCGGCGCCCGCGTCCACGCTCACCCCGGCGACCTCCGAGGCGTACAGCTTGCCGCCGATCCGCGGTGACCCTTCGAGCACGGTCACCTTGACCCGCTCGCCCGCGCCCTGACGGAGATACCACGCGGCGGCGAGACCGGAGATCCCTCCGCCGACCACGACCACGTGGGCTCGATTCCGTTCCACGTCTCCTGACGCTACCGTCTCAGAGGGGCGCCCGGCCGCGCGGGGCGCGTGACCGTACCGTGATCGCCTCCGTCAAACCACCCCGAACCGGCAGCCGTCGTAAGGGCATGACGAGAATCCGGTACGGCATCGCGATCCCCTGCCTGGCGCTGTTCCTGGCCGGTTGCGGCGGCGGCGGCGCGACCATGCAGAGCCTCGCGGGCGAGGCGGCGCCCGCCCAGGCCGACGCCCCCGCCACCGGCCGCGCCGAGGAGAGCGACCGCACGCCGCGGCGGCAGGAGTCCGGTACGGACGGCAGCGTCTCCGACGTGACGGTCACCCGGCAGGAGCGCCAGGTGATCTACACCGGCAGCATGACCGTGCGCGCCCGGCAGGTCGCCACGGCCGCGCAGCAGGCCAAGCAGATCGTCACCGAGGCGGGCGGATACCTCGGCAAGGAGGAGAGCGACTCCTCCGGCGGCACCGAGGACACGGCGCTGCTGGAGTTCAAGATCCCACCGGCGAAGTACCCGGAGGTGCTCGGCCGTCTGGGCAAGGAGCTCGGCAGGCAGCTGTCGCTGCAGCAGGCCACCCAGGACGTCACCCTGCAGGTGGCCGACGTCGAGAGCCGGCTGGCGTCGGCGCGGGAGTCGCTGGAGTCGCTGCGCGAGCTGCTGAAGCGGGCCGACACGATCGGGCAGGTGCTGGACGTCGAGCGGGAGATCTCCGCCCGGGAGGCCGACCTGGAGTCGCTGCAGGCTCAGCAGAAGGAGCTGGCCGCGCAGGTCTCGATGGCCACGCTGACGCTGCGGCTGGTGGGGCCGGTCGCCGTGGTGGAGGACCCGGCGGAGGAGCCGGCGGGCTTCCTCGGCGGGCTGAAGGCCGGCTGGCGGGCCCTGGTCGCGGTCACCAAGACGGCGCTCACCGTGCTCGGCGCTCTCGTGCCGTGGCTGGCCGTCCTGCTCCCGCCGGTCGCCCTGGTCGTCCATCTCGTACGCCGCGGCCGGCGCCACACGCCGCCGCCCTCCCCCGCGCCGGATCCGGAGACCACCTGACCGGCGGGGCTCAGAACTCGTGGACGAGGTCGGTCAGGCGCTTGAGCTGGTCGGGGTCGGTGGCGGGGAGCACGCCGTGGCCGAGGTTGAACACGTGGCCCTCGGCGGCCCGGCCGCGGCGCAGCACCTCACGGGCCTTGCGCTCCACGACCTCCCACGGCGCCAGCAGGATCGCGGGGTCGAGGTTGCCCTGCAGCGCCCTGCCCGGGCCGACGCGGCGGGCCGCCTCGTCGAGCGGGACCCGCCAGTCGACGCCCACCACGTCGGCCCCGGCCTCGCCCAGCACGCCGAGCAGCTCGCCGGTGCCGACGCCGAAGTGGATGCGGGGCACGCCGGCGACGCCCTCGAAGATGCGCCGGGTGTGGGGCAGGATGAACTCGCGGTAGTCGTCGGGCGCCACCGCCCCCACCCAGGAGTCGAAGAGCTGCACGGCCGAGGCGCCCGCCGCGATCTGGATGCGCAGGTGCTCCAGCACGATGTCGGTCAGCCGCTCCATCAGCGCGTGCCACAGCTCCGGCTCGCCGTACATCATGGCCTTGGTGCGGTCGTGGTTCTTCGACGGGCCGCCCTCGATGAGGTAGGAGCCGAGCGTGAACGGCGCGCCGGCGAAGCCGATCAGCGGCGTGCCGCCCAGCTCGCCGGTCAGCGCCTGGATCGCCTCGGTGACGTACGGCACGTCGCCGGGATCCAGGGGACGCAGCGCGTCGAGCCCCTTGGCGTCGCGGATGGGCTCGGCCACGACGGGGCCCACGCCCGGCTTGATGTCGAGGTCGATGCCGATGGCCTTGAGCGGCACGACGATGTCGCTGAAGAAGATGGCCGCGTCGACTCCGTAGCGGCGTACGGGCTGCATGGTGATCTCGACGATCAGGTCGGGCGTCGAGCACGCGGTGAGCATCGGCACGCCCTCGCGGACCTTCAGGTATTCCGGCAGCGACCGCCCGGCCTGGCGCATGTACCAGACAGGGGTGTACGGGACGGCCTGGCGGCGGCAGGCACGCAGGAAGACGGAGTCGGCGAGGTTCACCCCACAAGGGTGCCACGGGCGGGCACCGGTTCCACCCCCGGATCGCGCCCGTCCGGGGCCCGGTCGCCGGCGTCCGTCCAGGTGGGAGAGGCGGCGAATGCGGACGCGAGGATGCGAGGTGTCGGAAAAAGATGCATTGGACACCCCAAATCATGATCAGATAGCCAGATGAAGGTTTACCGGTCTGCTCGGTGTCGGCATCGCGCACGGGTCGAACACACCCCATGCCCGCGCAGAGAGCCGGTCTCGACTGGGCCAAAAGTTTCCCAAGCCACCGCGCGGCACCGATTCAGCGACCACTTTCGGGACACGCCGAGCGCGTTGCGGGGAATTGTCAGCGGCTCGTGCCAACGTCGGAGCCACGACCCGACGAAAGGCCCCGGTTCGATGACTCGTGCGATGACCGCGTTGTGGAGTTCTCCAGAGCGCCGCGGTGGGCACTGCCCGTCCTGCGCCGGTGAGCGGCCGTTCGAGCAACCTCCCTGCGCCGACGGGCACGAGCCGGGCGAGTGCCCCGAATGGGCCTGCGCCGACTGCGGCCACGCGATCATGCTCGGCACCGCCGAGTCCACCCTTCCTGTTCGCCAGCTGGTTACGGCTGCGGCTTGATCACCAAGGATGAGCACCCCCGTGGTCCCCTTCCGTCCCACCTCGACCTACGCTTCGGCTATGACACTCGGTGACCAGCCGCCGCCTCCCGCCGCGTTCACCCGTGCGGCCGAGAGCCTGCGGTCGTCCGAGGTCAGGCCGGAGATCGAGCTGGAAGACCTGCCCGCGCCGCAGCGGCTGGCCCCCTATTCGGCCGCCATCGGCGCCTCGGTCTACCGCGACGACGACGAGCTCGCGGTCGGCCGGCTGATCCTGCTCTACGACCCCGACGGCCAGCGCGGGTGGGAAGGCCCGTTCCGGCTGGTGGCCTACGTCAGGGCCGACATGGAGCCCGAGATCACCTCCGATCCCCTGCTGGGGCCGGTCGCCTGGAGCTGGCTGACCGATGCTCTCGACGCCCACCAAGCCGACTACTCCGCCGCTGGCGGTACGGTGACAAGAGCCGTGTCCGAGGGCTTCGGCAACAAGGCCGACGACCCGGTCACGACCGAGCTCGAGCTGCGGGCGTCGTGGTCACCCGCCCAGGAGGACCTGTCGGGGCATGTCGCCGCCTGGTGCGACCTCATGTGCCTGGCCGCGGGCATACCGCCGCTCCCGCCCGACGTGGCCGCCCTGCCACGCCGACGTGATGATCCGGAGAGTGACCGAACGAAGTGAGGGCACCAGTCAAGACAGCACCAGCGTCATGAGGCCGGTGAGCTCATGACAGAAGAACGCACAGTGGAGCCGCTGCTCGAGCCGCGCGAAGGCATCCCTCCGGTCGTCTCCGACGCCGACGCCCTGGCCGAGGTCGTGGAGCGGTTCGCCGCGGGCGACGGGCCCGTGGCGGTCGACGCCGAGCGCGCCTCCGGCTACCGCTACGGCAACCGCGCCTACCTCGTCCAGCTGCGCCGGGGCGGTGCCGGCACCGCGTTGGTCGACCCGATCGCCTGCCCGGACCTGTCGGCGCTCGACCGGGCGGTGGCCGACGCCGAGATCGTGCTGCACGCCGCCTCGCAGGACCTGCCGTGCCTGCTGGAGGTGGGGTTCAGGCCTCGCCGCATGTTCGACACCGAGCTGGCCGGCCGGCTGCTCGGCTACGAGCGCGTGGGGCTCGGCACGATGGTCGAGACCGTGCTCGGCCTGCGGCTGGAGAAGGGCCATTCGGCGGCCGACTGGTCCACCAGGCCGCTGCCGGAAGACTGGCTGCGCTACGCGGCGCTCGACGTGGAGGTGCTGGTCGAGCTCCGCGACGTGCTCCACCAGCAGTTGGAGGAGAGCGGGAAGCTGGAGTGGGCGCGCGAGGAGTTCGCCGCCGTGCTGAACACCCCGCCGCCGGCGCCGCGTTCCGACCCGTGGCGGCGCACGTCGGGCATCCACAAGGTGCGCAACGTACGCGCGCTGGCCATCGTGCGCGAGTTGTGGACGATGCGCGACCGGATCGCACGTGAGGCCGATCTCGCGCCCGGGCGGGTCCTGCCCGACGCTGCGATCGTCACGGCCGCGCTGGAAGGGCCTCGCACGAAAAAGGCATTGACCGAAATTTCGGCATTCACCGGGAGAAGTGCGCGCAGGCACATGAGCGAGTGGCTCGCCGCGGTGGCGCGGGCGCGAGCGCTGCCCGACAGCCAGCTGCCGCTGCCCAGCACGGCGGGCGACGGGCCGCCGCCGCCCAACCGCTGGGCCGACCGCGACCCGGCCGCCGCCAAGCGCCTGGCCGCCGCCCGGGCCGTGATCTCCGCGCTGGCCGAGCAGCACCACATGCCCACCGAGAACCTCCTGCAGCCCGACGCCGTGCGCCGGCTGACATGGGAGCCGCCCGCGGAGATCACCGACGAGAGCGTGGCCGCCAGGCTGCGCGAGCTCGGCGCCCGCGAGTGGCAGCGCACGCTCACCGCCCAGCCCATCGCCAAGGCCCTGGCCAGGCTGGAGACGCGCAGCGAGCTCTGACGCCGTCGTCCCTCCCGCTCTGACGTGGACGCCCGCAAGAGCGGGCTCCCCGCGTCCGCGCGTGACGGCCTGGAATGGCGGCACGGCGGTCACCCTTGGACGGTCGGACGGATGGTGATGTCGCCGATCTCGACGTCCAGGGGTTGTTCGACGGCGAAGGCGATGGCGCGGGCGACGGCTTCCGGCGCGATGCCGATCTGTCCCATGTTGTGGAGGATCTGCTCGCGGACTTGTGTGTTGTCGATCGAGTCGGCGAGTTCGGTGCGGACGAAGCCCGGCGACACGGCCGTCGTGCGCAGCACGCCGTCGGTCGACTCCTGCCGCAGGCCCTCCAGCAGCGTACGGACGGCGTTCTTGGTCGCGGCGTAGACCGCCATCGTGGGGGTGATCGTCAGGCCGGCCGTCGACACCGTGGTCACCAGGTGGCCGTGGCCCTGCCGGCGGAACACCGGCAGGGCGGCGGCGATGCCGTTGAGCACACCGCGGAGATTGACGTCGATCATGGCCGACCAGCCGTCGACGTCGAGGTCCGCCACGGGCCCGATCTTGGCGATGCCCGCGTTGCCCACCAGCACGTCGAGCCGGCCGAACTCCGCCACGGCCCCGCCGACGAGTCGTTCGAGGTCCTCCTGCCGCAGGACGTCCGTGACACAGCCGATGGCGCGTCCGCCGCGGTCGCGGATGTCCTGGACGAGCTCGTCGAGGCGTTGTGTCCGTCGGGCACCGAGGACGACGGCCGCGCCGTACTCGGCGAGCAGGCGCGCGGTGGCTTCGCCGATGCCGCTGCTCGCGCCGGTGATGGCGACGACCTTTCCGTCGATGGCTGTCATGGGGATCCCTTCGTTAAAGTGGACACGTGTCCGCATGATGGAGCAGCTTACCGGACACATGTCCGCTTTGATCGCCGAGCAACAGGGGAACGATGGAGCCACGCCACCGCCGGGCCGACGCCGCCGGCAACCGCGCACGGATCATCCAGGCCGCGCGAGCCGTCATCGCGAACGCGGACGAGATCAAGCTCAATGCGATCGCCAAGGAGGCGGGGGTCGGCCAGGGCACCCTCTACCGCCACTTCCCGACCCGTGAGGATCTGCTCGCCGAGGTCTACCGGGAGGACGTCGAGGAGCTCGTGGCGGCGGCCCCGGCGCTGCTCGCCGAGCACCAGCCGGTCACCGCGCTGGCTCGCTGGTTCGACCGGGTGGCCGACTACGCGCAGGTCAAGCGCGGAGTGTTCGCCGCCGTCGAAGCAGCGGTGTGGCAGGACCTCGCCGCGCACAGCCTCGGGCCGATCGGCGACGCGCTGACCACGCTGCTGGAGGCCGGAAAGGCCGACGGGACCATCCGATCGGACGTCGACGCCCGCGACGTCATCCTCCTCATCGGCTGCCTGACACGTGTTGAGGAGGATGAGTGGGACGCCAAGGCCCGGCACCTGCTCCGCATCGTCCTCGACGGGCTGCGCCGCCGCCCGTAGCCGCGGACTCCCTGAGACCCCGGACCGGGAGCGCGCCTGAGGCGGCGGCCGGGTCTCGAGGAACGGCGTGCCGCCGGTTTCGAGCAGGCCTTCGCCGGCCGGCGGGGGACGCGCGACGAACGTGAGACTCGCCCGCCTCACCACTTCTGCGGCTCGCCGTGGCTTCGGGACTCCGGGCCGTGACTTGACGCCCTCGGCAGCTCGGCCGTACGGTTCGGGAAAGCGCTTTCCTCGGTGAAGGGATCCTCATGAGCGTGCGCACGATCGGCGTCGTGATGAACGGCGTCACCGGACGGATGGGCTACCGCCAGCACCTGGTCCGTTCCGTCCTGGCCATCAACGAGCAGGGCGGTGTCACGCTCTCGGACGGCGGGCGCGTCATCCTCAAGCCGGTGCTGGTCGGGCGAAATGCCGACAAGCTTGGAAATATCGCGGCGAAGCATGGGATATCGGATTTCACCACTGACCTCGACGCCGCTCTCTCCGACGACGCCAACCTGATCTACTTCGACGCCCAGGTGACCAGCGCCCGGGTGAAGGCCGTGCTCAAGGCCATCGACGCCGGCAAGCACATCTACGCCGAGAAGCCCACGGCCGAGTCGACGCAGGAGGCGCTCGCGCTGGCCGAGGCCGCCACCGCCAAGGGCGTCAAGAACGGCGTCGTCCAGGACAAGCTCTTCCTGCCGGGCCTGCTCAAGCTGAAGCGGCTGATCGACGGCGGCTTCTTCGGCCGCATCCTGTCGGTGCGGGGCGAGTTCGGCTACTGGGTGTTCGAGGGCGACTGGCAGGAGGCGCAGCGCCCGTCGTGGAACTACCGCTCCGAGGACGGCGGCGGCATCGTGCTCGACATGTTCCCGCACTGGCACTACGTGATGGAGAACCTGTTCGGCCGGGTCCAGTCGGTCTACGCCCGGGCCGTGACGCACATCCCGTCGCGGGTGGACGAGCAGGGCGACGCCTACCAGGCGACCGCCGACGACGCCGCGTACGGGATCTTCGAGCTGGAGGGCGGTGTCGTCGCGCAGATCAACTCCTCCTGGGCGGTCCGGGTGAACCGGGACGAGCTGGTGGAGTTCCAGGTGGACGGCACGCACGGCAGCGCCGTGGCGGGCCTGCGCAACTGCCGCGTACAGCATCGCTCGGCCACCCCCAAGCCGGTCTGGAACCCCGACCTGCCGGCCACCGCCCGCTTCCGCGACGGCTGGCAGGAGGTGCCGGACAACGCGGAGTTCGACAACGGGTTCAAGGTGCAGTGGGAGGCGTTCGTCCGGCACGTGCTGGAGGACGCGCCGTTCCCCAACGACTTCGCCTCCGGCGCCCGCGGCGTCCAGCTCGCCGAGCTGGGCCTGCGCTCGTCCGCCGAGGGCCGCAGGATCGAGGTGCCCCAGCTGTGAGGATCGACCTGCCCGGGGTGGGCGCGTACCCGCTGAGAGAGCCCGTCACCTGGCCGGCGGCCGAGCCGGCCGCGAGCCGGATCGCGTACGCGGCCGCCCACGTGGTCGCCGACCCGCTCGGCGACAACACACCCGGCTCCCCCGCCGCCGTCGACTGGGACGCCACGCTGCGCTTCCGACGCCACCTGTGGTCGCACGGCCTGCGGGTGGCCGACGCCATGGACACCGCCCAGCGCAACATGGGCCTCGACTGGGCGGCCACCAAGGAGCTCATCCGGCGCAGCGCCGCCGAGGCCCGCGCGTACGGCGATCCGGCCACGCTCGTCGCCTGCGGCGCCGGCACCGACCACGCGCCCGGCGCGGACGACCTGGACGCGATCACGGCCGCGTACGGCGAGCAGATCGAGACCGTGCAGGCGGCCGGCGCCGGTGTGATCATCATGGCCTCCCGTCAGCTCGCCAGGGTGGCCTCGGGGCCCGCGGACTACCACCGGGTGTACGGCAAGCTGTTCGGCCTGGCCGACCGGCCGGTGATCCTGCACTGGCTGGGTGAGATGTTCGACCCGCAGCTGGCCGGTTACTGGGGCTCGCGCGACGTGGCGGCGGCGACGGAGTCGTTCCTTGAGCTGGTCCACGCCCACGCGGCGACGGTGGACGGCGTGAAGGTGTCGCTGCTGGACGAGGAGCACGAGGTGCGCCTGCGCGCCGCGCTGCCCGGGGGCGTCAAGCTGTACACCGGCGACGACTTCAACTACCCCTCGCTGATCAGGTCGGGCTCGCACGCGCTGCTGGGCATCTTCGACGCCATCGCGCCGGCCGCGGCGGCGGCGCTCCAGGTGCTGGACGCGGCCGAGGCCGCCGACGACGAGGCGGAGCGGGAACGGCTGCTGGCCTCGTACGAGGAGATCCTGGCGCCGACCGTGCCGCTGTCGAGGAAGATCTTCGAGACGCCGACGTACCACTACAAGACCGGCATCGTCTTCCTGGCCTGGCTGAACGGCCACCAGGACGCGTTCGCCATGGTGAACGGCGCCCAGTCGGCCCGCTCGCTGCTGCACCTGTCGGAGGTGTTCGCCCTGGCCGACCAGGCGGGGCTGCTCGCCGACCAGGAGCTGGCCGTGCGCCGGATGAGGGCGCTGCTGGAGGTGAACGGGCTGTGAGTCTTTCGCTGAACCAGTGGACGACCCGGCAATGGTCGGTGGCCGAGGCCGTGGACGGGTGCGTCCGGCACGGCCTGGAGGCGATCGGGCTGTGGCGGGAGAAGGTCGCCGAGCAGGGGCTGGCGGAGAGCGTCAAGCTCGTGCGGGCGGCCGGGCTGCGGGTGTCGTCGCTGTGCCGGGGCGGGTTCCTGACGGCCGGCGGGCTGCCCGGCGAGCAGGGCCGTACGGCCTTCGCGCGGGCGCTGGAGGACAACCGGCGGGCCATCGACGAGGCGGCCGAGCTGGCGGCGGGCTGCCTGGTGATGGTGGTGGGCGGCCTGCCCGGCGTCCGGCCCGGCGAGGCGCTGCCCGCTGAGGGCTTCACCCGTGACCTGGCCGGAGCGCGCGAGCGGGTGGCCGAGGCGCTGGCGGAGCTGGCGCCGTACGCCGGGGAACGGGGGGTGAAGCTGGCGCTGGAGCCGCTGCACCCGATCTACTGCCCCGACCGGGCGGTGCTGTCGACGCTGGGTCAGGCGCTGGAGCTGAGCCTGCCGTACCCGGAGGAGCAGGTCGGCGTGGTGGTGGACACGTTCCACGTGTGGTGGGACCCGCGGCTGTTCGAGGAGATCGCGCGGGCGGGGCGGCGGATCGCGTCGTACCAGGTGTGCGACTACCTGCATCCGCTGCCCGAGGACGTGCTGCTCGGGCGGGGCATGATGGGCGACGGCGTGATCGGCTTCCCGCCGATCACGCGGGCCGTCCTGGCCGCCGGGTACACCGGCGACATCGAGGTGGAGATCTTCAACGCCGACATCTGGGCCGCCGACCCCGACGAGGTGGTGGCCACGATGAAGTCCCGCTACGCGGAGGTGGTGCTGCCGGCCTCGTGAACCACGGTGCCGGCGGCGCCGTTCACGGTGATCCGCTCGCCCGTGGTGACGCGGTGGGTGGCGTCGGTGACGCCGACGACGGCCGGGATGCCGTACTCCCTGGCCACGACCGCGCCGTGCGACATCGCGCCGCCCATCTCCATCACCAGGCCGCCCGCCGTCAGGAACAGCGGTGTCCAGCCGGGGTCGGTCGAGGGGCAGACGAGGATCTCGCCGGGCTCCAGGTGCGCGCCGACAGGGTCGAGGACCACGCGGGCCGGGCCGGTGACCGTGCCCGGAGAGGCGGCGGTGCCGGTCAGCGCGCCGTTCCCGTCGGGCGCGGCCGCCGAGGGAACCGCCTCTGGCTCGGTGCCGTCCGACAGGAGAACGCGGGGCACGTGTCGGCGGCGCCGCTCCCGTTCGTACGTCTCGCGGCGCGCGGCCACGAGGGTGCGCAGGTCGCCCCCGCCGAGTGAGGCCCTGGCCTCGCGCAGGTCGAGGAAGAAGACGTCGCCGGGCGCGTCGACGACACCGAGGTCCGCCAGGTGCGCGCCCACCACGAGCAGGCTCCGCCGGACCGCCGCGAGCGTCTTGACCAGGTGGAACTTGGGCAGCTCGCGCAGCCCGGCGTACGTGCGGGTGCGCCGGAGCGCGTACCGCACGACGGCGGCCCGCCACGGCCTCCCGCGCCCGGCCCGCGCCGAGATCCGGACGACGGCGGAACGCGCCTCCTGTGCCCCCCTCGCGAACAGCGCGGACGGCGCGAGGTCGTCGTCCTTCATGCGCAGGTAGTTGGCCAGCGCGCCGAGGATGTGCTCGGGCTCCTCCGACCAGCGCGGCACCCCGAGGTCGATCTCGGCGACGCCGCGGTGGCCGTACGCGTCCAGGAAGGCGGCGATCTCGCGCTGGGCGGCGGGCGGCAGGCGTCCCTCGCGGTAGCGGCGGGCCAGCTCGGCGACGGACAGCTCGCGGAACGGCTCCGGCTCGATCCTGGTGGACAGCTCCCACAGCGCGAGGTCCATCTCGGTGGTCGGGTTGTGCGGGACGCCGCGCAGCACGTCGCCCATCTCGTTCACCGGCACCCCGGACAGCCGGGAGGCCAGCGCGAACAGGGCGTACCCGGTGATCACGGTCGGCATGATCGAGATGATCCGCGGGAACGTCCCGGCGAGCACCCGCTCGGCGTGGTCGAGCCGCTGCGCCGGGGTCGCCGAGCCGGGCACCCGGAGCCGGCGGTCGACGTCCGCGCCGATCCGCGCGACGGAGGCCAGGGCCCGGCGCGGGCTGACGAGCGCCGTCAGGACGCGGGCGGGCAGCCGCAGATGACCGGCGAAGCGCCCGGCCCCGCGCAGGAAGCCGCGCCGCGAGGTGGTGACCCGCGCCAGCCGCGGGTCCTGGAACAGCCGCTGCATCACGGTCGCGGTACGCGTCTCGCCGAGCGTCACCAGGCGCCCGAACAGGGCGCGGCCGGGACGGCTGCGTACGGCGGTGGTGATGTCGAACCACAGGCGCTCCCCCGACACCGCGAAGAAGGGCGCGCCGTCGCGGGGATCGGCGGGGCCGTGGCCGAACAGGCCGGCGCCTCCGGCGCTGACCAGCCGGAACGCCGCGATGCCCATCGGCGTGATCGGCCCCATGACTCCCTGGACGACGTTGACCGAGAAGTACACCCGCAGGCCCGGCCCCTTCGGCTCCGGCAGCGGGTAGAGCGTGGTGATCGGCCTGGCCTGGGTGAGCCAGACCCGCCCGTCGCGGTCGAGGGCCCACTCGGTGTCCTGCGGCGCGTCGTAGTGGCGCTCCACGCGGGCGCCGAGGGCCGCGAGCTCGTGCACCTGACCGTCGGTCAGGCAGAGGCCGTCGCCGGCGGTCTCGACGCGTTCCGTGCCGCCGCCGGGCAGGGGGCGGACGGCCACCTTCTTGTCGCCGGCGCGCCGCTCCAGGATCTTGCCATCGGAGACGACGAAGCGGTCGGGGTTCACCGCGCCGGAGACGACGGCCTCGCCGAGGCCCGGGCTCGCGTCGATGACGATCTCGCGCCGCCGGCCGGTGACGGCATTGGCGGTGAACATGACCCCCGCCACGCGGGCGTCCACCATGACCTGGAGGACGACCGCGAGGCTCACCGAGGCGTGGTCGATGCCGGCGGCCTCGCGGTAGGCCACGGCGCGGTCGGTCCACAACGAGGCCCAGCAGCGGCGTACGGCCTCCACGACCGCCTGGGCGCCCACGACGTTGAGGAACGTGTCCTGCTGCCCTGCGAAGCTGGCGAACGGCAGGTCCTCGGCCGTGGCGGACGAGCGCACGGCGACGGGCACGTCGTCGCCGAGCGAGGCGTAGGCGGCGATGACGGCCTCGCGCACGTCCGGCGGGACCGGGGCGTCGAGCAGGTGCCGCCTGGCCCGCTCGGCCAGGCCCTCACCGGAGGTCTCCAGGCCCTGGGCGACCTGCCGGTACGCCTGCGTGGTCAGCACCCGGGCGGGCGTGACGGGCAGCCCCGCCTTGGTCAGCTCACCGAGGTTCGCGGCCTTGCCGCCGACCTCGGCCGTCATCGCGGCATGGATCTCGGTGAGGTCGAGGACCATCGTCATCGCGTGTTCTCCCGGCGTTCGGCGTCCTGTCCTCCAGTCTCGCGCCTCACGGCTGGAAATTCAACAGCTGATGAAACTCAGCGGCGTCCCGTCCAGTTCCCAGGCCGGGTCCACCGGCACGCCGAGCGCGGCCAGGGCCGTCGGGGCCACGTCCACCAGGCGCGGGCCGTCGAGCACGCGGCCGCCGAGGTCCTCCCCCAGCCGGTGCGCGATGACGAACACCGTGCGCTCCTCGGCCGAGACACCTCCATGACCGCCCGCGTCCACGTGGCCGTGGTCGGTGGTGACGAGCACCGTCCAGCGCTCGCCGCCGTACGACGGGCGGGCGCGGATCGCGTCGAGCAGCCCTCCCAGGTACGCGTCCTGGGCGGCGAGGGCGGCGGCGTACTCCGGGCAGTGCGGGCCGAGGGCGTGCGCCACCTCGTCGGTGTCGCCCATGTAGACGAACACGGCGTCGGGGTCGTCGGCGGCCAGGTGCGCACGGGCCGCCTCGGCCACCTGCGCGTCGGCGTCCGACCAGCCGACGGCGAACCCGTCGAGGACGAAACGGCGGTCGATGGCCGGGCCGAACGCGCCCTGCTCGGCCAGGGCTGCCCAGGAGAAGAAGGCGGAGGTGGTCAGGTCGGGGCGGGCCAGCTTCGCCCGCGTCAAGAAGTCCGGAAATTTCGTGAACTGGGGGGCGGCGAAGCCGTTGTCCACGACGCCGTGCTTGTCCGGCCAGACACCGGTCGCGATGGACGACCACCCCGGCCCCGAGTCCGTACGTGACCTGATCACCCGGACCCCGTCGTCCTGCTCCGGCGAGGTGGGGACGACCTCGCCGGGCGACTCCGTACGCGGGGCTTCGGCCTCGCCGTAGGGAAGCATGCTGGTGCCGTACGCGCCGGTGGACATCAGGCCGGCCAGCACGGGCGCGTCGAGGGCGACGAGCCGGTCGAACCGCAGGCCGTCCATGCCGACGACGAGCACCTTGTCGGTGGGGGTTGTGAAAGCGGACATCCCCCTATCTAAGCGGGCTGTCTACGCGGCGAAACGGCGCACCCATGCGACGGCGCCCGGCAGGATCTCCTCGACCGGGGCCACCTGCGGATACCATGTCCGCTCCCACTCCAGCGACACCCAGCCGCCGAACCCGGCCCCGCGCAGCAGCTCGCCCGCCTCCTCCAGCGGCACCGAGCCCTCGCCCATGGGCACCGGTGTGGTGTCCTGCGCCGAGACCGCGTCCTTGACCTGCACGTACGACAGCCAGGGCCGCAGCGCGGCCAGGGTGGCGGCCGGGCTCTCGCCGTGGCGCCAGGGGTGCAGCAGGTCCCAGATCACGCCGGTGGTCTCGGGGCAGCCGGCCTCGGTCAGCAGCGCGGCCACGGCGGCGCCGGTGGACATCTGGTCGTGCGTCTCGACGAGGACGCGCGTCCCCAGGTCGGCGGCCGGGCCGGAGATCGCCTTGAGCCGGCGCGCGCCCACGGCCGGGTCGCCGCCGCGCGGGAACACCCGCACGCCGGGCGCGCCGAGGTCGGCGGCCAGGCGCAGGTCGGCGAGCACCGCCTCCACGGCATCTTCGTCCGGCCCCGGCTGACAGATGCCGACATATCCGGCGAGGGCGGAAATTTCTAGGCCCGCCCGTTCCACCCGCTCGCGTACGGACCGCCGTTCCTCCGGGCCGAGCCCGGCGTGCACGCCCGTGTCGGGGTGCAGGCGCAGCTCCAGCCCCTGACAGCCGTGCCCGGACGCGATCTCGATCGCCCGGTCGAGCCCGTCGCCGGGCATCCCCAGGGTGCTGACCGCCAGTCTCACGCGATCCTCCGTACGCTCTCCCGCAGCACGACCTCACCGGCGACGTGCTCGACGACGACCGGCTCCTCCTCGTTGAGCGCCAGCTCCAAGGCCCGCGCCCCCATGTCCGCCAGCGGCAGCCGCACGGTCGTCAGCGCCGGTACGTGATCACGCAGCGTGACGATGTCGTCGAACCCGGCCACCGAGACGTCGTCCGGCACCCTGACGCCGCGCTCCCGGTAGGCCGCGAGCGCCCCGACCGCCATCACGTCGTTGACCGCGAACACACAGGTGGCGTCCTCGACCTGCCGCGCCGCCGCGTAGCCGCCGTCGCGGTCGAACGGCCCGTGGATCACCTGCGGCGCGGGCAGCCCCAGCTCCTCCAGCGCGGCGGCGAAACCGGCGCTGCGGTCGGCCGCCGTCATCAGGTGGGGCGGGCCCGCCAGCACCGCGAAGCGGGTGTGACCGAGCCCGGCCAGCGCCCGCGCCAGCTCCGCCGCGCCCTCCCTGTTGGCCGGCGCCACCGTGTCGACCCCGAGGAGGTCCTGGCCCACGCAGGCCGCCCGGCCGCCGCTGTCGCGGTAGCGGGCCAGCTCCTCGCGCAGGCGGCCGGTCACCGCCTGGTCGGCGACACGCGAGCCGGCCAGCAGCACCGCGCGCACGCGCTGGGCGTTCAGCGTGGCCACGTACGCGATCTCCTGCTCGGGATCGCGGTGGGTGGTGCCGACCATGACCAGCAGGCCCTCGGTGGCCGCCGCCCGCATCGCGCCGTCGGCCAGGGCCGCGAAGTAGGGGTCGGTCAGGTCGTGCACGACGATGCCGATGACGTTGCTCGACCCCCGGGCCAGCGTCTGGGCGGCGATGTTGGCGCGGTAGCCGAGCTCGTCGGCGGCGCGCTCGACGCGGGCCCGCAGGTCCGCGCCCACCTGGCGGGTGCTGCCGTTGAGCACCCGCGAGGCGGTCGCGAGCGAGACGCCCGCCTGCTTGGCGACGTCTTCCAGCGTGACCACGACACCCTCCCCGGAAAGCGATTTCCAAGTCTGCCAGACCGACCCTCGAAACCGCATCCTCGCACGTGTCCCACCGAACCGGGCGCGGGGTGGGCG
>NZ_SMKQ01000001.1 GCF_004348995.1 Nonomuraea terrae
TCACGGTCGAGCGCGTTGCCATCAATCTCGATGACGCTCGCATCCCCGACAACAAGGGCGCCCAGCCCGTCGACGAGCCCGTCGTCGTCGACGGCCCGGCGGCGTACTTCTCCACCCTCCCGGTGAAGGCGTGCGTGGCCGCCGTCCGCGACGCCGGCCTGCCGGCATCCGTCTCGCAGACGGCGGGCACGTTCCTCTGCAACCACGTCTTCTACGGGCTGATGCATCTCATCGAGTACGGCCGGCCGGGGGTGCGCGGCGGTTTCGTGCACGTGCCCTACCTGCCCGAACAGGTCCCGGGCGGCGACCAGCCGTCGATGTCCGTCCAGTCGATCGCCGAAGCGCTGACGGCGATCGTGTCCGTGGCGGTCACCACGACCGCGGATCTGAAGGAGACCGGTGGCGCTCTCCACTGATCCGCTGCCGACCGTCGCCGATCTCGCCCCCCGCTTCGCCGGCCTCGCTCTGGAGAACGTGACGCGGGAGTTCCCGAACGCTCCGCAGCACCTCGTCACGGGTCCGGGCGACATCGTGCCGCCGCGCGTCCACCATCCGGCTTTCTACGGCTCCTACGACTGGCACTCCGCGGTGCACATGCACTGGCTGCTGGTCCGGCTGCTGCGGCGGAACCGGACGGAGATCGACGAGGCCGCCGTTCGCGAGGTGCTGGACCGGCACCTGACGCCCGAGCACCTGACGACCGAGGCCGTCTACCTGCGCGCCCACCCGACGTTCGAGCGGCCCTACGGCTGGGGCTGGCTGCTCGCGCTGGCGGCTGAATGCGAATCGGCCGGTGGCGACGGTGCACGGTGGGCGGGCGCGCTGCGCCCGGCGGTGACGGCCGTCGCCGAACTCGTCGAGGGGTGGCTGGCCAAGGCCACCTATCCGGTCCGCCATGGCGTTCATGCCAACAGCGCGTTCGCGCTGGGACTGGTCCTGGACTCGGCCGAGCCGGCCGGGTGCGCGGCACTCGCGGGTGTCGTCTCCGAGACCGCCCGGCGTTGGTTCGGCACCGATCGCGACTATCCGGCGGCCTGGGAACCGTCCGGGCAGGACTTCGTGTCGCCGGCACTCGCCGAGGCGGATCTGATGCGGCGGGTGCTGACTCGGGAGGAGTTCGCGGCGTGGCTGTCGGCGTTCCTGCCGGGGCTGGCACACGGTGAGCCGCAGGCTCTGCTGGAGCCGCCGATCGTGTCCGATCGCCGCGATCCGCACATCGGGCACCTGATCGGGCTCGCGCTCAGCCGCGCGGCGGCGCTGTGGGCCATCGCCGCCGCGCTACCGGCGGACGACGGGCGGAGTCCAAGGCTCACCGCCGCTGCCGAGACGCAACTGAAGGCCGCTCTTCCCCAGGTGATCGCCGGTGACTTCGTCAGCGATCATTGGCTCGCCACGTTCGCCGTGCTCGCCTTGGACGCCGCCGATCCGGTATGACACCTCGGCTGCGGCCAGGACGACGCTCAGCGTCCGTCCGCCCGCGCGTGCCCGTGACCACGGCGGGCCGTACGGGATCACAGATCGACATAGATCACCATTTGTCGCTACGCTCCCAGTAAGGGCACGTCGCTGGTAACCGGCTCGTCCGGAGCCCATGGCCGTACGCCGAGGACACCGCCCGACGGCTGCCGCGCCATGACGGCCGGCGGGACAGACGATGGACGAAGACCGGCTGGCACGAGGTGAGTTGTGGCTGAGACATCGCCGAGGGAGTTCAACCCCGAAGTCGCGCACAACGCGCGCGTATGGAACTACTGGCTGGGCGGGAAGGACAACTTTCCGGCCGACCGCGTGGTAGGCGACCAGGTCCGCGAGATGTTCCCCGCCATCGTCGACGTGGCCCGCGCCGACCGGGAGTTTCTCGGGCGAGCCGTACACCATCTTGTCGGCGAGGCCGGCATGTGGCAGTTCCTCGACATCGGGACGGGCCTGCCGACCGCGAACAACACCCACGAGGTCGCCCAGCGGGTGAACCCCCGGGCGCGGATCGTGTACGTGGACAACGACCCCCTGGTGCTCGTGCACGCGCGCGCCCTGCTCACCGGCACAGAGGAAGGCGCGACCGACTACATCGACGCCGACCTGCGCGACCCGGACGCCATCCTGCGGGAAGCCGCGAGGACGCTCGACCTCACCCAGCCTGTGGTGATCATGCTGCTGGGCGTCGTCAACTTCATCAGCGACACCGGCGAGGCCCAGCGGATCGTGAAACGTCTGCTGGAGGCGGTGCCGTCGGGAAGCTACCTGGCGCTCACCCATCCCACGATGGACATAGGAGGCGGGTCCAACGCCGAGGCGCTGGACTTCTACAACGCGCACGCCACACCACAGATCACGGCGCGCGGCAAGGAGGAGCTGTCCGGCTTCCTCGACGGGCTGGAGCTGCTGGAACCCGGCCTCACGTCGTGCTCGCTGTGGCGGGCCGAGGAAACGCCGTTCGGCCCTCCCGACCCGGTGGCGCAATACGGCGTGGTCGCCCGCAAGCCCTGATCGAACACCTCCAGCCGTAAGACCCGCCAGCAGAAAAGGCCCGTCACCGGCGGAAACGCGGTGGCGGGCCTTTGTCTGGCTGTCTGTGGTGATCAGGGGAGTTCTACGGCTGCTCACGGCCATCACGCGGCTGAGCGTCGCGCCCGGCAGATGCGTGAGACCGGATGATCTCCAACCGTGAACCGGCAGGTCACCTCCCTACGACCGAATCGCGCACCCCCACTGGACGAGTTCGCGGAACCAGGGCCGGCTGGTACCGGGAGAGGGGAGAGGCGGAACGATGCGTGGAGGCGAGCCGCGCCTTTCGTGCCGATGTCAGTCTGTGGGCCCCAGCCCGGCGATGCGTTGCTCGCGCACGTCCTGCAGGGCCCGCAGGTAGCCGATCTCCAAGGCACGACAGATCAGGTTGTTCATCTCGGCAGAGCCGTCGAGGCGTCCCCAACCGGTGAACTCGTTGGACACCGCCTCATCGGCCAACCGCTCGTCGCCCGCATCACCGGAACGTGGCCCGTCGTAACGGATCCGGCCGATGAACTCGCTCCATTCCTCCAGCTCAGCACGCGCGTCATCATCGTTGCTCATACTGGCCATCGTGACCCATGATCACTTTCTTCGCGAGCTCATCCGGCGCGCTCGGCGGGGAGGGCGTGGTCGAGAGGGTCGAACGATGTCCCGCCGGGGCCTTCGTGAGGATCAGGCCGGAGCCGTCGGTTTTGCTGGCCGTCTTGCGCGCCAAGACGCCCTACCCCGTCCGACCAGGAGCGATGTCTTGCTGCAGGAGAGGTTCGATCATCGCGGTTCGGCCCTGAGCGCATGAGCCCCAGCCGGGACCGACGCCGCAGCGGCGTCCACCCACCGCAGGGGACTCGCTGCCCTTGCGGCGCTCATTCACCCACGCTCTCATCGGGCTGCCCCCCGTCCACGCTGGTGTCGAGGAGGTAGGCCCCGGCATCGTGCAGGGTGATGCCGTAGCCCGGTGCCTGGTCAGGAGGCGTCCATTCGTTTGTCGCGCCGACCGCCTTGAAGCGGGTGTCGCGGGTCGGGCCGTCGCCGACGAGATGGCCGCGCAGATGGCCGGCGCGGTCGTACACGGCCCACCGGCCGGCGCCCACCTGCGGCATGGCGTCCGGGTTGTCCTTGAGCCACTGAGCATTGGCCGCGTGATCGGGCCGTTCGTCGGCCCCGTTCGGCTGGGAGGGGTCAACGGTGGCGTGATCTTCGGTTTTGCGAGCACTGCCCATGTCGCGTCTCGCTCTCTGATTGTGGCTGTTGCCTCCGAGAGGTCGGAGAAGCATTCTCAGCCTAGGAACACACGGTATGGCACACTCGGCCCGGCCACGTCCGTGTGCCCACCGCCGGCGGTGTCGGCCTGGCGGGACCGCGCTCGCCGCGGCGGTACCAGGCGATGACGTGAGAGGCGCGCCCGGCGAGGTCAGGCCCCAGGGAAGTGGCCCTGCCGATGCCTGCGGCCCCACGGGTGACCGGCGTCGTCCTGCTGGTCAGGCCCGTCGCGGATCCGCTTCATGGCCTGCTCTCTTGGCGTACGCGGGCGCCTGTCGGGTTGCCGAGACGGTCATCACCGCGTGACGGCGGCGTTGGACGCGCTCGTGGTCGGGCCAGTGCACGTCGCTCGCCCAGCCGAGCCGTTCGAACAGGCCGATCAGGCCGGCGGACGGGTCGAGCTGGCCACGATCGAGGCCGTGGCGGGCGCAGCTGGGCTCGCTGTGGTGGCCGTTGTGCCAGCTTTCGCCGAAGGAGAGCAGGGCCAGGGGCCACAGGTTCGTCGCCCGGTCGTGGCGGCGGGTCCTGAAGGGCCTGGTGCCGATGACGTGGCACAGGGAGTTGACGCTCCAGGTGACGTGCTGCAGCAGCGCGACGCGGATCAGCCCGGCCCACAGGAAGGCGGTCAGGCCGCCGTACAGGGTGCCGGTGATCGCCCACCCGGCCAGGAACGGCAGCGCCAGCGACAGCGCGCACAGCGCGGGGAAGGCGCGAGCTACGCGCGTCATGGCCGGGTCGGCCAGCAGGTCCGGGGCGTAACGCGCGGCCGGGGTCGGATCGTCGGCGAACAGCCACCCCAGGTGGGCGTGGGCAAGCCCCCGCAGCTGCCCGCGCAGACCGGTGCCGTACCGGTAGGGAGAGTGCGGATCACCAGGTCGGTCGGTGAACGCGTGGTGGCGGCGATGCACCGCCACCCAGTCGATGACGTTGCCCTGGAAGCCCATCGACCCGGCGACAGCCAGGGTCACGCGCAGCCATGGCCGGGCGGTGAAGGAAGCGTGGGTGAGCAGCCGATGGAAGCCGATCGTCACTCCCAGGCCGGTCACCACATAGAGGCCCGCGGCGAGCAGCAGGTCGGTGAGCGCGACTCCCCGCCCCCACCCCAGGAAGATCGCGACGCCGAGGGCGACGAACGGCAGAACCACGATGGCGGCTGTCAGCGCCACCTGGGCCCAGCCGGCTGGCGCGTGCTCTTCTGCCCCGGGGAAGGGCGATGAGCCGTCGTAGTCCTGACGGCGTTCCACCGCCTGTTCGGAGATGGTCATGGAGGACCTTTCGTGTCGTTCGTACGGTTCGCCGGTACGTAGCACCAACGCCAGGTCGACCGAGCGCAGAGCGGAGATCACCGGGTGGCTGCGCCGATCGCTCACCTACCAGTCACGGTGATCGGCGAGCCGGCGGAAACCCGCAATCCCAGCAAGGCCCATCATCTGCGGCGATAGCGAGCCCGCCGACGAGCCGCGTCCGGCTGAGCCACCCAGCGTGATCACTTCCGACCTGGCCGGGTGGCCAGGTCGGTCACATCGCCGGTGGCGCTGGTGGCCGCCAGCGCGGTGGCGAACAGGATGAGCTGGTTGAGCACCTTGAGGAAGAGCAGCATCGCCACCGCTCCGGTGACGACCTGGTAGGCGGGGTTGGCGGCGGTGAGGTTGAGCAGGGCTTGGCCGAGGGTCTTGAGGATCTCCAGGCCGATCGTGATGACGAGCGCCGGGCCGATCACCCGGCGCAGCGGCAAACGCAGCCGGGGCGGCGCGGTCAGCAGCGCCATGGCAAGCAAGGTGTTGATCCCGATTCCCAGCACGAACGCCGCCACCGACAGCACCCCGCGAGCGGGCATGGCGTCCACGCCCACGGTGTTCACCGCAAGCCAGGTCAGCACCCGCTCGGCGGCGAAGGCGACGGTGAGCGACAGGGACAACAGCACCCCGAGCCCGGCCACCACGCCCAGGTCGATGATCTGGCGCAGGAAGAAGTTGCCCGGGTACTCCTCGAGCCGCCAGATCGCCCTGGTCGCCGAGCGCAGCGTGTCCATCCAGAACAGGCCCGCCAGCGGCAGCACCACACAGGCCACCAGCCCGGCCGTTCCACCGGCGGTGCGAAGCGCTTGGACGTCGAGGCGGGGGAAGGTGTCGCTCAGGTAGCGCTGCACCTGGGCCAGCGCCTCCGGATAGTCCAGAATGCGGCCGAGGATGGCGAACCCCAACAGGGCCAAGGCGAAGGTGGCGAAGAAGGCGTAGTAGGTGAGGGCGGCCGACAGCCGGCCGGCGTCGGCCTTGTCGTAGCGGATCAGGGCGCGCACCGCGTGATCCAGCCAGCCGTGCCGGCTCCTCGCTCGCTTCCAGCCCGTGGCCATCCGGTCGGCCCAGCGCCGAGCGGCGCTCATGGCCGGGGCCGGTACGTCGGCGGGATGCGACCGTGAGCGCACGCCGCGCTCGTTTCACAGAAAATGGCTCACCGTGCCGTCATGAGAAAGCTGGTAGGGCGGAATGCCCCTACCCATGACTTAAATTTCTCCAACATCTTTCTGGCTCCAGCATGGAAGCGCACGTCGGTTCCGTTCGGTTTCACAGCGCGACATTGACGGACGGCTCCTCTGAAGCCCGGTATCGGGCCAAGGTGGTGTGGCCACCGTGCGCGTGGGCAGGTGAAAGGGCTCCAAGGAGGTGAAAGGACGCTGCACGCGTGATGGGGGGAACCGGCATGGCTTCGACGGGTGCAGGCAGCGTCGATCGGGAGCGGGACGGCGCGGTGCCGATCGTCGACGGACGTAAACCGGTAGCGGCGGTAGTCGCGTTGTGGGTGTTCGTGCTGGTGCCGTTCGCGGCGCTGGTCGCCGCGATCCCGGTGGCCTGGGGGTGGGGGCTGAGCTGGACCGACGTGGCGATCGCCGCCACGGCCTACGTCCTGACCGGGCTCGGCGTCACGGTGGGCTTCCACCGGTGTCTCACCCACGGCGCGTTCAAGGCCCGGCGGTGGCTGCGGATCGGCCTGGCCGTGGCCGGGACGCTGGCCGTGCAGGGTTCGGTCATCCAGTGGGTGGCCGACCACCGGCGCCACCACGCCTTCGCTGACCGCGACGGCGACCCGCACTCGCCCTGGCGTTACGGGCACAGCGTGCGCGGCCTGGCCAAAGGACTGTTGTTCGCGCATGTCGGCTGGATGTTCGAGCGTGACCGCACCAACCGGCGGCGCTTTGCCAAGGACCTGCTCGCCGATGCCGACATGGGCCGGGTGGACCGGCTGTTCTGGCCGCTGGTCGCCGCCTCGCTGCTGCTGCCGCCCGCCGTCGGTCTGCTGGCCACCGGCACCTGGCGGGGAGCGCTGACCGCGTTCTTCTGGGGCGCGCTGGTGCGGATCGCGATGCTGCACCACGTCACCTGGTCGATCAACTCCATCTGCCACGTCTTCGGCGAGCGGCCGCTGAAAACCCGCAACGGGGACCAGGCCGCGAACTTCTGGCCGCTGGCGATCCTGTCGTTCGGCGAGAGCTGGCACAACGGCCACCACGCCGATCCCACCTGCGCCCGCCACGGCGTGCTGCGCGGCCAGCTCGACATCTCCGCCCGGCTGATCTGGCTGATGGAAAGGCTCGGCTGGGCCCACGACGTACGCTGGCCGACCCCGGCGCGCCTGGCCGCACGGCGCCGCGAGCCTTCCCCCTCGGCCGTTACCGCTCCCTCCGGGCAAGCGCCTGCTCGGCCTCCGCGCTGAGCAAGCGCGCGGCGACGGTCACCTCGGTGAGCTGACCAGGCGTCATCGCATCCAGACAGGCGGCGAGCCGCCGCCTGTCACCGTGGCAGGCCATGCTCGCCGCGCTCTGGACAGCGAGCGCGCGAGAGGCGGTGCCGATCGCTTTCAAGACGTCGGCCAGCGCCTGATCCACGTCATCGCTCGGACCCGGCCGCCGTGGCGGTGGGCATTCAACGTCGTTCACCTTGCCGTCCTCGATCTCGGAGTGTGGCCCCACCCGTCGTGCGGAAACGCGGTGCCGGGCCTCTCGCGTTGTGATCGTTCTCGAACGATCATGTCAGTGGATCTCAGCCCCGGTGATGTGTCCGCGGCGACACTGGCTCCCTCCACGCGCGCGTCTACCGTTCAGGAAGAGCGTCACAGCACCCCGGCCACAGGCGATCGCCGCGGCCGATACGCGTCAAGACGCACGACCGGAGGGTATATGGGTACGAGCCGCACGGACGTGGCGGTGCTCGAAAGAGACTTCGCGGGGCAGGTACTGCTGCCCGGTGACGAAGGCTATGACAGGCACAGGAGCGTGTGGAACGCGATGGTCGACCGGCGCCCGGCGGTCATCGCCCGCTGCACCGACCGCGGCGACGTCGCCACCGCGGTGCGCTTCGGGCGCGCCCACGGCCTCGAGATCGGGGTGCTCTGCGGCGGCCACAACATCCTGGGGCTTCCGGTGACCGACGGCGGCCTGCTGATCGACCTGTCCCCCATGGACGCCGTACGAGTGGATCCGGAGGGCCGTCGCGCGTGGGTCCAGGGCGGCGCGCTGCTCGGCGCCCTGGACCGCGCGACGCAGCCGTACGGCCTGGCCACCACGGCGGGGAACGTGTCCCACACCGGCGTGGGCGGGCTGACGCTCGGCGGCGGGATGGGCTGGCTGGCCAGGGGGTACGGCCTGTCGTGCGACAACGTGACGTCCTTCGAAATGGTGACCGCCGACGGCGACGTGGTGCGCGCGGACGCGAAGGAGAACGCCGACCTGTTCTGGGGGCTGCGCGGTGGTGGTGGCAACTTCGGCGTGGTGACGGAGTTCGAGTTCCGGCTGCATCAGGTCGGCACCCGGTCGCTCCTGGTGGACCTGTACTTCCTCCCTGAGGACGCCGCCACGGTGCTGCGCGGATGGCGCGATCTGATCGGCGACGCGCCGCGCCACGCCACCTTGACCGCGTGGGTCGGCACCACGGACGACTGGCCGCACCTGCCGCCCGCGCTGCACGGCCGGCCGCTGGCCGGCGTGGGGTACGTCTGGGTGGGCGACCCGGACGAGGGACGCCGCCTGCTGCCGGCACTGCGTGACCTGGGATCGCCGGTCGCCGAACGCGTCCAGGAGTTGTCCTATCTCGACCTCCAGACGATGGACGACAGCGCCGAAGGCCACAGGCAACGCCGGTATTGGAAGGGCCACTACTTCAGCGAGTTCCCCGACGACGCCGTCCGCGCCTTCCTGGCCCGCGGCGCCGGCGTCGGCGACGCCGACGCGTCCTGTCTGCCGGCGGCCGGCCTGCAGTCGTACGGCGGTGCGATCGCGGACGTGGCCGACGACGAGACGGCCTTCAGCCATCGCGACACGCTCGTCGAGTTCGTCGCGGCGGCGCGCTGGTCGGATCCCGCCGAGGACGCGGAACGCATAGCCGCCGCACGCCGATACGCGGCGTCGCTGGAGCCCTTCGCCGCCGGGGCCTACGTCAACGCCCTTGCCGACGAGGGCGAGACGGGCGTGCGGCGCGCGTACCCCAAGGAGAAGCTCGCCCGGCTGACGGCGCTCAAGGATCGCTACGACCCCGACAACGTCTTCCACCTCAACCACAACATCCCACCGACGTCACGGGGCTGAGGCCTGGGCGGCGCCGTGCAGGCAGCAGCGGCTCCAGCGCCGTCACCGCGCGGGTGTCGTCCCGCAGGCGTGCGGGTGCTTGTGCCCGGGCCCGCAGGCGGGGCGATAGGTGTTGGTGATGGAGACCTGCTGGGTCTGGTTCGCCGTCACGATGATCGTCGCAGGCGAGATGACCGGCGGGCTGACGAGGTCGACGTGATCGTTGTCGCCGGTGACCGGCTCGGTGATCGTGCACTCGCTGCCGGCCGGAATGCCGGTGACCATCGTCCGACGGCTGCCGACGGGTGCGCTCGCGCGCATCGGCACACGGTAACGGACGAGCTTCTGCGCGTCCGCCAGGCTGGGGTTGCTCCTGTCGTAGAGCAGGACGGTGCCGACGAGCACGGTCACCGTGCGTTCGATCACGAAGCCCTGGGGACTCTCACCCGAGACGCTTCTCGCCCACAACCTGGTGCCGGGCGCCACCTGGGCGCCCTCCTGCAACTGGTTGGCGCCGTTGGGGTCGGTGAAGACCTCGACGCCCTCCAGGCGCAGCGTCCGGGGACCGTCACCGGTCACCGTGAACGGGCCGGCGATCCCGCCGGTCGCGGGGATGGCCATGGCCTCGGGCGTGGCCGTGAGCTCCGGCGTCGCCGACTCGGGAGTGTTCGCCGTCGGGCAGGGCCGGATACGCGTCCCGGTTGGCGACCGGGTCGAAGCCGGCGGGCGCATCCCCTCCCGCCGATGCCGTTCCGTTGACGATGCCTTTCCGGTACCCGGGAGTCCCCCGTGAGGCTGAAGCAGAGATTGCGGGGGAGAGGCACGTCACCAGCGGAAACGCGGTGACGGGCCCTTCGCTTCGTGGCCGGCCGGCTACGACGATCAACGGCTGTTCACGGCCGAGTTTCGACGCATCGTTGTTGTCACCGGCTCGCGGTCACACCTCCCAGGTGACAGGGAGGCTCTTGACCCCGTAGATGTCCGCGGTCTCCGGGCGCAGCGCGACCTCTTCAGCCGGTACGGCCAGGCGCAGGGTGGGGAAGCGGTTGATCAGCGCGGGGAGCGCGACGCGCAGCTCGACGCGGGCCAGCTGCTGGCCGAGGCACTGGTGGATGCCGTGGCTGAAGGCCAGGTGCCCGCCGTCCTGCCTGCGCAGGTCGAGCACGTGGGGGTCGGTGAAACGTTCGGGGTCGCGGTTGGCGGTGTTGAGCGACAGGATGACCGTCGTACCGGCCTTGATGGTCTGACCGCCCAGCTCGACGTGCTCCAGCGCGACCCGCTGGAACTGCTTGGCGACGCTCAGGTACCGCAGCAGCTCCTCGACGGCGTTGTCGGTGAGCGTGGGGTCGGCGCGCAGCGCGGCCAGCTGCTCCGGGTTCCGCAGCAGGGCGAAGGTGCCCAGCGCCAGCATGTTCGCGGTGGTGTCGAACCCGGCCGACAGCAGGATCAGGGCCATGCCCCGCAGTTCCTCGTCGGTCAGGTCGCTGTCGGTCAGGTCGCTGAGCACGTCGTCGGTGGGGTCGGCGCGTTTGGCGGCCACCAGGTCGGCGAGGTACTGCTGGGTCGCGGTGTAGGCCGCGAACAGCTCCTCGTCGCCGACCTCCCCGCCGAGGAACTTGTCGATGTCGTCCTGGAAGGAGCCGCGGTCCTCGTACGGCACGCCCAGCAACTCGCAGATGATGACGGCGGGGATGGGCTTGGCGAACGCGGTCACCAGGTCCGCCGTGGGCCCGGCCTTCTCCATGGCGTCCAGGTGCTCGGCGGCGACCTGCTCGACGCGCTCGGTGAGCTGTCGCATCCGCCGGACGGTGAACTTGCCCACCAGCGGTTTGCGGTATCGGCTGTGCTGCGGCTCGTCCATGAGGAGGAACTCGCCGGGCGGCGCGGGCGGGACCTCGATCTCGCCGTAGTCGATCGACGGGTGGTGGCGCATGAGTTCCCTGCGGGAGCTGAACCGTTGGTCGGCCAGGACCGACCTGGCCAGGTCGTATCCGGTGATCAGCCAGCCCTGGTGTCCGTCGGCGAAGGGCAAGCGGCTGATCGGGCCGTGCTCGCGGGCCTCGATGAGATCCTTGGGCGGGTCGAAGGGGCAGCCGGGCTGACGCGTGGTCGGCAGCGTGGTGACGGTGTATACCATGATCATTCCTTCTCGCGTAAAGTCGCGTCGCGTTCAGATTTCCTGCCGATCGCGGGAAGTGCGTTCAGGCAGCTGTCAGAGTCAAGGAAGGCGATGACGCTCTTGAACGGTGATTCGTCTGTCTCGATCAACGGCGCGGTATCGCGATGCGCACCGACGAAGTCGCACGCGACCCCCGCGCCGCGATCTGCCTGTCCGCCATGTTGATCAAAACGGGCTCGATCAGTACGGCCTAGGCGATTTTGCGGCGGTAAGCGGCCATGGCGAAGAGGTGCGCGACGACGAGGATGGCGACGCACCAGGCCAGGGCGATCCAGATGTCGGTGCCGACCGGCTGCTGGGTGAACAGGTCACGGATGGCGTTGACGATGGAGGTCACCGGCTGGTGCTCGGCGAAGGCGCGCAGCGGGCCGGGCATGGTGTCGGTGGGAACGAAGGCCGAGCTGAGGAACGGCAGGAAGATGAGCGGGTAGGAGAACGCGCTCGCCCCGTCCACGGACTTCGCCGACAGACCGGCGATGACGGCGATCCACGTCAAGGCCAGGGTGAACAGGATGAGCATGCCGGCGACCGCGAGCCATGCCAGCACGCCCGCTCCCGAGCGGAAGCCCATGAGCAGGGCGACGAGCACGACGACCACGAGCGAGATCAGATTGGCGACCAGTGAGGTCAGCACGTGCGCCCACAGCACGGACGAGCGGGCGATCGGCATGGACTGGAAGCGCTCGAAGATGCCGCTCTTCATGTCCATGAAGAGCCGGAACGCGGTGTAGGCGATGCCCGAGGCGATCGTGATGAGCAGGATGCCGGGCAGCAGGTAGTTCACATACGAGACCGGGCCGGTGTTGATCGCGCCGCCGAACACGTAGACGAACAGCAGCAGCATGGCGATCGGCATGACCGTGGTCGTGATGATGGTGTCCGCGCTGCGCGTGATGTGGCGCAGGGATCGTCCTAACAGGGCGGCGGTGTCGACGAAGAAATACTTGGTCATCGTTGTTCCTTGCTCATCCGTGTCGCGTTCTTGCCGTTGGCACCGACGAGCGTGAGGAACACGTCCTCAAGGGTCGGCTGCTTTTCCACGTATTCGACCTTGGCGGGCGGGAGCAGCTGCTTGAGCTCGGCCAGGGTGCCGTTCACGATGATCCGGCCCTCGTGCAGGATCGCGATCCGGTCGGCGAGTTGTTCGGCCTCGTCCAGATACTGGGTGGTGAGCAGCACCGTCGTGCCCTGGTCGGCGAGTTCCTTGACGGCCTGCCACACCTCGATGCGCGCCTGGGGGTCGAGCCCGGTCGTCGGCTCGTCGAGGAAGACGACCGGCGGATCGCCGATGAGGCTCATCGCGATGTCGAGGCGCCGGCGCATGCCACCGGAGTACGTCGACACCTTCCGCGCTGCCGCGTCGGTCAGCGAGAAACGCTCCAGCAGGTCATCGGCGATCCTGCCGGGATCCTTGAGGTGCCGTAATCGGGCGACCAGCACGAGGTTCTCCCGCCCGCTGAGGATCTCGTCGACGGCGGCGAACTGTCCGGTGAGGCTGATCGACTCTCGCACGTTCGCCGGTTGCGCGGCGACGTCCAAGCCGTTGACCCTGGCCGTGCCCGCGTCGGCCTTGAGCAGCGTGGACAGGATTTTCACGACCGTGGTCTTGCCCGCCCCGTTCGAGCCGAGCAGGGCGAAGATGCTGCCCCGCGCCACGTCGAAGTCCACGCCGCGCAGCACCCGCAGCTCCTTGTACGACTTCTCCAGGCCCTGCACGTGGATCGCCTGGGATTGCTGTGCCGTCATCAGACGGTCCTCTCTTCTTCTCCGGTGTCTTCGCCGGCGGCGCGTTCGATGGCGCTGGTGAGCCGTTCGCGCTCCCGGCTGATCCACCGCCCTGCCGAGTAGTTCTGCGCGAACGCCTCGACGAACTCCACGGGGTCCTCCCCGAAGATCTCGCGGATCGGGGTTCCGTCCGCCGCGCTCTGCTCGAACAGATCGGCAAGGTCCTCGTACATCGAAGCCGCGTCGGCGCCGTCCCCCGGCCCGAAGTGCATCAGGTACCGCTCCATCGCCTCGACCGCCGTGCGATAGCTCTCGGGAAGCTGTTTGGTGCGCGCTTTGTACCGCCGCCAGCGCCTCTTGTCCTCGAGCGGCCCGGTGACCACCTCCAGGTACTGCAGGTAGCGACTCTTCGGCTCGTTCGACCCTGTGTCCATGTCTACTTACCTTCTTCGCGGAGCTGTTCGAGCCGTTCTGCGAGGAAGCTCCAGGTCCTCCAGAACTCTTCGAGGTACTCCCGGCCCTGAGCGTTCAGGGAATACACCTTGCGCGGCGGCCCCTTCTCGGACGGGACCTTCTCCACGTCGACGAGACCGCGCCGCTCGATCCTGACGAGCAGCGCGTAGACGGTGCCCTCGGCGATGTCGCTGAAGCCCTGATCCCGCAGCCACGCGGTGATCTCGTAGCCGTAGGCGGGCCGGCCGGACAGGATCGCGAGGACGATGCCCTCCAGCGTTCCCTTGAGCATCTCCGTCAGGAGCTTGCCCATGGGACACCCCTTCCTTGAGCTACTTGGTGATACTGACTACCAGTACATAGTAACGCTGAATACCGGCGGCGCAAGCCCCACAAGCTGGTGGCCTCGTAGCGCACGGCGAGCTTGTCGTAGCGAGTGGCCGCAGCGCGGTGGCGTTCGAGCCGGGGGTGGTCCGCCTCAGCGGAGCAGCAGCTGGTGAAGGGCGGCGGCGCCGACGACCAGGATGAACGCGCGTAGCACCCCGGGGCGCAGGCGGCGGCCCACCCTGGCCCCAATCTGACCGCCGAGGGCGGAACCGGCGGCGATGAGCGCGACGGGTTCAGCGGAAGTCGGCGACGAAGAGGAAGAAGAGCGCGGCGAGGACGATCTCGGCGGCGTTCAGACCTTGCGTGCTCTCGTCGAGCAACATGCGCGGTGACCGGGCCGCGGAGCCCTTGACCGGCGCGGCGGCGAGGGGTTCGCCGGCGGTGCGCCGCGTGCGCACCGCCGGTAACCCGGAATGAGGAAACAACAACTACGTGAAGAGACCACGCGCATGCGTGCGGTCGAACGTGAGCGACACGACTGTGACTGAGCCAGAATCTTCGGCGAACCGCCCTGCCGTGCCGCCTCGATCAGGTTCTGGTTGCCCTCGGTTCGGATGCGGCGGGGGCCCAGGGTCAGGCGTTGTAGCCGCCGTGGGCGTCCAGCACCGCGCCCGTGACGTACGAGGCGGCGGGGCTCGCCAGGAAGGCGATCGCTGCGGCGATCTCCTGCGGATGGCCCTTGCGCTGCAGCGACAGCGTGCTGAGCAGCGCCTTGAGGGTCTCGGGGTTGGTTTCCATCCCGCCCTCCATCAGCCCGGCTTCTACCACGTTGGCCGTGATGCCCCGGGGCCCGAGGTCGCGAGCGACGCCCATGGTGTATCGCTCGATCCCGGCCTTGGTCGCCGAGTAGTCGGCATTGCCGGGGAGGCCGACCCGGGTGCCTAGCCCTGAGCTCACCGTGATGATGCGGCCGTCCGTGCGCAGAACCCGGGAGGCGGCCCGGATGATCGCGATCACGCCGAGGTAGTTCGTGGCGTGCATGCGGTCCAGCGCGGCGGTGTCGGCGTCCGGGTCGTCCACCGTGCGGCCGGCAACCGAGATCGCCGCGTTGTTGACGAGGATGTCCAGGCCGCCGAAGTGCGCGACCACCTCGTCGATCAGCGCCGGCGCCCCGCTCGTGTCGGCCTGGTCGGACCTGAAGGCGACGGCCTTCGCCCCGTTGCCGCGCACCTCCTCGACAACGGCCTGTGCCCGCTGCTCAGAGCTGGCATAAGTGAACGCGACGTCGGCGCCCTGCTCGGCCAGCAGCCGTACGGTCGCGGCTCCCAGCCCGCGGGAACCCCCGGTGACCAGGGCAATCTTGCCCGTGAGGGGCTTGTTCATTGTTCTCACCTCGCTGATCGTGTTGTCGCAACGCTATTGGTTACGACAATCTGATCGCAACTTTTATTGTTACGACTGAGCTGGTCGTAACATGGAGCGTTACGGCCGAGGGGAAGAGGGTTCGTGAGCGCCAACAGCAGGTTGACCATCGCCGCCCACGCGCTGGCCTGGATCGGCCTCTACCAGCGCCAGGGCCATGAGGTCGCCACTTCCGAGCAGATCGCGACCAGCGCCAACACCAATCCCGTGGTGATCAGGCGGCTGCTGGGCGAACTTCGCAGGGCGGGGCTCGTGGGGTCCCGGCGAGGCGTGGGCGCGGGTTGGTCGCTGGCGCGCGAGCTCACATCGATCACCCTGCTCGACGTGTACGAAGCAGTGGAACCCGGCCCGCTGTTCGCGATGCACCGCGCCACCCCGGACCAGGAGTGCGTCATCGGTTACGGCATCCAGCCGGCGATGCAGGGAATCTACGAGAGCATCGAGGAGACCCTGAGGCGCGAGCTCGCCCGCGTCACGCTGGAGGACGTACTCCGGGACGTCCTCGCCGCACCTCGCTAGAGCGCTGGAAGCCGGGTGTGGCCTCGCGGGCGTCGTTCACCAAGCAGTGGTTCGACGGTTACTCGGGCTACGGGCGGGGTGGGTCGCGTGGTGAGCGTTCGTACTACAAGGGCTACTGTCGACGGGCTCGCCCAGCATGCGGAGAACAGCAGATACCGGCGCGCTGCCGCCGCAGGATCAGGCGGCCCCATCCTGGGGGATGGCAGGGCCACGTGAGATGCGCCAGATCAGATACGACTGCAGCAGGCCGGCGGCGGTGAGGATCACTGTGAGAAGTACGGGGTCCGCCATCTGAGGTGGGACCGCATCCCATCCCCACCAGATGAGCGGCCCAAGAGGGAACGTCAGGAGCATGAGAGCGACGCCGGACAGCAGGATCGGGTCTGGCACGGTCAGGAGGATCACCACCGAGACGACGCCAAGAAGCACCACCAGACTGGCGTACACGCCGGCGAGAACTGCCGCGACCCGGCCATTCCTGTAACGCGTCATGCGGTCACTTCCTCGGATCCGTGGGCTCAGCCTAGCCACACGGGCTCGAAAGCTCCCTCCCGGACCTCGGTCGACACCGCGCAAGCGGGCGTGACGGTGAGAGGACCTGCCTGGAACTTGGGTCTTGCGTAAGGGTCGCTGTCAATTTACGCTGCGCCGCAAGTTAGGAAACTTTCTTAACGGAGTCAGGCAGTGGCGGCCTTCCCGGTGGTTGGGCGAGCGGTCGCCCGCGGCCGCGAGCTCCCGAAGAATCGGAGTCGTTCGTGAGGCGAAGTGCAGGTGCGAGGGTCTTCGCGGTCGTGGCCGCGCTGGTGGTGCCGCTGATGGTGCCGTCCGGCGCGAGCGCGGCCGGAGCGCGGCCGGCGGCGGCCGACCCGCTGGTGTCACACGGCAAGACCGTGACGGCCTCCTCGGTCGAGGCCGCCGGGCTGGAGCCGGGCAAGGCGGTGGACGGCAGCGCGTCCACGCGGTGGGCCAGTGCCGAGGGCGTGGACCCGCAGTGGATCCGGGTGGACCTCGGCTCCACGCACGCCGTCTCCCGGGTGCGGCTGACCTGGGAGGCCGCCTACGCCAGGGCGTACCGGGTGCAGACCTCGCCTGACGGGACCACCTGGAGCGACGTCTACTCCACCGCCGCCGGCGACGGAGCGACCGACGACCTCACGGTCAGCGGCAGCGGCCGGTACGTGCGGGTGTACGGCACGCAGCGCGGCACCCCCTACGGCTACTCCCTGTGGGAGATGGAGGTCTACGGCACTCCCGCGGGCGGCGGCGGCACTCCGGTCCAGGCCAACGGGCAGCTACGGGTGTGCGGTATCAAGCTCTGCAACGAGAACGGCAAGCAGATCCAGTTGCGCGGCATGAGCAGCCACGGCATCCAGTGGTACAACCAGTGCCTCAACAACGCGTCGCTCGACGCGCTGGCGAATGACTGGAAGGCCGACGTCCTGCGCATCTCGATGTACGTGCAGGAGGGCGGCTACGAGACCGACCCCCGGCTGTTCACCGACCGCGTGCACTCCCTGATCGAGATGGCCACCGCCCGCGGGATGTACGCGATCGTGGACTGGCACATGCTCACCCCCGGTGACCCGATGTACAACCTCAGCCGGGCCAGGACGTTCTTCACCGAGATCGCCCAGCGGCACAACGGCAAGAACAACGTCCTGTACGAGATCGCCAACGAGCCGAACGGTGACGCCGTCACCTGGTCCGTCATCCGCGACTACGCGCACCAGCTCATCCCGGTGATCCGGCAGTACGACCCCGACGCCCCGGTCCTGGTCGGCACCCGCGCGTGGTCGTCGCTCGGCGTCTCCGGCGGCGGCAACGAGACCGAGATCGTCAACAACCCGGTCAACGCGGCCAACATCATGTACACGTTCCACTTCTACGCGGCCTCGCACGGCACCGAGTACCTGAACACGCTGTCCCGGGCCGCGGACCGGCTGCCGATCTTCGTGACCGAGTTCGGCACCCAGAGTGCGTCCGGTGACGGGGCCAACGACTTCGCCAGGTCGCAGCAGTACCTCGACCTGCTGGCGCAGAAGAAGATCAGCTGGGTGAACTGGAACTTCTCCGACGACTTCCGTACGGGCGCCGTCTTCACCACCGGGACCTGCCCGAACGGCTCGTTCGCGGGGACGGGCCGGCTCAAGGAGGCCGGCGTCTGGGTCCGTGACCGGATCCGCACCGCCGACGACTTCTGACGCGGGACAGGTGTGTGGCGCGGGCGCCCCGATGCGGGGCGCCCGCGTCCGGCATGTTGTCGCCGTCTTCAGGCGGCCGCGCCCTGTGGTGCCAGGGGGAGAGCGGACCTCGCCGGGGGCTCGTGATGCCGCGCGAGGTACGCTCCACGGTGGACTATAGGGAGGATCCGTACCGAAAGGTGCGCAAGGGTGCAGCGGGTGGCTGCTTTCCATCGGGGTTCTCACGGCGACGGGAGGCTGAACGTTGGCGCGCCGGATAACGCTCTTCGACGCAGTGATCATGGCCGGGGGCCTGATGCTCCTGGCGGTCGGTGCCCACCAGGCGGGCCCCGCACTGGCAGCGGCACGCGGTGACGGCACGCCGGGCACGTTCACCGCCGTACGCGCGGATTGCTTCGAGCACCATCCCGGCAAGCAACTGTGCACCTGGCTGGGCGACTTCCGGTCCGACGACGGCAAGGTGCTCCGCAAGGGGCTCACCCTCTACGACCCCGAGCAGGACTCGCTCACGGCCGGGCGCACGGTGTACGCCTTCGACACCGGGCGGCCTGATCACGTCTACGGCGCGCACGGATCCAGGGAGTGGGTCACCGTGGTCATTCTCGTCGTGCTGGGCGTGGTGCTGCTGGCCCGGCCGTTGCTGTTCCGGCGCCGCCCCCGCGACACCGCTCGGCAACCTGTGGCGAGCGGCGATGCCCGCGAAATCGGCCGTGCCTAGCCCCGATCGCGCTGCGAAGCCGCGCCTGAGGGTGCGTCCGCGCGAGGCGGCGGCGGCGATCTCGAAATAGTCGAGCTCGGTCGGTCCGTGCACTGGGTTCGCGCGGCGGGCCGAGATCTGCGACATGTTCACGATCGCGCCGATCTCGTTCTCCGCCGCCGCCTGGGCGAAAAACGTCGTCGCCTCGATGAGGCCGGGCCTGATCGGATACGTGATTCGTCGTGCCGGCGCACGAGTGCGCGCACGGGAAGGCCGGCTTCGGTCAGGGAACGGACCGTATACCCGCCGGTCTTGCCGGTTGCTCCCACAGGGCCGGCTCTCAGGGGTGGCGGGGAAGCGGCGACGCCGCGCGTTCGACGGCGGCGAACGGGCTGACGTGCAGCCACCCGGGCAGCGCCCGGCACGCGTCGCGGTCGCCGGTCAGCCGGAGCGTCTCGTCGCGCAGCGCCGCCGACCAGGTCACGTCGCCCATCCAGACGCGGGTGAGTGACGGGACCTCGGTGTCCATCCACACGCTGACCGGGAACCCGGGATCGTGGTCGCACACGTCGAGGCCGCCGGAACGGGACAACACGAGCCACCACCGCCGCTGGCCGCTCGGCGCGTCACCGAAGTGCACCTGCACCGTGGCCGCCCGCTCGGGCATACGGGCGGGCTCGGCCTCCCGCTGGATCTGGAGCATCAGCAGCGCGGGATCGAACTCGTCCGGGCGTATCTCCTGCATCCAGCGAGCACCCCAGGCGGCCATCTGCTCCATCAGCGGCGCCAGCTCCCGCCCGGCCGGCGTGAGGAGGTAGCGCGGCTCGCCGTCGACCACGTCACGTCGTACGAGACCGGCCCGGCTCAGCTCCCGCAACCGGGTCGCCAGCAGGGAGGGGGACATCCTCGGGACGCCCCGGGCGATGGCGTTGAACCGGTCCTCGCCCCAGAGGAGCTCCCGGATGACCAGCAGGGTCCAGCGTTCCGCGAGGATCTCGGCGGCTCGTGCGACCGGGCAGTGCTGACCGTACCGCTTCATGGGCCACGCTCCCGGAGGTCGCTACAGAAAACGTACTAGGCCGCGGCCCGGGCGTCACGCAGTCTCAGGAAGGAAGCGAACGTATCCGAGAAGGAGTGACATGCCAGGAAAAGCAGTAGTCAGCCTGACCACCGGCCTGGAGGACACGGAACGGGTCACCGTGGCGTTCCTCGTGGCGGTCGGCGCGGCCGAGGAGGGCCGGCCGACGTTGATGTTCCTGACCAAGGAAGCCGTCCGGCTGGCGTTGGAGGGGTTCGCGGTCGGCGTGGCGTGCGCCGGTTGCCCGCCGCTGCCGGAGCTGGTCGAGCGCTACCAGAACGCGAGCGGAACGTTCCTGGTGTGCCCGATCTGCTTCAACGCCAGGGGGCTCGACGAGGCCGAGCTCATCAAGGCCGCCACGCTCGGCGGCACCGTGCCGATGTGGCGCTGGATCGGGGACGGCGCCACCACGTTCAGCTACTGACCCGTCCGCTCCCGGGCGAATGGTGCTACTTCCGCTCCTGCGGGTGGGTGGCCAGGGGCTCGACGGACACGTCCATCCATTTCCACATCGGCAGCGAGGCCAGCGCCTCGTGCAGCGCGGTAGCGTCGTCGGCCTCGTAGAGGCCGATGGTGGCGTTGCGTCCGGGGACCCGCCAGAGTCGTTTGAGTATGCCCGCCTCCCGCAGTTGCATGGCGCGCTCACGTTCGGCTCGGCGCAGGCGCTCACGGGTGTCGTCCGGCGTGTCGACCGGCATCAGGTTCTCCGTGCGTACCAGGAACTCCACTAGCCTTCCCCTTTCACGACGCGTTGATGGCGAGCAGCAGCTCAGCGAGTTCCTTGGGCGCGGTGACCATGGCCTCGTGGCCGGTGGCGAGGTGGTGCACCGGCCAGCCGAGTGCCGCCGCCCGCTCGGCATGGGGCTGGAACACCCGCATCCAGTCGGTGCACTCGACGTACGCCGCCGGCACCTCGCCGGAGCCGCCCCCGAGCCGCAGGGGCTCGGTGTACGTGAGCCACGGGTGCGGGGTCAGGCGCGGCCCCAGCCACTCCAGGTCCGCCTCCTCCGTCACGCCGAGCACGGTCAGCGAACGCACGGGGATGAGCCAGCCGAAACCGGGGCCGGCGACCGATTCCCGGTAGTGCCCGGCCACCGTCTCCGGAAGCAGGTCGATCGCGGCGTCCCCGTCGCCGCCCACGAAAGCGTCCAGGTAGACGCGCTTGGCCAGCCGGTCAGGGACGCGATCGGCGACGCCGGTCACCACCTGGCCGGCGTAGCTGTGCCCCACCAGCACGACCTCGCGGAGGTCGTGCGCCTCCATCAGCGCCACCACGTCCTGGACATGGGTGGACAGCCCGACCGACGGGTTGAGGAGATGGGCGCGATCGCTGACGCCGGTCAGGGTCGGCGTGTGGACCTCGTGGCCGGCTTGGAGCAGCGACGGGATCACCCGCCGCCATGCCCAGCCGCCATGCCAGGCGCCGTGCACCAGGATGAACGTGCTCATGCCTCTCCCAGGTCTTCGAACAGTGCGAGCGCCGCGGCCGTGTTGGAGGCGGGCACGTGATAGGTGTCGTGGACGCGCGTGATCCGGTCGCTGAGAGCGCCGCGCATGACGAGCCACATGATCAGCTCTATGCCCTCGGTGCCGGCCTCGCGGATGTACTCCTCACGCGTGAGCGCGGCCAGTTTCTCCGGCTCGGACTCGATCGCCTGGAGGAACATGCGGTCGAACTCGGAGTTGATGAGCCCGGCCCGCGCGCCGGCGAGCTGGTGCGACATGCCGCCCGTACCGAAGACCGCGACCTTGAGATCCTGCGGGAACGACCGGATCGCGCGTCCGATCGCCTTCCCCAGCGCATGGCAGCGGGCTGCCGTCGGCTGCGGGTACTGGATCACGTTGACCAGGACCGGCACCACCGCACACGGCCAGGCCTCACCGGGATCCGGGCAGTACACCGACAGCGGCACGGTCAGGCCGTGGTCGACGTCGAGCCGGTGGAAGGTGGCGATGTCGAACCCGTCGTCCACGAGCTCACCCACGAGGTGGGCACTCAGCTCGGGCGCTCCCACCACCGGCGGCACCGGTCGGGGGCCCCATCCCTCGTCGGCCACGTCGTAGGACCCGGCGGCGCCGATCCCGAACGTGGGCACGAGGTCCAGGTCGACCGCGTTCGCGTGGTCGTTGTACACGATCACCGCCACGTCCGGCCGGTGCGCGGCCATCCAGGCGCGGGCCGGCTCGTAGCCGTCGAACAATGGCTTCCAGTAGGGATCGGTGGTCTTGTGGTGGTCCATGGCGGCGCCGATGGACGGCACGTGCGAAGTCGCCAGACCCCAGATGATCTCAGCCAAATCTCCGTCCTCCCGAGCGCATGGCCGCCGTGAACTCCTCGGCCGACATCCCGGTGAACACGCCGCCGAGATGCTGCATCGACTTGCCGTCCAGCACCGCGAGCTTGAACGTGTAGAAAATGGACGCGCCCAGGTCGAGCATCGCGGTCCAGTCGCGCTCCAGGATCGCCCGCTTCTGCTCCGGCGAAAGGCCGTAGGCGTCGCAGTAGGCGGCCTCGTCCTCGCTGAAACGGTGCCGGTTCTCCGGGTCCTTCAACGACCCGCACAGCCGGTTGATCGCGTAGCCTCGTCTGCTCGCCGCCAGGTCGAGCAGGTAGTTGTCCTGGGCCTTGGTCATGGTCATCCCTGCTCGCTCATGGCTGATCGTCCTTTTCGGCTACCGAGTCGAGCAGCCGCCGCCGCCAGAGCTCGGTCTCGCGCAGGTCGCCGAACGTGAAGATGTGCAGGCCGCGGAGGTTGCCGCCGGTCTTCGACGCGGCGACGCCCAGTCGCCGGGTCAGCTTCGTCGGGTCGTAGCCTCCAGGAAGCAGGAAGCGCCACAGCAGGCTCTGCTGCTTGCGCAGAAACCGCGCGGACTGGCCCAGCCCGATGCCCGCCGAGATGCGCATCAGCTTCTGCCGGTTCACCGGGCCCGGTATTCCGGCGTGGATCGGGAGGTCGATGCCCGCTCCGGCGAGGTCGGCGGCCCAGCTCGCCGTCGTGCCGGCGTTGAAGCAGATCTGGGTGATGATGTGCGTCGCCATCGGCGCCTTCTGCTTCAGCGACAGATCCAGGGCCTGCTGCGAGATGGCCGAGTGTCCCTCGGGATACCCGCCGATGCCGATCTCCTCGAAGGGGTGGTGAACCTCTTCCATGGCTCGCAGCAGCGCGTACGCGTTCTCTAACTCTCCGGCCGGCTTCGGCGCGTCACCGCCGATCACGAACACCGACCGCACTCGCGCCTCGCGCAGGCGCGCCACGACGTCGGCGACGTGCACCTTGTCGAGGAACTGGCGCGCGGGCAGGTGCGGAGCGACGGCGTAGCCCTGCCGCACCAGGCGCTCGGTGAGATCCAGCGTCGTGTCGATGCCCTTCGCCTCCGTGACCGTGACGGTCAGCGGGACGGCGGTCGGCACGTTCTCCAGCACATCGCGCTCGGTGTTCCTGACCGGTACCACCTCGTAACCGATCTGGCGCAGCAGATCGGCGGGGCGGCGAGCCGGCGGATCCGTGGCCTCCGAGCTTTCGCATCTCACAGTGAATCAGTAGAGCAAAGGGCCCGCAGAGTTTCGTCGGGCATTGAGGCAGAGCCGAATGCGACAAATGACGGAGATGTGGATGGCTCCTGTCAGGACAGAACGGTCAAGAACTCTAGGCCGAATGACGTAGTCCGGACCGGACTCCAGGGCCTGCCCCTGGAGGCGCGGTGGCTCCTACCGTCCTAAAGGGCAGCCGAGGACTTCAAGGGAGACGCCGGATGGGTTCGTTGCTGGTGATCAGTGCCCACGCGGGGGACTTCGTGTGGCGGGCAGCGGGGGCGATCGCGCTGGCGACCTCACACGGCGACCGGGCCAAGGTGCTGTGCCTGACGTTCGGCGAGCGGGGCGAGTCGGCGAAGGCCTGGCGCGAGGGCAGGACGTTGGAGGAGATCAAGGAGCTCCGGCGCGCGGAGGCGGCCGCCGCGGCCGACGTGCTGGGAGCGGAGATCGAGTTCCTCGACGCGGGGGACTATCCGCTGCTGGAGAGCCCGGCACTGGTGGACCGGATCGTGCGCGTCTATCGCGAGGTCGACCCCTCCGTGGTGCTGACTCACCCACCGGCGGACCCTTACAACCAGGACCATCCGGCGGCCGCCCGGATGGCGCTGCAGGCGCGGGTGCTGGCCCAGGCGATCGGTTACGACGCGCCGGGCGAGCCGCTGGGAGCGCCGCCGGTGTTCTTCTTCGAGCCGCACCAGCCCGAGCAATGCGACTTCAAGCCGGATGTGCTGCTGGACATCACCCCCGTGTTCGACACCAAGCGCAAGGCGATGGAGTGCCTGCCGGCCCAGCGGCACATGTGGGACTACTACACCGACCTGGCCAGGCGCCGCGGCGTGCAGCTCAAGCGGAACGCCGGCCCGAACCTCGGCCTGCCGCACACCACCATGGGAGAGGCCTACATGCGTCTGTACCCGCAGGTCACGGGGACCCTGTCATGAGGAACGTCATCGTCACCGACCCGCCGCGCGCCGACCTCGACCACGTCACCAAGCTGGCCGGCTACGGAGTCGCGACCGTTCACGAGGCCCTCGGGCGCGTCGGTTACCTCGGTCCGAGGCTGCGCCCCGTCCATCCGGGAGCACGCGTAGGCGGTACCGCCGTCACGGTCCTGTGCTGGCCCGGTGACAATCTGATGATCCACGCCGCGGTCGAGCAATGCCGGCCCGGCGACGTCCTCGTCGTCACCACAACGTCCCCGTGCGGCGACGGGTTGTTCGGAGAGCTGTTCGCCACCGCCTTGCGGCCACGCGGGGTGCGCGGGCTGGTCACCACGACCGGAGTACGCGACGTCGCCGAACTGCGGGCCATGGGCTTTCCCGTGTGGTCGGCCGCCGTCAGCGCGCAGGGCACGGTCAAGGCGACGGCGGGCTCGGTCAACGTGCCGATCGTCGTCGAGGGGCAACTGATCCGGGCCGGTGACGCGATCCTGGCCGACGACGACGGCGTCATGGTGGTGCCCCGCCTGGAGGTCGCCTCCGCCCTCGAGGCCGCGCAGGCCCGCGTCGACAAGGAATCGGCGTCGCGAGAGGCGTTCCGCAACGGCGAGCTCGGGCTCGACCGTTACGGCCTGCGCGCCAAGCTCGCCGAACTCGGCGTGGAATACGTGAGCGCCGCCAGCTATCTCGAATGAGCCATTCGACTCGCACAAGCAAGTCGACGGTGTCGCACAAGAACGGGCTGAACATGAGCGCGAAAAACCTCCAAGAAATCCTCGACCAGGCCGGCAACACGGTAGAGCTGCTGCGGAACTCCCAGCTCGGGGCCTACATCTATCCGGTCGTCCCGTACGAGTTCACCAACTTCCGCCGGGAGGTGATCGCCTGGCGCGAGACGGCGGTGCTGTACGACCAGTCGCACCACATGGTGAACCTGTTCGTCTCTGGCCCGGACGCCCTGCGGCTCATTTCCGACACCGGCGTCAACAGCGTCGCCAATTTCCCGGTGGACTCGGCCAAGCAGTTCGTCCCCGTCTCCCCCGAGGGAGGCGTCATCGGCGACGGAATTCTTTTTCGGGAGGCGGCCGAGGAATTCATTTTCGTCGGACGCGCCCCGGTCGCCAACTGGCTCACGTTCCGGGCCGGCGCGGGATACGACGTCGAGATCCGGCTGGACCCGCGCTCACCGTCGCGGCCCTACGGCAAGCAGGTGACCCGCGACCTGTGGCGTTTCCAGATCCAGGGGCCCCGCGCGTGGGAGATCATCGAGAAGGTCAACGGCGGCCCCGTGGAACAGCTGCGGTTCTTCCGCATGGCGCACATGAACGTCGCCGGCGAGCGGGTACGCACCCTGCGTCACGGCATGGCCGGCGCGCCGGGCCTGGAGTTGTGGGGGCCGTACGAGACCTATGACAAGGTGCGGGACGCCATCCTGGAAGCGGGCCGCGAGTTCGGGCTCGAACCTTGTGGAGCGCGTGCCTACTCCTGCAACACCCTCGAATCCGGGTGGATCCCGTCGCCGCTCCCCGCGGTCTACACCAGCGAGGAGCTCCGGCCGTACCGTGAATGGCTCGGCGCCGACAGCTACGAGGCGACCAACGCCCTGGCCGGCAGCTTCGTCTCCGACAAGATCGAGGACTATTACGTCAACCCGTGGGACCTGGGCTACGGACCGTTCGTCAAGTTCGATCATGACTTCATCGGGCGCGACGCGCTGGCGGCCGTCGTCCCGGAGACCCAGCGGCGCAAGGTCACCCTGGCCTGGCACGCCGAGGACGTGGCCCGGCTGCTGGCCGCCCCCGTCGACCTGAACGGCCCCGGCTACCAGTTCTTCGACCTGCCCAACGCCAACTACGGCTCGTCCAACTACGACTCGGTGACCGACGCCGACGGCAACCTCGTCGGCCTGTCGATGTTCACCGGCTACAGCGCGAACGAGCGCAGAGCCCTGTCCCTCGCCACCGTCGATCCGGACGTCCCGCTCGGCGCCGAAGTCCGCGTCATCTGGGGTGAGCCGGACGGCGGCAGCCGCAAGCCGACCGTGCAGCCGCACGAGCAGTTCGCCGTGCGCGCCGTCGTGAGCCCTGCGCCGTATTCGGTGATGGCCCGGGAGAGCTACCGGCCCGGCTGGCGTACTGCCGCCACCGTCTGACGCGCTCGCCCGGCCCCGCCGTGCCTTCATCAGGGGCACGGCAGGGCCCGGGTGATCACGCCGGTGCGGTCACCACGTGGGATTCGGTGAACTCCAGAAGCCCGTCCGGTCCCATTTCCCGGCCCACACCGCTCTGCCGGAAGCCGCCGAACGGAGCCCGGTCGTCGCAGGCGGACGCGTTGGCCTGGTTGATCCAGGTCGTGCCGGTGCGCAACCGCGCGGCGACGGCCGTGGCGCGGTCGACGTCGGGAGACCAGACCGAGGAGCACAGCCCCGACCATTCGGAGTTCAGCCGCTCCACGAGGGCGTCCAGGTCGTCGTAGGGCAGGATCGGCAGGGCCGGGCCGAACTGCTCCTCCGTGACGACCCGCAGGTCCTCGGCCGGATCGAGCACCAGCGCCGGACGGAGGAAGTGGCCGCCGCCGGCGACGGCGTCCTCGTCCACGCTGCCGTACTCGCGTATCTCCGCGCCCTTCGCCCGCGCCTGCTCCAGCATCTGCTGGACGACGTCGCGTTGCCGTGCCGTGTTCAACGGGCCCATCGTGCTCCGGGAATCGAGGCCGTCGCCCACGCGGTGGCCGTCCAGCGCGGCGCCCATGGCCTCGACCAGCTCCGCGTAGCGCGAGCGGGGAACGTAGACACGTTTGACCGCCATGCACACCTGACCGGTCGTCATGAAGGCGGCGCCGGCGAGGGCCCCGACCATGCCCTCGTCCAGCCGGACATCGTCGAGCAGGAGCGCCGGGTCGTTGCCGCCGAGCTCCAGCGTGATCCTGGCCAGCGACTGGGACGCCAGCGCCATGACGGCGCGGCCACCGGCGGTGCTGCCGGTGAACACGACGTGTTGCACGCGAGGATCGGTCAGGAGCGGCTGGACGGCGTCATTACCGCCGGTGATGACGTTCAGCACCCCCGGCGGGAGCTCCTGCGCCATCACTCTTAAGGTCTCCACCATCGCGAGTGGCGCGGTGGGCGGCGGCTTCACCACGACCGTGTTGCCGGCGATGAGCGCGTACGGCAGGCTCGCCCCGAGGATGGCCAGCGGCCAGTTGAACGGCACGATGACGGTGACCACGCCGACCGGCACCCGGTGGATCCGAGTGGCGAAGGGTGGCGCCGCCAGCGTGCTCAGCGGGGGGAAGCCCTCCGCCAGCGTGGCGGCCACGCGGGAGCGTACCTCGAAGACGGCCAGGTCGATCTGTGACTCCTGCAGGCACTTGCCGTTCTCCCTGGTGAGGATCTCGGCTCGGGCGGCGGCCGATCCGGCGAGCGGTTCGAAGGCCGCGAGCACCAGCTCGGCTCGCTCGGCCGCGGACCTGGCGGCCCAGCCGGTGAAGGCCCGCTGAGCGGCTTCGACGGCGCGTTCGCAGTCCGCGGGAGTGGCCGCCGCCGCCCAGCCCACGACGGTGTCCGGACGGCTGGGATCGTGGACCGGGATTGTTTCCGCGGTGGTGACGGTCTCGCCGTCGATGACCAGACCTGTCACCAGGTCGCCGGCGGACATCGGGTCAGCAGTCATCGAGATCGCGGCGCGGACACCACATCTCCGGCTCGGAGAGGGTCCAGGCCGCTCCCTCCCTTCTGTCGCGTTGTGGGATGCCGCGCCAGCTTTCGGCTAGGCGTGTTGCCTGGACGCTATAGCGCCCTACGGAGCGCGTCTTCGCGAGAATGACGACCTGGACCTGTCGATTCCGCACGGTCTACTGCGACAAATGACGTACGGCGGGTCAGCTCGGTGGGACGAGCCCTTCGCGGATGGCCAGGAGCGCGGCCTGCGTCCGGGAGGACAACTGGAGCTTGGCGAGCACGTTGCTGACATGGGTGCGGGCCGTGCGCTCGCTGATGGTCAGCTGGCCTGCGATGTCCCGGTTGGATTTCCCTTCGGCGATCAGGATGAGAATCTCCCGCTCCCGGGCTGTCAGCGAGGTGAGGCCGGCAGGCGGGGCCGTCATCCGCCGGGTGAGCTGGCGGGCGATGGTCGGATTGAGGTGCATCCCTCCGGTCACCGCCGCGCGAATGGCCATGGCCACCTCGTCGGGGTCGGCGTCCTTGAGGAGATAGCCCGCCGCGTCGGCGGCGAGTGCGCTGTGCACCCTCTCGACCTCTCCGAAGCTGGTCAGCGCCACGACCTTGACGTCCGGATGCGTTCTGGTGATCACTTCGGTGGCCGCGATCCCTCCCATGCCGGGCATCTGCAAGTCCATCAGCACGACGTGGGGCAGCGGCTGACCGAGAGTGCGCCACTCGTTCAGCAGGGCGATGGCCTGCTCTCCGTTGGCGGCCTCTCCGATCATGTGAAATGTCGGAATTGTCGCCATATAGGCCAGGAGGCCGCGCCGTACGATCGCGTGGTCGTCGACCACCATGACGCGGATGACCTCTGGTCTGGAGGTGCTCATCGACATTCCTTCTCCGCCGCCGTTCTACCTCGCCGACGGTAGCGTGACCGTGACGGTCCAGCCGCCGGCCTGCCGAGGACCGGCCGCCAGCCGTCCGCCCCAACGCTCGGCACGTTCGCGCATCGACACGAGCCCGAGTTTGTTCCGCAGGGTCGCCGCCGCCGGGCCGGGCGCCAGGCCGAGCCCGCATCCGTCGTCGGCTATCTCGACGACCATGCCGCCCTCACCGGCCCTGGCGAAGCGGATGTCCACCGAGGTCGCCCCGGCATGCTTCACCACGTTGTGCAGCGCTTCCTGGACGATGCGGTAGACGTCCTCCTGAAGATCGATGCCGGCGTCCGGGTCGAGGTCGGATGAAACCCGCACGTGTACGGCCATGCCGGTGCGTGTCTCGACACTCGCCGCATGCGTGCGGACCGCGTCGATCAGTGACTGCGCGCCGAGGTCCAGGGGGCGCAGCTCGAACACGAGCCTGCGAAGATCGGCCAGCGCGCTCTCGGAGAGCTGGGCGATCTCCTCCGCGGCGTTGCAGACGGTGGCGGGGCCGGCGCTGGCCCGGTCGAGCTCGGCACGAAGCGCCTTGGCCTGCATACGCATGGAGAACAGCTGCTGGACCGCGGAGTCGTGCAGCTCGCGGGCAAGCCGACGGCGTTCCTGCTCCTGTGCCTGGGACCGGGTCTGGGAGAGGAGGGAGGCGGTGTCGATGGCGACCGCGGCGTGATCGGCCATGGCCTCCAGGAAGGCCAGCGAATTCGAGCAGGGATCCTCGCCGGGGACGTAGTAGGTGTTGATCACACCGACGATGCGGTCCCGCACGATCAACGGCAGCGACACGAAGTCGTCCCAGTTCGGGCGATCCATGATCTCGTGAAGCGGCGCCCAGCGCGGATCCGCCATGATGACGGCCCTGCGGTGCCGGACCACGACCGGTTTCCTGGTCCTGATGGCCTCCATGAAGAGCACCTGTGCGCCTCGCCGGCGGCAGGCGCCCAGGCGTTGGATGAAGTCGGGGGCGTCTCCGAAGCCCGCCATCCCCAGCACCCGGAGTTCGTCCGCGGGATCGTCCACGGCCAGGATCTGAACGGCCGCGATGTTGGCGGTGAGCACGATCTCGTGGGCCACCGCGTCAAGGGTCGCGCGCAGCGAGCAGGAGCCGGCGACCCGCGATGCCGCCCGCGTGATGGCGGCCAGCCGCTGCTGCTGGCGCCGGGCTTCGGTCACGTCGCTGAACCACACCGCATACCCTTCGCCGCCCACCGGCGAGATGCGGTATTCGAGGTCGCAACGGCGTCCGTCCGGAGCCGTCCACGCGTCGGTATGGCGTGTGGACGGCCCGTTCCGCTCCGGGGTGGTGACGAACGGAGCGGTCCGCCCGACCAGTTCCGCGGCGGGCAGGCCGAGCACCTGCGTGGCCGCCTCATTGACCATGACGAAGCGGCCTTCCACGTCCAGCAGGGCCAGGCCGTCACCCGACACCTCGACGAGCGCCTGCATCGTGTGGTGGCCGGTACGGACGGACGGGTCCAAGGCTTGGGGCACACCCACATCATCGCCCCGGCCCTCCTCCGCGCCAACACTTCCCCGCAGCGGGAAGTGCGGCTCATGACGGCCGGTCCTGGACACGCGGTCGGGCATTGACACGTTCGAGGTGAATCTGGAGAGTGCACCACATGCCGACCGTGCGCGAGACCACGTACCACCTGCTGCGTACGTGGGGGCTGACGACTGTCTTCGGCAATCCCGGATCGAACGAGCTGCCTTTCCTGGACGGCTTCCCACCGGACTTCCGCTACGTGCTCGGGCTGCACGAGGGGGCGGTCCTGGCCATGGCCGACGGCTACGCCCAGGCCCGCGGCCGACCGGCGCTGGTGAACCTGCACTCCGCGGCAGGGCTGGGCAACGCGATGGGCAATCTGGCCAACGCCCGTGCCTCCCGGACGCCGCTGGTGATCACCGCCGGACAGCAGGCGCGGTCCATGATCGGGTTGGGTGCGGTGCTCGGTGAGCCGGCCATGACGCGCGTGCCCGAGCCGCACGTCAAGTGGGCGTTCGAGCCGTCCAGTCCGCAGGACGTACCGCGTGCCCTGTCGCAGGCCTTCCACCTGGCCACGCTGCCCCCGGCCGGTCCGGTGTTCGTGTCCCTGCCCTGGGACGACTGGGCACAGGAGGCGGACGCCGACCAGGTCGCGCACCTGGCCTCGCGCCGCGTCCGTGCCGCCGGTGCCGCGTCCGCGGAGGTGGTGGCGGAGCTGGCCGACCGCCTGCGGCAGGCGAAGGCGCCTGTGCTGGTGATCGGCCCCGAGGCGGACGAGGAGAACGCCTTCGCCCAGGTGGCCGCGCTGGCCGAGCGGCTGCGGGCGCCGGTGTGGACCGCGCCCACCCCGCCGCGCTGCCCGTTCCCCACCCGGCACCCGCTGTGGCGAGGCGTGCTGCCGCCGAGCATCGCCGGCGTCGCCGAGCGCCTCGCCGGCCACGACCTGGTTCTCGTGCTGGGTGCCCCCGTCTTCCGCTACCACGCCTACCGGCCGGGTCCGTGGCTGCCGGAGGGCGCCGAGCTGATCGCGGTGAGCCTCGACCCGGAGGCGGCGGCCAGGAGCGCGTTCGGGGACGCGCTCGTCGCCGACGTCGGGGCGGTGGCCGGCCAACTGCTCGACGCGCTCCCGGACTCGCCCGCGCGACCCGCGCCCGCGCCCGTGGGCCGGCCCGATCCGCCGCTGGAGGACACGGCGCCCTTCACCGCCGGTGCGGTGTTCGCCCGCATGGCGCGCACCCTGCCTCGCGACGTCCGCCTGATCAACGAGTCGACCTCGAACACCTCGCAGTTCTGGGAGCAGCTCGACCTCGACCGTCCGCGCAGCATGTTCTTCCCGGCCGCAGGCGGGCTCGGTTTCGGGCTGCCCGCGGCGGTCGGGGTGGCGCTCGCCGACCCCGGCCGGCCCGTGGTGGCCGTGCTCGGCGACGGCGCGGCCCAGTACGGTGTGGCCGGCTTGTGGACCGCGGTGCAGGAGCACCTGCCCATCACCTTCGTCGTGCTGGGCAACGGCACCTACGGAGCGTTGCGCGGCTTCGTCTCCCAGCTCGGCGTGACGGACGCCCCCGGCCTGGACCTGCCCGGCCTGGACGTCGCACGCATCGCAGCGGGCTACGGCATGCCCGCGCGACGCGTATCGGACGGGAACGAGCTGGCCGCCGAGCTGGCGATGGCAGGGCCGGGACGCGGGCCGCGGCTGCTGGAGGTGCCGATCAGGGCGGAGACTCGCCCGCTCGGGTGAACTCCCGCGGGGTGCGACATATGACGTAGACGGGCCACCGTCAGAAGACTGACGAACGGCCGTGGCGGCGAGTTTACATTTAGGTCACCTGCGAGATCTTCGTAACGCAGGGCCCCCTCCGCCTGTTCGAGGAGCACCCCCCGTGGCTTCCCCCGCATCCACCAGGCAACCATCGACCAAGAGTCTCTTCGCGGCGAGCTTCGTCGGCACGTCGATCGAGTGGTACGACTACTACATCTTCGGCACTGCCGCGGCGCTGGCGTTCGGCAGTCTCTTCTTCCCGCAGGCCTCCAGCGCGGCCGGCACGCTCGCCGCCTTCGCCACGTTCGCGGTCGGATTCGTCGCCCGCCCGCTCGGCGCGGCGGTCATAGGCCACTTCGGTGACCGGATCGGCCGCAAATCGATGCTGATCCTCACCCTGATGCTGACCGGTGGGGCGACGTTCGCGATCGGCCTGCTGCCCACCTACGCCGCCATCGGCATCGGGGCGCCGCTGCTGCTGGTCGTCCTGCGCATCGTGCAGGGCTTCGGCGTGGGCGGAGAGTGGGGCGGCGCCATCCTGATCGCCACCGAGCACGCCTCGCCACGTCGCCGCGCCGTCTTCGGCAGCTTCGCCCAGTTCGGTGTGCCGGTCGGGGTGCTCACCTCGAATCTGGCCTTCCTCGCCGTCTCCGGCCTGTCCGACGAGGCCTTCATGTCGTACGGCTGGCGCATCCCGTTCCTGCTCAGCGTGCTGCTGGTGATCCTCGGCGTCGTGGTCCGCACCCGGCTGCAGGACGCGCCGGAGTTCGAGCGCGTCAAGCGGCGGAACGCCACCAGCAGGGTGCCCTTCACCGAGCTGGCCCGGCGGCAGCCGCGCAACCTGACGCTGGCGAGCCTGGCCTCGATCGCGGCGCCCGCGATCGGCTACACCGTGATCGTCTACATGCTCACGTACGGGACGACCGTGGTGGGCTTCGAGCGCAGCACCTTGCTCACCCTGATCCTGGCCTCCACCGTGGTGTGGATCGGCACGATCATGGCGTCGGCCGTGCTGTCGGACCGATTCGGCTCCAAGCGGATGTACATCCTGGGCGCGGTGACCGCCGTGATCTGGCCGGTGCCGATGTTCGCCCTGGTCAACACGGGTGACTGGGGCGCTGCGCTGCTGGCGTTCGTGGTGGCCGCGATCGTGCAGGGCCTCATGGCCGGCGCGCAGGGCGGCCTGTTCACCGAGATCTTCGACGTGCGCTACCGCTACAGCGGCATCTCCATCGCCTACCAGCTCGGCGGCATGATCGGCGGTGCGCTCACCCCCATCGTGGCCACCGCCCTCTTCGAGACTTATCAGTCCTCGACCGCGATCGCCCTGTACGTGTCCGCGCTGTCGTTGATCACCTTGCTGTCCCTGTTCGGCATCCGGAAGATCACCGCACCGGAGGGGGAGAGCGCCGAGCAAAGGACGCCGACCCCTTCGACCGGCTGAAGGAACCGGACCGCGGGGCTCTCATGCTCGACGGCGGCCTCCCCTCACCCCCGAGCACGCTGGTCAGACCGGCCTGAGGACGCGGAGCCGAGGTTGTGATCAGACGACGCCGGAGGCACGCCGCACCATGCTGTGAGGGCCGAACGCAGGCCGGAGAGACGGGTGGCGGGATCCTCGGCGGTGCTCGCCCAGGCGATGTACCCGTCCGGACGGACGAGCATGAGCGGCAAACGGCCGCTCATCGGCGTGGCGTGCATCACTGTGGCGGGCAGCGGGATTCCCATCACGGCGGGCTCGTCGGCGGGGGCCAGAAGCACGAAGCGCCCAGCGCGCAGCGCCGCGTACAGCCGCTGCGCTTCGCCGGTCAGGAGAACGTCCGGCACTCGTCGGCCGGCCAGCGGGTGCGATCCCGGAGGCGCGGAGTAGGAGATCGAGAGGCCCGACATGGTCTCCCGCAGCCGCTGGGCGGCCGGCGGGAGCAGGTTGATGATCGGGAGCGTCGCACGTATGGCCCTGGCACGCCGGGTACGGGCCAGGGCCGTCGTGAGCAGGCGACCGCTGAGTGCCAGAACCATGCTGCCGACCGGATGCCGTTCGGCGTGGTAGGTGTCGAGCAGGCCGTCCGGAGCCCAGCCCTGGACCGCCGCGGCGAGCTTCCAGCCGAGGTTGGCCGCGTCTTGCAGGCCGGTGTTCATCCCTTGCCCGCCCAGGGGAGAGTGAACGTGCGCGGCATCGCCCGCCAGGAACACCCGGCCCACACGGTAGTCGGGAACCTGCCGCTCGTCGCTGTGGAACCGCGTCAGCCAGCGCACGTCGTGCAGGCCGAGGTCACTACCCATGACGCGGCGGGCGATATCGCTCACTTCCTGGAGAGTGACCGGTGCACTGCTGGGAAGCGGCCGTCGCCGGTCCCACGCGATGATCCGGTACCGCCCGTCTCCGAAGGGGGCGATGAAGCAGAAGCCCTCCGCGCTGGTACTGAGAAGGGCCAGCTCATGGGCTGGGAGCCGGCTGAGGCGGACGTCGGCCAGCATGACCGAATCCACCGCGGAACGCCCGAGGAACGGAACGCCGAGCGCGTCTCGTACGACGCTGCGCACACCGTCGGCGCCCACCGCGAATTTCGCTCGCCGGGTGTGTACGGTGCCGGCGATGCGCATGTTCACGTCCACACCGCCGGCGTCCTGCCGGAGACCGACGACCTCGATTCCCCGCAGAACCTCCACGCCGAGCCTGGACGCACGGTTTTCCAGCACGCGTTCCGTGTTGTACTGCGGGGTGCACAGCAGGAACGGGAACCGCGACCGCAGAAGGGACATGTCGAGTTCCAGGTTGCCGAACAGCCGCATCGTCTCGAAGATCGCGCCGGTCTCGATCAGTTCGTCGGCCACCCCCCGGGCGTCGAGCTGTTCCAGCGTCCTTGCGTGGACGACGAATGCCCGGGAGAGCTTCGAACCTCCGGGCTCCCGCTCCACGATCATGCACGCGACGCCTCTCGCGGCGAGATCACCCGCGAGCAGCAAGCCCGTGGGGCCGGCTCCGACGATCAGCACATCGGTGTCAAAGAGCGCCATCAGCGTCTCCCGTTCCTATGAGCGACTTGCCATGTGATCGCCCGGGAGGAGACGGCGACTTGTTGTCACGGCTACGTTTTCGGGCCTCGACCTGCGAGCCCTCGATGCTGATGACCTGGGTCGGCACCAGCCACCAGTCACGACAGCTTTCTTTCACTGTACGACCGCACTGTTCGCGAGCGTCCGGGGCGTGGCCTCGCCTCCGGCCGAGGAACGCGACGTCGGCGACCGGCCCGCCCCAGGCACCGGCCACCGCGCGGCAAGCGTGCGCGGTGTCGACTCTTCCTGAGGCCAGATCTGCAGGAGGTGGCGGTTGATGATCTCGTCCGAGGTGTCCACCTCCGCGGCCTCGTCCATGTTCTGAGCGTGGTAGCGCAGCCGGAACCAGCCTGGTCCCGCGGGCAGCGTGGGCAGTTCGTGGACGTCACCGCCGCGCCACTCGTGCAGGGACAGGTGTCCGGCCTCCGACCTGAAGCTGATCTCCACGATGTCCTCGTACCCCGTCGGTCTCCGCGCCCGGGTCGTTGGTCGGCCACGGTCACGGAGAAACCGACCGCTCCGGTGTGCAGGCCCGTGATCAGGAAGGCGCCGCCGTCATCCACCCGTATGATCCCGACTGGATGCTCAGGATGATCGGCGGGTATTCCCTCCGGGCTCATGCCGTCGTCGACGAGGTACGCCTGTCCATAGTGGACGCCGAGATCGAACGACACAGTGCGAAGATCGCTCATGGCCGCAAGCGTACGATCAACCGAATACCGTCTCCGCTCCCCGGATTTCGGTAGAGGTCAGAGGGTCTTGACCTGGCCGCCGTCGAGGGTGAACTCCGCGCCGGTGGTGTTGGCTGAGCGGGCGGAAGCGAGGAACAACACCAGGTCGGCGACCTCGCCGGGCTCGGTGATCCGGCCGGTGCTGATCCCCATGCTCTGCGGCACCACCTCGTCGAGCGCCTGCTGGGCGGTGACACCGGCGCCGGCCGCGACGGCGTCCGCGAAGCCGCCCGGGGCGGTCCAGAACGGCGTGCGCACCGGGCCGGGCGCCACGGCATTGACCCGCACGCCGCGCGGTGCGAACTCCTCCGACAGGGCCTTGGTCAGGCTGGCCACCGCGGCCTTCGCCGCAGAGTAGTCGACCACCATCGGGAACGGCAGCCGGGCGTTGATGCTGCTGATGTTGATGATCGCCCCGTGGCTGTCCAGCAGAGCGGGCAGAGCTGCCCTGCTGGTGCGAACGGCGCTGAAGAAGGTCACGTCGAACATCCGCGCCCACGCGGCGTCGTCGATGTCGAGGAAGCTTGACCGGACACCGCCGATGCCGACGTTGTTGACCAGCACGTCCAGGCGCCCGTGCGTCGACAGCGCGGCGTCGACGAGCCGCTGCGGGGTGTCCGCGTCGGTGATGTCGGCGAGCACCACGGTGACGCCACGCGCGGCCAGGGCGTCGAGCTCAGGGGTGCTCGTACGACTGCTCGCCACCACCTGCGCGCCCTCCCCGACCAGCGCCGCCGCGGTGGCGAGACCGATGCCTTTGCTCGCGCCGGTGACGATGGCGACCTTGCCCTGCAGTTCGAGATCCATGACTACTCCCAAGTTGTTGACTGTTTGGTTCCAAATTCGGGTAACGAAAAATCAGTCGAGCGCGCCCAGGGCGACCTCGACGGCGTTTTCGAGGAACGCGCGATCCGCGCGGGCCTTGCCCATCACCCGCAGGCCTTGCAGGAACGTGGTGAGGAACTGGGCCAGCTCCCGTGGATTCTTGTCCGCTGCGATCTCCCCACGGGCGCGGGCCCGCTCCAGTGCTCCGGCCAGGGCCGCCTCGATCTGGCCCATCGTGCGGGAGACCTGCCGCACCGTGTCGCGGTGCGCCGAGCGCTCCGTGGCCGCGTTGACCAGCAGGCACCCCCGCTCCGGATCGGCCAGGTCGGCCTCCACTAATTCCAGGAGCACCGCCCTGATCGCCGGACGCACCTGATCCGCCCGCTCCAGGATCTCGATCAGCCCCACCGCGTGGCGCTCGCAGTAACGGCGAAGCGCCAGCGCGTAGAGCTGCTCCTTGGAGCCGAACGCTTTGTACAGGCTGCCCCGGGCGATTCCGAGACCCTCCACGAGATCCTCCGTCGAGGTGGCCTCGAACCCCTGACGCCAGAACAACTCCATCGCGCGATCCACCGCCGTGTCGATGTCGAACGTCCTTGGCCTGCCCATGCGAAGAACCTAGCAATAAGGAACCGATCAGTCAACAATTGCGGGCGCCCAACTGACGCAGTGGCGCCGGAACTCCCTGCCGCCGGCGGTCATCCGGCCATTTCGTCCGGCTCGCTCCACGCCGCTTCCGCGCAGCGGAGACGGGCTGCTTCGGCAGGTGTGGCGTCGCGGACCTCATAGCCGCCCTGCCTGTCGCGGCCCAGGACCGTCACGATGCCGGTGACCAGCACCTTTCCGCTCATGGTGTCGTGGCAGACGACGCGTCGGTCGACACCGAAGGTTTCATGAGCAGGCCGATTGGCGTAGTCCCAGCGCCAGCCTCGGTAGGTTCCGCCCGGCTGCGGCTCGTACGCATGGATGTCGGCGGTGAAGGCGCCGCCGTCCGGGCTGAGGATCTCGGCGGTGTGCAGGGACTCGGCAAGGTCCCGGACCCGCTCCTCGCGCCCCTCGGAGGCCCACTGCTCGACCGTGTCCGGCAGGCGATGCCAGTGGCCGATGATCTGCGGGTATTTCTTGACGAGCTCGGTCAGCCAGTGTGGCCATCCTTCGCGTTCGGCGAGGGCGGGCGCCTCCCGCTCCGCCATCGCCGCCTGCCACCGGTCGAAGGGCATGTCCGGCGGCAGGCCCTGGGCGGTGAGGAAGTCGGCCATGGTCATCCCCTGGCGGGCGAGCTGTTTGTGCAGGGCCGCCTGCCGGTGGCCGAGCCGTGCCACGGGCCAGTGCTCGGCGGCGGAGACCGGCACTTCGACCGCGCGCGGCCGCCGGCCGTGCGCCCTGTCGGGACGCGCGTGCCGGGCAGGGTCGAAGACGTCCCGGAGGGGCCAGAACCTGATCAGCCATCGCTCGGGCGCGCGCTCCTCCCACGCCCGCTCGAACTCTTCCTCGAAGATGAACTCCGGCAACTCCTCACCCTGCTGAACGTGCGCGGTGACGCCGTACAGGAAGTGGGGCGGGCCGATGATCAATCGCCGGCTCGCCTCTTCAGCCACCGAACCCACGGTGACGAACCCGGTGCCGCCCTCGATGGTGGTGTCCTCGACCGGGCGCCAGGGAGCCCCGGGATCGGGCGGCGGTGCATCCCACGCCTCCAGCCGGACGGTTGCGGGGTGATCCTCGCCGTCGGGGCTTTCGAGCACGAGATCGCCCTCGTTGCGTTCGAAGAAGACCCCCAGCTGTCCGAATTGCACCCATATCTCGTCATCGCAACCGCGTAACAACCGCGCCATGGACCCCGTCTCCTGCCGCCATCCCATTGATCAACAGGGTCGGAGCGTAGAGGACGGCGGCGACAAAAAGCTGCGGACCGCCCGACCACTGCCGGTACCTCTCCCCCCCCGTGTCGCCGGTGACCCTCGATAATCTCCGGATGCTGCGCTTACTCGTGACGCTCCTGGCGGTGACGCTGCTCGTCAGCGACGGCCACCTCCTCATCGGACAACTCACCTTCGACGACCACGCCGCCCGTGCCGTCCGGACCTGGCGGACCAGCGGTGCGGCGGAGATCTGGCGCGACGGGTTCGTGCCGGTGGAGGGCCTGAGCAAGATGCCACGGGACGTCGAGATGCAGATCTCGAGTGACGAGGAGTACGGCTTCGCCGTGGCCGGCCCGCTCCCCGCGACCCCGGACGAGGCGTGGATCCGCTGGGACGACGGCTCCACCATGCGGGTCCCCGTGATCGGCGCGCGCCGGGCGCTGGTCGCGCTGTCCCCCTACGACGAGGAGGCCTCCGTCAAGGACGACCGGGCGTACAAGATGACCGCTGCCACCTTCACGACCATGCGCGTGCGGACCCTGCGTGGCATGGCTACCGTCCCGGCGTGGCGGATGTCCTTCTCGAACCTGCCGGGCGCGGTCGACCACATCGCGGTCGACCTGGCCACGGCCGGCACCGTCGAGGACGCCGTCGGCCGCCACCTGCCCGCCGACGTCACAGGTTTCGAAGTGCTCGACGAGCGCACGCTGCGGGTGAGCTACGAATACGGCGTCTGCAGCAGTCGGGACAGGCCGGCCGTCCGCCCGCGGACCGATGAGCGGCGCGACGTCGTGGTCCTCGGGATCGAGGTTCAGGAGCACATCGGCAGTCGCCTGTGCGCGGGCGTCGGCCGGTCCGGTGCGGACGTCGTCCGGCTCGGGCAGCCGCTGGGCGCCCGGGTGGTCCTGGACGCGAAGAGCCGGCTCCCCGTCTGCCTCCACTCATCGGCCCCCTGTCACGCCGGGTGACCGCCGAACTCATGAGCCGGCGTCGTCCGGCCCGTCCGGATCGTCGGTCGCCCGACGCGCTCGCCGGCGGATGACGAGCATCCCGGCGAACCAGCCGACTCCGAACACAACAAGCCGGGCGATGAGATGGTCCGCCGTGAATCCTTCGGTGACGAGATCCGAGACCAGCAAAGCCACGAAGACGGTCGCCATCCAGGAGGTCCAGGCCTGCAGGGCCTTGTCCGCTTTCCGGCCCCCCGTCATCGGAGATCAGCCACTCATGCCTCCGGCCACATCCGGGCGAGTGGATTCTAGGCGGCTGGGGTTCGGCGAGGGCGGGGGCGGTCGATGGGCGAGGGCTTCGTTGCTCGACGTCAGGCGTCGGCGGGGTCGCGTAGTGCCAGTGCTTCGGCGTCGGTCAGTCCCTTGCGGGCCGCGATCCTGCGCCGGGCTCGTACCTGCGCGCTTGTGCGCGGACGGTATTTCGGCTCCTGGCCACAGCCGCACGGCTCGAATCCCTCGTAGCGGAGTCCCGCTCCCAGGACGGCCGCGACGGCTGCCCACTCGCGGTCCTTGGACTTGCGTGGTGCGGCGAAGTCGTGGCCGGCGAAGAGCATGGGCCGGCGGCAGTGCGTGCAGAGGTGCTCTGCGCCGTCCCAGGGCAATTTGTGGCTCTGCCGGCAGGGAACGCACACGTAGTGGACCTTGTAGGTGACCATCCCGTATGTGCACACAGGAGCAGACTACTCCCGAGGATTGTCGTCGGCCCTTGCGTGCGAGCGATCATCCCGCCCGACGTGAGGGGTGCGGGCTAGCGTGCCGTCAGTGCGCGGAGTTGTCGCCGCGCGTAGAAGAGTGACCCGGCCAGGAGGACCAGGCCTGACAGTACGCCGCTCGCCAACGGCACCCAGGTGACGGCCTGCGTCCACACCATGACGAGCCCGGCCAGGCCCAGAACCGTCAGGCCGATCCCGGGGATCAGGATGCTGACCGCGCGCCAGACCGGCCAGAGCGCGACGAAGTGCACCCCGACGATGAGGGCCGTCCAGGCGACGCCCGCCTGCGACGGCCATCCCAGCAGGCGTAACACCTGGATGCCGCCGAACAGGGCGATCGCTTCGAGGGCGACGATCACCACGTATTTGCGGTTGAACATCCCGGGACGGGGGTCTCCGCCGGTGTCCGTGCCGCCCTTGGTCCGGCGCATGGCGACGAACCACATGACGATCACGGCCGCGAGGCCCAGGGTCGCGAGAGCGCGGAGAATCGTGCCGGCCACGGGTGGGAGCGGTGCGTTGGCGTTGACGGCCACGAAGACCATCCCGAAGACGGCGCCGATCAGCACCCCGTTCAGACGTTGCATGATCGGGCATCGTATCGGCGGCGCCGGCGTCGAGGACACGCGCGATGCCGCGTTGTGTCCGGAGCCGGCCGTCGGGGGATCGAGTGCTTCGAGATCACTGACGAATGGCGCGAACGGTGACGTGTTACCTCGACCACGTCGGGGGTCGGACGTAACTTGGCCGCGCTATGGTGGCGAAGCATGGCATATCGGGCAATTCGCCCACGTCTGTTCGTTCTGACAAGGGAACCTCTCATGTCCGATCCTCTAGACGTGCTGGTCCAGCTCCGTAGGACGTTCAACCGGCACGACCTCGACGGCCTGGCCGGATGCTTCAGTCCACGCGCCGTTCTGGTGGCGCCCGACGGCATCGGTCAGGACCGCGAGGAGGTCGCCTCCTACTACGGGCAGTTCATGGAGGCGTTCCCCGACTCGATGTGCACGCCCAAGTCGGTGACCATCTCGGGCGACACCCTCGTGGCGGAGTACACCCTGACCGGCACCCACAAAGGCCTCTACCTGGTCCCGGGCGGTGAGGTGCTGGAGCCGACGGGGCGGCCCATCGCCGTGCGCGCGTGCAGCCTGTCGGAGGTCGCGGACGGCTACATCACGTCGCACCGCATCTTCTACGACCAGCTCGAACTCGGCGCCCAGCTCGGCGGTGTGATCACCTTCGGCCGGCAACGCGTCTGACACGGGCGCGGCCTCCTGGGGACAGGCGGCCGCGCCCGCCGCCGCTAGCGCGTCCGGGTGCTGTAGGAGTGGGCTCCGGTGCCGGCCAGGGCGCCGCCCTCGACGATCAGGTACTCCTCCCGGATCGGCGTGCCGTCCAGCCACGCCTCGAGGATCTCGCGGGTGCCGGCGGCGTAGCGGGCCTGCGCCGACAGGGAGGAGCCGGAGATGTGCGGGGTCATGCCGTGGTGCGGCATCGTCCGCCACGGGTGGTCGGCCGGGGCGGGCTGGGGGTACCAGACGTCGCCGGCATAGCCGGCGAGCTGCCCGCTCTCCAGGGCGCGCACGATCGCGTCGCGGTCGGCGATCCGGGCGCGGGCAGTGTTGATCAGGTACGCCCCGCGCTTCATCGTGGCGATGAGCCGGTCGTCGAACAGCCCTTCCGTCTCCGGGTGCAGCGGCGCGTTGACGGTCACCACGTCGCAGTGCGGCAGCATGGCGGCGGCGTCGGTGTGGAAGGTGAGCCCGAGCTCCTTCTCCACCTCGGCCGGAAGGCGGTGCCTGTCGGTGTAGTGCAGGTGCACGTCGAACGGCTTGAGCCGCCGGAGCACGGCGAGCCCGATCCGGCCGGCGGCGACGGTGCCGATGTGCATGCCCTCGACGTCGTAGGAGCGGCTGACACAGTCGGCGATGTTCCAGCCGCCGTCGAGCACGGTCCGGTGCGCGGGCAGGTAGTTGCGGACCAGGGAAAGGATCATCATCACCGCGTGCTCGGCGACGCTGATGCTGTTGCAGTACGTGACCTCGGCGACCGTGACGCCGTGGGCGATGGCCGCGTCGAGGTCCACGTGGTCGGAGCCGATGCCGGCGGTGACGGCCAGCTTCAGTTTGGGGGCGCGGGCGATGCGTTCGGCGGTCAGGTACGCGGGCCAGAACGGCTGGGAGATCACCACGTCGGTGTCGGGCAGCTCGCGGTCGAAGACCGACCCGTCGCCGTCCTTGTCGGAGGTGACCACCAGCGTGTGACCGCGTTCCTCGAGGAAGCGGCGGAGCCCCAGCTCGCCGGAGACGCTGCCGAGCAGGTGCCCGGGGGTGAAGTCGATGCCCTTGGGGCTGGGCAGCGTCTGGCCGCCCGGGTAGCCGGCCAGGTCGGGCAGGCCGTCTCGCGCGTAGGCCGTCGGGTGTCCGTCGATCGGGTCGTCGTACAGCACGCACAGCACTTTCGCCATGGTCTCTGCTCCTCGTCGTCGGGGGTTGATCACACTGTCCGCCGAGGAGTTTCCGCAGGTCAAAACGTTTGTCCCTATCGGGTGATAGGCGGCGTCTATGCCAGGTGCCGGCCGGCGAGCCGGTCGAACACCTCACGCAGGTCGAGGTCCCGGGCGATGTCCAGCATGGCTCTGGCGATCACGGACTCCGGGCCCGTGCCGGCCAGCACGAGCCCGACGCGCGGCTCGCGGGCGGGCCGCTCCAGCCGCACGACCCGCATCCCCTCGGGCACGCCGAACATGTGCAGCCACGCGTGGGCGATGACGCTCGACCAGCGCTGGGTCGCCACGTGCGCGAACAGGGCCGAGACGGTGTCGGTCTCGATCGCCGGCACGGCCACCGCCCCCGACCGCCGGAAGTTGGCGTCCAGGATGCGGCGGTTGCGCATCTGGGGGGCCAGCAGGCACAGCGGCAGCGCGGCCACCTCGGCCCAGCGGGCCACCTGCCGGTCGGCCAGCTCACCGTCGGACGGGGTGAGCAGCAGGTAGCGCTCCTCGTACAGCGGGCTGACGCGCACCTCGCCGAGGTCCTCCTCCTCGTCGTCGAGGTACGTCATCGCCATGTCGATCTCGAACTCGGCCAGCCGCCGGGCGATCTCCCGCGACGACAGCGAGGTCAGCAGCACCCGTACGTGCGGATATCGCTCGCAGAACGGCGTGGTCAGCAGCGAGGCGGCGGTCAGCGCGGTCGGGATCGCGCCCAAGCGCAGCGTGCCGGACAGCCCTTCGCGCATTTTCGACAGGTCCTGGCGCAGGGCGTCGGCGTCGGCGAGGATGCGGTGCGCCCACAGCAGCACCCGTTCGCCCTCCGGGGTGAGCCCGGCGAACCGCTGTCCCCGCCGGACCAGCGGCACGTCGAGCTCGCGTTCGAGCTTGCGGATGGCCGCAGACAACGACGGCTGGGAGACGTGACAGGCCGCGGCGGCGCGGGCGAAATGGCGCTCCCTGGCCAGGGCGACCAGATACTCCAACTGGCGCAACAGCACGCCACAGGATGTCCCGGGCGTGCCCGTCCCGTCCACCCCGAGATCGCCGCACTACGCCGGGTCGGGCACTTTCGTGACGTCGCCGGACCTGGAGGTGTCGTAGCCGCCCAGTGCGGAGATCCTGTCGCGCAGGGCCGGCGTGCGCAGTGCGTCGACAAGATGAGCGGCCGGGTCGAGGGCGTGCTTGTCCAGCCCGATGTCGAAGTCCTCCCAGGTGACGGGGATGAAGTCGAGGTCCAGGTCGGTCGCGGCCGAACGGACTCCGAGGCCGGCGTCGACGGTGCCGGTGGCGACGGCCAGGGCGACCTCGAGATGGGTGCCGACCTGCGGCCCACGGAGGTCGTCCGGGTCGTGACCGGCGGCCAGCAGCAGCCGGTCGAGCAGGATCCGGGTACCGGTGCCCGGGCGTCGCGAGCAGACCCGCAGCCCCGGGAGATCGGCGATGCCGGTGATGCCGTGGGGGTTGCCCGGCGCCACGATCAGGCCCTGCTCGCGTCGCCAGAGGTGGATCAGGTGCGGCTCCAGGCCGCGCAGCATGCCCCGCGCGAAGGGCGCGTTGTAGACGCCGGTGTGGTGCAGCAGATGGACGGCGGCGCCGTCGGCGCGACCCTGGCGCACCGCGCCGAGTCCGGCGACGCTGCCCTCACCGGTGACGATGCGCAGCTTTCCGTGCAGCGCGCCGGCGAGCAGGTCGAGAGCGGGGTCGTCGCTGCCCGCCAGGGTGAAGATCGACTCCGCGTGCAGGAACCGCCGGGCGGCGAGCACGGCCCCGGGGGCTATGCGCGCACGGCGGCGGTCGGCCAGCTCCAGCACTCCCGCCTCGGCCAGCTGACGTTGCGCGCGGCTGACGGTGGAGGCGGTGGTCTGCCACTGCTGGGCGAGCTCGCGTACGCCCGGCAGTTCGTCGCCGGGCTGGAGAGTCCCCGCGCCTACCCGCTGGGCGAGATCGTTGCAAATTTCCCGATATCGGGTCACACTTGCGCAGCTTACTCTTGCACTCCTCTGAAGTAGCACAGATAGGGTCACCTCAATGCGTAGCAGGATCTTGGTTGTCTTGGCCTCGCTGGCGATGGCCTTACTGGCCGGGTGCGGAGCCGCTCCAGGAGACCCGGCGCCGAAGTCGCTGATCCTGGCCACCACGACCAGCACGCAGGACAGCGGGCTGCTCGACGAGCTGCTGCCGGTCTTCACCCGCGACAGCGGCTGGCAGGTCAAGACCGTGGCGGTCGGCAGCGGTCAGGCCATCGAGCTGGGCCGTCGCGGCGAGGCCGACGTGCTGCTGGTGCATTCCCCCGCCGCGGAGGAGAAGTTCGTGGCCGAGGGCGGCGCCGGCGCGCGACGGCTGGTGATGCACAACGACTTCGTGCTGCTCGGTCCGGAGGCGGACCCGGCCAAGGTGCGGGGCACGAGCAGCGCGGAGGCGATGAAGAAGATCGCGGACGAGCAGGCGGTGTTCGTCTCCCGGGGCGACGAGTCGGGTACGCACTCCAAGGAGAAGGACCTCTGGTCCAAGGCCGGGGTGACCCCGGGCGGATCCTGGTACCAGTCCACCGGGCAGGGCATGGGCGAGACCCTGCGCGTCGCCAGTGAGAAGGCCGGCTACACCCTGTCGGACCGGGCCACCTATCTCACCCAGCGCGACACCCTGTCCCTGGAGGTGCTCAGCGAGGGCGACCCGGGCCTGCTGAACGTCTACCACGTCATCGAGATGACGAAGAAGGCAGGCGACCGGGTGCGGACCGACGGCGCGAAGGCGTTCGCCGACTGGATCGTGGCCCCGTCCACGCAGCGGCTCATCGGTGAGTTCGGGCGGGCGAAGTACGGCCAGCCGCTGTTCACTCCAGACGCCGGCAAGGACGAAGCGAAACTGGGCCTGTGAGGTCACGCGATGGACGTGCTGTTCGGCGGGCTGGCGGACGCGATCAGGCTGCTGCTGTCCGGGGACGAGGACAGCTGGTCGATCATCGCGCTGACCTTGCGCGTCTCGCTGACCGCGACCGCGATCGCCCTGCTCGTGGGGTTGCCGCTGGGCGCGGCCGTGGCGCTGGCCCGGTTCCCTGGCCGGCGGGTCATCCTGGCGGCAGCCAACACGGGGATGGGCATGCCGCCGGTGGTGGTCGGCCTGTTCGTCACCGTGCTGCTGTGGCGCAGCGGGCCGCTGGGCGGGCTCGGCCTGCTCTACACCCCGACCGCGATGGTCATCGCCCAGGGCGCGATCGCCACCCCGATCGTGGTCGCGCTGGTCGCGGCCGCGCTGCAGCAGGCCGACCCCGACTTCCGGGTGCAGATGCAGGCGCTCGGAGCGACCCCGATCCGCGCGCTCGCGGCGCTGCTGGGGGAGGCCAGGCTGCCGCTGCTGGCGGGGGCGATGGCCGCGTTCGGCGCGGTGGTGAGTGAGGTCGGGGCCGCGCAGATGGTCGGCGGCAACCTGGCCGGCCAGACCCGGGTGCTGACCACCGCCGCGGTGCTGGCCACCAGCCGGGGCCAGTTCTCGCTCGCGATCGCGTTCGGCCTGATCCTGCTGCTGATCGCGTTCGGCGTGAACCTGTCGCTGACCCTGATCCAGCAGCGGCAGACGGTGCCGCGATGAGCGCCGGGATCGGGTGCCGCGACCTGCGCGTGCACGCCGGCGGCCGCGAGCTGCTGAGCGTGCCGGAGCTGCACGTCGCGTCGGGACGCACGCTGGCCGTGCTGGGCCCCAACGGCGCCGGCAAGTCGACCCTGCTGCGCGCGCTGGGCCTGCTCAGCAGCCATCGGGTCAGCGGACAGGTCCTGCTCGACGGCCGTCCCGCGACGCGGTCACTGATGCGCCACGCGCTCGTGGCCGTGTTGCAACGGCCGATCCTGCGCCGCGGCACGGTGGCCGCCAACGTGATCAGCGGGCTGCGTTTCCGCGGCGTGGGCCGCCGCGAGGCCCATGCCCGCGCCTGGCCGTGGATCGAGGCGCTCGGCCTCGTGCCCCTCGCCGGCCGGGACGCCCGCAGTCTGTCCATAGGCGAGGCCCAGCGGGTCAGCATCACCCGCGCGCTCGCGGTCGGACCTCGGGTGCTGCTGCTCGACGAGCCGTTCAGCGGGCTGGACAGCACCACGCGCGCCGACCTGCTCGCCGACCTGCGCGCCGCGCTGACCGGGCAGCCCACCGCCACGATCCTGGTCACCCACGACCGGCAGGAGGCGCTCGCCCTGGCCGAGGACACCGCGCTGCTGATCGGCGGCCGGATCCGCCAGCACGGCCCGACCGCCGAGGTGCTCGACCACCCCGGTGACGCCGACACGGCCCGGCTGCTCGGTTACACCAACCTCCTCCCGCCGGCTCTCACCGGCCGGCCGCACACCCTCGTGGCCAGGCCCGAGCACACTCAGCTCGTGCTCCATCCGTCCGACGACTCCGCCGAGGTGACCGGAACGCTGCGCAGGACCGTCGCGCTCGGCATCGCCACCCGCGTCGACGTCGACACCTCCGCAGGCCCGCTCACCTGCCTGCACCCCGGCGACCTGCTCACCACCGAGCTTCCCCCGATCGGCAGCAGCGTCCGCGTGAGGATCAGGCACGCCCGGCCGTTGACCGAAATGAGCCACTCTGCCCCGTTGTAACCGCGATCAATGTCGTGGCCTACCATGCGGACATGCAGACTGCTGCGGGCGTTGTGCTTGCCGGCGGGCGCTCCACGCGGATGGGCCGGCCGAAGGCCTGGCTGGAATGGCACGGCTCGACGTTGCTGTACCGGGCCACCGCGGTCCTGGCCAGGACGGTCGACGGCCCGGTCGTCGTGGTGGCCGCGCCCGGGCAGGAGCTCCCGCCGCTGCCCTCGGGGGTCTCGGTCGTCGAGGATCCCGTGGAAGGGCTGGGCCCCATGCAGGGGCTGGCCGTGGGGCTCGCGGCGGTGGCCGACCGGGCCGAGACGGCGTTCGTCTGCTCGACCGACATGCCGTTCCTCCACCCGGCGTTCGTCCGCCGGGTCCTGCGCGCCCTGACGCCGGGGACGGACGTCGCGTTGCCGGTGGCCCGGGGATTCCGGCAGCCGCTGGCCGCCGGCTACCGGACCGCCCTGGCCGGGCTGGTCAAGGACCTGCTGGCCGGGGGCGACCTCCGTCCGGGCATGCTCTTCAAGCATTGCGAGGTGGCGCGGCTCAGCGACGAGGACCTGCTGGCCGACGCCGAGCTCGCACGGCACGACCCGACGCTGGAGTCCGTGGTCAACGTCAACTCCCCGGACGACTACGCGGCGGCCCGGGACCGGCAGCCGCCGGAGGTCGTGGTGGAGTGCTTCGGCGCGCTCGCCAGGAACGGCGGCCATCGGCCGCGCGGTGTCCGGGCCGCCACGCTCGGGGCCGCGGCGGCCGAGGCCGGGCTGACCCTGAACCGTCACGTCGTGGCCGCGCTCAACGGCGATCAGGTCACCCGGGACGAGTCGCTGCCTCTGGTAGCCGGAGACACCGTCGCCTTCCTGTCCGCGGACGCCGGCGGCTGAGGTCGTAGGGTCAGGACATGGCGCCAGGTGGATTTTTCGGACAAGCGTTGCTCGTGGACGTCCTCGGCAGCGAGGCGAGCAGCGCCCCCTACAAGCTGGACGAGCGGGTGCTGCGGTCCTATCTGGGCGGCGTGGGCCTCGGCACGTGGTTGATGCACCGGCTGGCGCCCGCCGGGGTCGATCCGCTGGCCCCGGAGGCGCCGCTGGCCTTCGTCTTCTCCTCGCTGGTCGGCACCCCGCTGACGACCAGCGCGAAATTCGCGGTGGTGGCCAAGTCGCCGTTGACCGGGCTGCTGACCGACGCCCTCGCGTCCAGCCAGTTCGCCATCGCCGGCAAGCTGACCGGGCATGACGCGATCGTGATCCGCGGTCGCGCCGACGAGCTGTCGGTGCTGCTGATCGACGGCGACGGCGTGCGGCTCGAACCGGCTCCCGAGCTGGCCGGGCTGTCCGCGGCCGAGGCGGAGTCCGCGGCGAAGGAGCGGTTCGGCCGCAACTGGCGCACCGCCGCCATCGGCCCGGCTGGCGAGCGCCAGGTGAGATACGCGACCATCAGCCATGACGGCCGCCACGCCGGCCGGGGCGGCCTGGGCGCGGCGATGGGCGCGAAGAACATCAAGGCCGTGCTGGTCAAAGCGGCGACCAAGGTGTCGGTCGCGGACCAGGCAGGGGTTCTCGCCGCCGCCCGCGACCTGCGCCGGCGCAGTTTCGGCCCGGCCACCGCGAAGTACCGGGAGCTGGGCACACTGGCCAACCTGCTGGCCTTCAACGCCGTCAGCACCCTGCCCACCCGCAACTTCACCGCGGCGACCTTCGAAGGCGCGCCCCGCCTGGCCGCCGAGGAGCTGCACGAGCTGCGCGGCGTGGCGCGCAACAGCTGCGCGTCGTGCTCCATCGGTTGCGAGCACATCTACTCGCGCAAGGGCGGCGGCAGCCAGCGGATGGAGTACGAGAACGTCTTCGCGCTCGGCCCGCTGTGCGGGGTGTCCGACCCCGACGAGGTGTTCGCCGCCAGCGCGCGCTGTGACGAGCTGGGCCTCGACACCATCTCCGCGGGCGGCACGATCGCGTGGGCCATGGAGTGCGCCGAACGCGGCCTGCTCGACGAGCCGTGGCTGCGGTTCGGTGACGGCGCGGCGCTCTTGCGCGCGCTGGACGCGATCGGGGAGCGGTCGCCGGGCCTGGGGGAGCTGCTCGCGCAGGGTTCACGCCGGGCCGCCGAGGTGGTCGGGCACGGCTCGATCGACTTCGCGCCGCAGGTCAAGGGGCTGGAGCTGCCCGGTTACGAGCCGCGCAGCCTGCAGGCGATGGCGCTCGGCCTCGCGGTGAACGCCAGAGGAGCCGACCACAACCGCTCCGGCGCCTACGAGGCCGACCTGTCGGGTGACCTCGACCGGCTGGCCGGTGGCGCGGCCCATGTCGCCGCCGCGGTCGACACCGAGGACCGCGCCGCGGTCATGGACTCGATGATCCTCTGCAAGTTCCTGCGCGGCGTCTTCGACGACCCCTTCACGGAGTGGGCCAGGCTGCTCGCGCTGGTCACCGGATGGCAGATGGACGCCGCCGAGCTGCGCGACACCGCCCGGCGGATCGTCCGCGCCAAGCGCGCGTTCAACCTGCGCGAGGGGGCCACCGCGGCCGACGACACGCTGCCGGCCCGGATGCTGGAAACGCCGCTGGAGCTCGGCTCCGGCCGTCGCGCGGCGCTGGACGCGGGCCGCCTGCGGTCGATGATCTCCGGTTACTACGCCGCGCGCGGCCTGGACGAGGAGGGGCGTGTCGCGGCGGCTGATCTCGCGGACCTGCTCCTCGACACGTGACCATGCCGCGGGCAGGTCGTGCGTCGTGGAGCGGGCCGAGGCGTAGACCCCGGTTTCCCGAAGAGGGGCAAATTGCAGTGGAGAATTGTATGCCGTATTCTGTATGCCATTACACTGCTCGACTGATGAGGTTGAGATGACGATGCTCGAGGAGTCCGCTACGGCCGTACGGACGGTGTCTGTCGAGATCGATGGCCGTGCTGTGACCGTGCCGGAAGGCACCAGCATCTACGATGCCGCGAAGCTCGTAGACGTAGATATTCCGGTGTTGTGCCACAACGAGCGCTATGACCCTGTCGGGGTCTGCCGCATGTGCGTGGTCGACACGGGCGGGCGGGCCTTCGCCGCCGCGTGCGTGCGCCCCTGCGAGGACGGCATGGAGGTCAAGACCAGCACCCCGGAGCTGGAGCGCAACCGCGCCACCCTGACCGAGCTGCTGATCTCCGACCAGCCGCCGCGCGCGGAGGACCCGAAGGAGACGACCACCGGCGACAACCTGCTGCTCGACCTCGCCGACCGGTTCGACGTGGCCAAGGAGACGACCGACCTGCCGTGCGGCTCGGGTCGGGGCCTGGACATCTCCAACCCGGTGATCTCGGTCGACCACGACGCGTGCATCCTGTGCGACCGCTGTGTCCGCGCGTGCGACGACATCCAGGGCAACGACGTCATCGGGCGCTCGGGCAAGGGCTACTCGACCAAGATCGCCTTCGACCTCAACGACCCGATGGGCGCCAGCTCGTGCGTGACCTGCGGTGAGTGCGTGCAGGCCTGTCCCACCGGAGCCCTGACCAACAAGGCGATCAACGAGATCCCCATCCGGCCCCGCGAGGAGCTGGACGCGGTCGACAGCGTCTGCCCGTACTGCGGCGTGGGTTGTGCGCTCACCTACTACGTCGACCGGTCGCGCGGCGCGATCGCCTTCGCGGAGGGCCGCGACCAGCCCGGCTCGCAGAGCCGGCTGTGCGTCAAGGGCCGCTACGGCTGGGACTACGCGGCCTCGCCGCAACGCCTGACCGTGCCGCTGATCCGCAAGGAGTCGTCCTATCCGAAGGGCCCGCTGTCGGCGGACGTGCGCGGCGACGCGAACAACGGCCGCGGGCGTGCCGGCGGCAAGCTCAGCAAGAACGGCAAGGACGGCCGGCGCAAGCCCGGCGGCCTGGTCGACTACGACGAGGTGCTGCCGCACTTCCGCGAGGCCACCTGGGAGGAGGCGCTCGACCTCGTCGCCCGGCGGCTGAAGGAGATCCACGCGGCGGGGGGACCGGGCGCCATCGCCGGGTTCGGCTCCGCGAAGTGCTCCAACGAGGAGGCGTACCTCTTCCAGAAGCTGATCCGGGCCGGCTTCGGCACGAACAACGTCGACCACTGCACCCGGCTCTGCCACGCCTCGTCGGTGGCCGCGCTGTTCGAGGGCGTCGGCTCGGGCGCGGTGTCCACCACGTACGGTGACGTCACCAACGCCGACGTCGTCATCATCACCGGGTCCAACCCGACGGCGAACCACCCCGTCGCCAGCTCCTTCTTCAAGCAGGCCCGGCGGCGCGGCACGAAGATCATCTATGTCGACCCCCGGGCCAGCACGGTCTCCGAGCACGCCGACTACCACTGCCAGGTCAAGCCCGGCACCGACGTGGCTTTCTACAACGCGGTCATGCACGAGGTGATCCGGCTCGGCCTGATCGACATGGAGTTCATCAAGGCCAGGGTCTCCGGCTTCGAGGAACTGGTCCGCACGGTCAACGAGTACCCGCCCGAGCGCGCCGCGCAGATCACCGGCGTCGACGCGGACCTGATCCGGCAGGTCGCGCGGGTCTGGGGCGAGGCCAAGGCCGGCGTCATCTACTGGGGCATGGGCATCTCCCAGCACACCACCGGCACCGACAACGCCCGGTGCCTGATCGCGATGTGCTCGATCACCGGCAACGTGGGCCGGCCCGGCACCGGCCTGCACCCGCTGCGCGGGCAGAACAACGTCCAGGGCGCCTCCGACGCCGGGCTGATCCCGATGTTCTACCCCGACTACCAGGGCGTCGACCAGGACGCCACCCGCCGGCGGTTCGAGGAGGCCTGGGGCACGCAGCTCGACCCCGACCGCGGCCTCACCGTCACCGAGATCATCGGCTCGGTGCTGAAGCCCGACGGCGTGCGCGGCATGTACATGCTGGGCGAGAACCCGTTCCTGTCCGACCCCAACATCAACAAGGTGCGCAAGGCGCTGTCGCAGCTGGACTTCCTGGTGGTGCAGGACATCTTCCTGACCGAGACCGCGGAGTTCGCCGACGTCATCCTGCCGGCGTCGTCGTACCTCGAGAAGGAGGGGAGCTACACCAACACCGACCGGCGCGTGCAGCTCGGCCGCAAGGTGCTGGACCCGCCCGGCCAGGCCCGGGTGGACTGGGAGATCGTCCAGGACATCGCCCGGCGGATCGGGCTCGACTGGTCGTACTCCTCGCCCAGCGAGGTGTTCGACGAGATGGTCGAGCTCATGCCGTCGTACGCGAATCTGCGTCACGAGAACCTGGGGCTGACGGGCAAGCTCTACCCCAACGACGACCCCGAGCACTCCGACGGGACCGTGGTCCTGTTCGACGAGCGGTTCAACACCGACGACGGCCTCGCCCACCTCGTCCCGGCGGAATGGCTGCCGGCGAAGGAGCTGCCGGACGGGGAGTACCCGCTGGTGCTCAACACCGGCCGCTTGCTCGAACACTGGCACACCGGGTCGATGACGCGGCGGTCGTTCGCGCTGGACACGATCTCGCCGATCGCCGAGGTGTACATGCATCCCAAGGACGCCGCCGACCGCGGGCTGTCGCACGGCCAGATGGTCCGCGTACGGTCCCGGCGCGGCTCCATCGAGCTGCAGGTGCGCATCTCCCACCGCGAGCAGCTGGGCAACTGCTTCATCCCGTTCCACTTCCGGGAGGCGGCGGCGAACCTGCTGACGATCGACGAGATCGACCCGTACGGCAAGATCCCCGAGTTCAAGTTCTGCGCAATTCAGGTCGAGGCGTTGAGCGTGGAAGACGCGGAGCCCCTCAGCAACATGGGAAGTGTCTAAATGACTCTGAGTTTCGAGGTGGGACGTCCGCGGGTGCCCGGTGTGGAGGCACGAGCCGGCAAGTTCCCCGGGCCGTCGCTGATCCCGGCGCTCAACGCCATCCAGGCGCGGCTGGGCTGGTTGCCGCGAGAGGAGCTCGAGGAGCTCGCCCGCACCATGCGGCGGCCGCTCTACGAGATCGAGGGCCTCGTCTCGTTCTACCCGCACTTCCGCACGACCCCGCCCGCCAAGGTCGCGATCAACGTCTGCCACGACCTGTCGTGCTGGCTGCGCTCCGCGGACGACCGCATCGCGGAGGTGCGTGAACGTTACGGCGACGACGCCGAGATCGAGCTCGTCGAGGTGTCCTGCCTGGGCCGCTGCGACAGCGCTCCGGCGCTGGCGGTCAACGAGCACCCGGCGCCGGTCGCCGACGTCGACGCGCTGGTCAGCGCCGCGCGGGACGACGAGCTGGCCGAGGCCACCGTCACGGGACGGACCGAGCCCTGGCCGAACGATCCGTACCCGGCCGGATCGGACGTCTCCACCCGGTACGCGAGCCTGCGGGCGCTGCTGACCGGCGAGCTGAGCGCCGAGAGCGTGGTCGCCACGCTGGAAGCCTCGGGGCTGCGCGGCATGGGCGGCGCCGGCTTCCCCACGGGCAGGAAGTGGGGCCTGGTCGCCTCCGCCGAGCCCGGCAGCGTCAAGTACGCGATCTGCAACGCCGACGAGTCCGAGCCCGGCACGTTCAAGGACCGTCAGATTCTGACCGACCAGCCGCACCTGGTGATCGAGGGCCTGCTGCTCGGCATGGCCGTGGTCGGCGCCGAGCAGGGCTGGATCTTCATCAGGCACGAGTACGGCCCCGAGGAGCACGTACTGCGCGCGGAGATCGCGGCACTGCGCGAGGCCGGCGTGATCGGCGAGGACGCCTGCGGCAGCGGCCGCCGCCTGGAGCTCGACATCTTCGTCTCGCCCGGCGGCTACATCCTCGGCGAGGAGACCGCGCTGCTGGAGTGCATGGAGGGCCACCGCGGCGAGCCGCGCAACAAGCCGCCCTTCCCGGGCAACTACGGCCTGCACGGCCGCCCCACGTTGATCAACTCGGTGGAGACCTTCGCCGACGTGCCGGTGATCCTGCAACGCGGCGCCGAATGGTGGGCCGAGCAGGGCGAGGGCGACTCCGTGGGCTGGAAGTTCTTCGCCGTGTCCGGGCACGTCGAGAACCCCGGCGTCTACTGCGTGCCGATGGGCACCACGGTGCGCAGCCTGATCGACCTCGCCGGCGGTGTGCTCGGTGGCGCCCAGGTCGGCGCCGTGCAGCCGGGCGGCGCGTCCTCCAACTTCATCGGCCCCGACAAGCTGGACCTGGCGCTGGACTTCGGGACGCTCGCCGAGGCCGGGACGATGCTCGGCTCCGGCGCCCTGGTGGTGCTCGCCGAGGGCACCGATCTGCTGGCCGCCTCGACGAACGTGCTGCGCTTCTTCCGCAACGAGTCGTGCGGCAAGTGCGTGCCCTGCCGGGTCGGCTCCACCAAGGCCCACGATGTCCTGCGCGGCGTGCTGGACTCGGGATCCTCCACCCTCGACGATGCGCAGAAGGGCCGGATTCTGCAGCTGGAGGAGACCATGCGCAAGACGTCGATCTGCGGGCTCGGGCAGGTGGCACTGGGCCCGGTGGTGTCCGTGCTCGGGCTGAGCAAGGGAGCCGCTGCGGCTCGCCCGCAGCCCCGGCCCGAAGGCTCGACGGAGCAGCCGGACCGTTGAGCGGCAGGGAGTTCTTCACCGCCCGTACCCTCGCCGAGGTACGGGCGGGATTCCGGCCCGCGCATCGCACGCCCGAGGAGTGCGTCCCGTTGTCCGCGGCGCTGCACCGGGTGCCCGTCGCGGACATCACGGCACCTGCCGCCCTGCCCGGCTTCGCGCGTTCCACCGTGGACGGCTTCGCGGTCCGGGCGATGGACACCTACGGCGCCTCCGAGGGGCTTCCTTCCTACCTCGACCTGCTCGGCGCGGTGCGGATGGGCGCCGAACCGACCGTGGCGGTCAAGCCGGGCGGGTGCGTCGCGATGCCGACCGGGGGAGTGATCCCGGCCGGCGCCGACGCGGTGGTCATGGTGGAGTACACCGCGGAGACGATGCCGGGCACGATCGAGGTGACCCGCCCCGTCGCGCCGGGCGGCGGCATCGTCCGCGCCGACGAGGACGTCGCCTCGGGCGGCGTCCTGGCGCCCGGAGGGCGGCCGTTGCGCGCCCCCGACCTCGGCTTCCTCGCCGCCGCGGGGGTGACCACGGTCACCGTGCACCGCCGCCCCCGGGTGGTGATCATCTCCACCGGTGACGAGGTGGTGCCGCCCGGCACCGTGGAGCTCGCACCCGGGCAGGTACGCGACGCCACCGCCTCCGCGCTGGCGGGGCTGGTCGCCGACGCGGGCGGCGAGCCGGTGATCGCCGGCATCGTCCCGGACGAGCCTGGCGCGCTCGAAGGCCGGCTGACCGAGGTCGTCGGCGAGGCCGACCTGGTGGTCGTGTCGGCGGGCTCGTCGGTCGGCGCGCGGGACGAGACGGCGGGCGCGGTGGCCGCCATCGGCGACGTCTGGTGCCACGGGATCGCCATCAAGCCCGGCAAACCGACGCTGCTGGCCGAGTGCTCCGGGATCCCGATCATCGGGCTGCCGGGCAACCCGCTGTCCGCCTTGGTGGTGTTCGGGCAGGTCGGGGTACCGTTGCTGTGGCGCATCGCCGGGTGCGAGGCCCCGCCGCCGCAGCCGAGCACGCGTGCGCGGCTGTCGCGCGACCTCGCGTCCGCGGCCGGCCGGCTCGACGTCGTCCAGGTCGTGGTCCGCGACGGTGTGGCGGAGCCGATCTTCGGCCCGTCGGCGCTGCTGTCGGTGCTGACCCGCGCCGACGGATACGTGATCGTGCCCGAACCGGCCACCGGGCTGGACTCGGGCACCGAGGTAGAGGTCATCCTGTACCGATGAGCGCAGAAAGTCCCTTCGTCTCCGACGTCCCCGCGGCGCAGGCTCTCTCCGTCTGGCGCGCGACGCGGGCCGCGGCGGGCTGCCCGGCCCGGGTCGGCGTCATCCGCGTACCGGTCGGCGACGCCGTGGGCCGGGTGACGGCCGAGCCCGTGTGGGCCCGGCGGTCCTCGCCCGCCTTCGACTCCGCGGCCATGGACGGCATCGCCGTACGCGCCGACGACACCGTCGGCGCGGCCGAGACCAGCCCGGTGCTGCTCGCCGCCGGCGACTTCGCCGTCGTCGACACCGGCGACCCGCTGCCCGACGGCTACGACGCGGTGGTCATGCGCGAGCACGTGCACCGCACCGCGGCGGGGGAGGCCGAGCTCCGGGCGGCCGTCCCGCCCTACCAGCACGTCCGCTCCATCGGGGAGGACATCAGCGCCGGCGAGCTGCTGCTCCCCGAGGGCCACCGGCTGCGCCCCGTCGACGTCGCCGCCTGCGCCGCGGCCGGAGTCGTCGAGCTCGGCGTCCGGCGCGCGCCGCGCGTGGTGATCGTGCCGACCGGCGACGAGATCCGGCCGATCGGCGCGGAGCTCGCCCCCGGCGACATTCTCGACACGAACTCGATGATGCTGGCCGCGCAGGCACGGGAGGCGGGCTGCGAGGCCCGCGTCACCGAGATCGTCCCCGACGACCCCGAGGTCATCACCACGGTGCTCCGGGAGGCCACCCGCGACGCCGACCTGGTGCTGCTCATCGCGGGCTCCAGCGCGGGGCGCGACGACTACACCGCCCGCGTGGTCGCCGGGGCCGGCGTCGTCGCGGTCCACGGGGTCGCGGTGCGTCCCGGCCATCCCGTCGTCCTCGGCGCGGTCGAGGAGACGCCCGTGATCGGCGTTCCCGGCTATCCGGTGTCAGCGGCGCTGACCTTCGACATCTTCGCCGCTCCGACGCTCGCCGAGCTGGAGGGCGCCGCGCCGCGGGAACGCCCGTCGGCCACGGCCCACCTCGCCAGGAAGCTGCCGTCCGCCATCGGCATGGACGACTGGGTACGCGTGCGCCTGGGACGGGTGCAGGACCGGCTCGTCGCCACCCCGCTGCCGCGGGGCGCGGGCGTGCTGACCTCGCTCGTCCGCGCCGACGGCCTGCTCGTCGTGCCGTCGGGCGTGGAGGGCCACCACGCGGGGGAGCAGGTGCGGGTGGAATTGCTGCGCGGCCTGTCCGAGATCGGCCGGACCATCGTCGCCATCGGCTCGCACGACCTGGTGCTCGACCTGGCGGCCTCCGCCCTGCGCGCCGCCGACCCGCTGATCACTCTGGCGTCGTCGAACGTCGGCTCGCTCGGCGGTCTCGTGGCGCTGCGCGACGGCCTGTGCCACATCGCCGGATCACACCTGCTGGACCCGTCCACCGGCGAGTACACCCTGCCCTACGTCGACCGGCTGCTGGGCACGGACGCCGACGTCGCCGTGGTCAGGCTGGTCCACCGCGACCAGGGGCTGATCGTCGCTCCCGGCAACCCGCTCGACCTTGGCGGGATCAAGGACCTGACCAGGCCAGACCTGCGCTACGTGAACCGGCAGCGCGGCGCCGGCACGCGAGCGCTGCTGGATCACGAGCTGACCTGCCTCGGCATCGACCCGGCCGAGGTGCCCGGCTACTCCCGCGAGGAGCACACCCACCTGGCGGTGGCCGCGGCCGTGGCCGCCGGGCGCGCGGACGCCGGTCTGGGGATCCTCGCCGCCGCCCGCGCCTTCGGGCTGGACTTCGTCCCGGTGGCTCAGGAGCCGTACGACCTGGTGGTGCGTACCAGCGCGCTCTCCGACGAGCTGCTGGCCCCGCTCTGGGAACTTCTGGAGAAGCCCGGCTTCCGGGCCGAGGTGGAGGCGCTGGGCGGGTACTCCTGCGCCGAGACGGGTCGCCGCATTCGCTGACCTGCGCCGCAGGCGGCGTTCGGCTCCCGCCTGCCGCCTGCCGAGATCGCCGGGTCTCGATCTGCGCCGACTTCACGACCCCACGGGCTTGAGGAAGCCGTCGAGGACCACCAGGCCCTTGCCGTACGTGGCGTCGACCTGGCGCTGCAGCTCCGAGGTGGCCACCCAGACGCCGACCCGGACGTGACCGGCCCGCTCGTCCGCCGACACGGAGTAGGCGCCCGTGATCTCCTGCCGCACCTTCTCCTGGACAGTACGCAGCTCCGCCGCGGTGTGCTCGGCCCGGCTCAGGCAGAGCGCGCCACCCCAGAGCTCTCGGATCGCCGGTTCATGGGCGGCCGGGTCACCGGTGAACCGCAGGTTCAGCACGAGCCGCTCGGGGTCGTTGGCGTGTCGTTCCGCCGATCGGGGATCGTCGGAGTCGTAGCCGTCGATCTCTTCGAGATAGCTCTGGTCCAGCCAGCTGCCCGCGTACCCGGGGAGCTGCTCGGCCCGGGCGATCGCGGCCGTCATCGCCTCCTGGGTGGCCTTCGCCGGATCCACCGTGCGCCGGCCGCCCGCAGGCGTCGGGCAGGGGGTGGTGAAGTACGTCTGGTCACGTGGCGCGTCGTGGGGCTCGGCGGGGCGCGCCGGGTCGGTCAGCGTCAGCCTTTCACCGTCCCAGGTGCCGACCACGCGGTACTCGCCCCAGCGGGTGCCGCGCCGGTGGGAGTGCTCGACGGCGTTCCAGTCCCAGCCGACGATGTCGGGCCCGCCGCACTGGGGTGGCAGGGATTCCAGGACGCCGGCGCAGAGCTGGGGGCCGTGGCGTGCGTCGGCGAGTACGGTCGCGTCGGCCTGGTACCGCGTCGCGGGCGCGGTCGCCGCCGGCGCCGTCCCGCAGGCGGCGAGTGCGACGAGCAGGGCCACCAGCCAGATAGCTCTCATGCTCTTCCAGACGGGCGGTCGCCCCCAGGGGTTCACCCTTGGAGGCCCTCCGCTCGGGTCCGTACGCCGCGCCCGCCGGTGCTCAGCCCTGTCTACTGAGCCGGCTCGGCAGCGTCGGCCTGCCCGCCGCCGAACACCTCCTTGAGGAGCCTCTGCGTCACCTGCTGGAAGGCCGCGGCCATGGACAGCTCGGCGTCGTCCACGTAGTTCAGCGCGGCGGTCAGGGTCGTGCTGCCGTCGGGCGTGCTGTACATCAGCGCCGCGTGGCCCGCGATGCCGCCGTTGTGGGTGATGACGGTGCCGCCGTCCGTGTTCTGTACGAACACCCCCAGGCCGTAGCCGGCCTTGGACTCCGGCGTGCACATCTCGGCCAGCAGCGAGGCCGGCAGCAGCTTGCCGCCCAGCAGCGCGGAGATGAACGTGTGCAGGTCGCGCGTGGTGGAGATCATGTCACCGCCGCTGGAGATCCAGGAGGGGTTGTGGCGGGTGACGTCGACCGTCCGGGTCTGGCCGTCCTCGTCGTACCGGTAGTAGGCGTGGGCGTGCGGCTCGGGGATCTCCGTCTGGGTGGTCGGCGCCACCGTGCCCGACAGGGCGAGCGGCCCCAGGATCAGCCGCTGCATCTCCTCGGCGTAGGGGCGGCCGGTGACCTTCTCGATCAGCAACCTGGCCACCACGTAGTTGGTGTTCGAGTAGCTCCAGTCCGTGCCCGGCTCGAACCGCGCCGGCTTGGACAGTGCCAGCCGGATCAGATCCTCCGGCTGGTAGGTCTTGAACCGGTTGTCCACCCACTCCTTGCCCGCGGGGGTGGCGGGGATCCCCGGCACGTACGTCCCGTCGGGGTCGTAGTCGCCGGTGAAGTTGAACACCCCGCTGGTGTGCTGCAGCAGCCTTCGCACCGTGATCCGCCGGTCCAGCCCGAACTCGGGCAGGTAGTCATCCACCGGGGTGTCCAGGGCGATCCTGCCCTCGGCCACCAACTGCAGCACCACGGTCGCGATGAAGGTCTTGGTGTTGCTGCCGATCCGGACGTGCCCGTCGGCCGGTGGGGTGTCGCTCTCACCCAGCTCGCGGACCCCGGCGCTGCCGGCCCACTCGCCCCGCTCATCGTGCACGCGCAGCTGCACGCCGACGAAACCGGAATCGACGACATCCTGGATGATCTTCTGCAGCTCCGGGCGATCCTGCCCGGTCCGCGGGGTCTGCTCGTCGTGGACGTCAGGGACGATGGACATGGTTGTGCTCCTTAGTTTGTTACGAAATTTCAGCCGATGGGGGTCCGGAGAGGACCCCGTGACGAGCTGCGCAGGACGACATCGGATCAAGCGGCGTCGAGGGCCTCGGTGATCTTGCGGGCCATCTCCGTCATGGTGGGGCTGGGCTCGCCCTTCTGGGGCCGGGAGGCTGCCGCGATGGCGACGATGACGGTGCTGCGGAAGTTGTCGGCCTCCGCCGGCGCCTGCTTCTTGAGCAGGCTCATGGCTGCGGTCAGGGCCGGCAGCACCTGGTCGGCGAGTTCGGCCACGGTCTTGCCGTACTTCACGCCCTTGGGGGCCTTGGCGAGCACGTGCCCGACCGGGCCGGTCGAGGAGGTCAGGGCGATGGAGCCTTCGGTGGCGACCTTGTGGGCCGAGCCGGCGGCGCCGGCGGCGGACATCAGGGAGACGGCGCCCCACGCGGCGGTCCGCAGGGTGAGCTTGTCCTGGTCGGTAAGGGTGACGGACATGGTGGTGTGCTCCTTCGCATCTGTTACGAAATTCCGTTGAACGGACGGGGTGGAACGCGGTCCTGAACCGTTCATGGGTCCACCATCGCCGACCGCTCTGATACCGGGCTGTCACCGTCCTGACGCGGCCGCTGACACGACACCGCGTGATCGGCGAGGACTCCGCGCCGGTACAGCAGGATGTCGGCGGCCGCGTCGTCGCGTCTCCAGCCGGTCCGGGGTGTCGAGCACCTCGCGGAAGCCCGGACAGGTGGTGAAGAAATGGCGGGAGTTACCGGGGCGGGAAGCGTCCGATGATGTCGCGCAGGGCGGCTGCCAGGCGGTCCACGTCGTCGGCGGTGGTGTAGAGAGCAGGGGTGACGCGTACGGCGTCGCCGCCGCTCATCCCGCCGCGGGCGACGGTGAAGATCCGATGGCGGGTCATGAGGTGTTCGGCGATGGCCTCGTTGTCGGCTTTGGAGGTGCGGCCGTTCAGCCGGAAGGCGGTGATGGCGCCGTAGGCGTCCGGCTCGTCCGGGGTCAGGATCTGGACGGAGCCGAGGTCCTGCGCCTGGCGCACCCAGCGGTCGCGCAGGTAGCGCAGGCGGGCCTGCTTGGCCTGGGCGCCCAGGGTCTCGTGGAAGTCGAGGGCGGCGTCCACGGTCAGGAACGGGGCCACGTTCATGGTGCCGGAGTGCACGCGCGAGCGGATGTCGGAGGCCGGGTAGGTCTCGTCGATGTAGCAGGGGTCGATGTCGGCCAGCCGCTGCTCGCGGATGTAGAGGAACCCGGCGCCCAGCGGCACGCCCATCCACTTGTGCAGCGAGAAGACGGCGAAGTCGGCGTCCAGATCGGTGAGGCCGAAGTCGAGCTGACCCCACGAGTGGGCGGCGTCCACGATCACGTCCACGTCCCGCTCGCGGGCCATGGCGACGATCTCGCGGACCGGCGTGACCAGGCCGGTGCGGTTGTTCATGTGGCTGAGCAGGAGCATCCGTACGTTCGGGTGCTCGCGCAGCGCGCGCTCGTAGGTGTCGAGCACCGCCTGGCGGGTGGCCGGCTCGGGGATGACGATACGCGCCACGCGCACGCCGCGCCGGGACGGCAGCCAGTTCATGACGTACTGGCCGCTGTGGTAGTCGAGATCGGCGTACATGACCTCGTCGCCGGGGCGCAGGCGGTTGTAGCCGGCGATGAGGTTCTGCAGGGCCTCGGTGCCGCCCCGGGTCAGCGCGATCTCGTTCCTGGTGACGCCGAGCAGCGCGGCGAGGCGGTCGCGGACCACGTCGGCGCGGGGCTTGTAGACATTGCGCAGCAGGTGGGAGCTGCGCTCGTTGAGGTGGTCGACGTTGCGGTGGTAAGCCCGCCGGACCGGGTCCGGCATGATCCCGTAGTAGCCGTTCTCCAGGTTGACGAAGTCGGGACTCACCTGGAACTGCCGGGCGACGGTCCCCCAGAAGCGCTCGTCGCCCGCCAGCCGGTCGGCGGGGACGTCGCGGGGCACCGCCAGCGCCTCGGCCGGGGTGGGGAAGGTCACGGCGCCGGCGGCGAGCCCGCCGAGGCCCGCGACGACCTGGCGTCTGGACATGGTCATGAAGAACACCACCTGTATTCGACGGGATCTCGCGGCTCTCATTGTCGTGGAATCTCATCGAGAGCCATGTTTCCTTCAGCCGGTCGGCGAGCCTTGCCATGGCATTGGAAAATGCGCAGGTCGGAAAGTATTCCGCGCATGATCGTGCGTTGCCGGGCACGAAACAAATGCGTCGGCTTTACCGGAACCTTTGCCGCCGCCGGGCGCGTCGGCCCACCCAACGGGCATTACGCTCGGTGATGGTGACGACACGATCAGCCCGCATTCGCCGACCGGCGGCATCCTGCGCCCGCCGGGTGATGGGCCATGCGCTGCTCGTGATCGCGCTGGTCGTCGGCGCGGTGTTCACCCACGGCGGCGCGTGCGCGGCCGTGGAGCTGGCCGAGTCGGCGAGCCACAGCGCCCACGCGGAGTGGCCGGATCAGCACGACGGGCATTGCCTGCACAGCAGCCTGCCGGAGCACCATCGGCACGGCACCGAGCAGGACTGCTCGGCCAGCGGCCCTGCCGGTTCGACGTCATACGTGGCCATGCCGGCGGAGCTGTGCGCCTCCGTGGCCGGCGCCGCCGCCGCGCCTGCGCCGAGCCCGGCGCACGCCGCTCGTCTCGCCGCGGCGTGCCTGGGAAATCTCTGCGTGATGCGCATATAGGACCGGCGACATCCAGCAGTCGCCCATGTCCGCACTCGGTTCGCGGCTATTCCGTCATGCCGTCGATCGCGTTGTTCTCCGGAGATTCATCAATGTCATCACCAGCGATTTTCGCGCGCCCGCACGAGGGATATAACGCGCTTTCTCTTACCGTCGGCAACACGCCGCTGGCGTTCATTTCGGAGCCGTTCGTTCCGGGAGGAGGAGGGTTCTGGGCCAAACTCGAAGGCTTCAATCCGGGCGGGATCAAGGACCGGCCCGCGCTGCACATGGTGCGCCGGGCCCGCGCCCGAGGCGAGCTGGCGCCGGGCGCCACGATCATCGAGTCGACCAGCGGCACCCTGGGTCTCGGCCTCGCCCTGGCCGGCATCGTCTTCGGCCATCCCGTCGTGCTGGTCGGCGACCCCGGCATGGAGCCGCTGATGTGCCGGCTGCTCGCCTCGTACGGCGCGCGTCTGGAGATCGTCACCGAGCCGCATCCGGACGGCGGCTGGCAACAGGCCCGCCGGGAGCGGGTCGAGCGCCTGCTGGCCGCGAACCCCGGCTCCTACTGCCCCGACCAGTACAACAACCCCGACAACGTGGACGCCTACGCGGGACTCGCGCACGAATTGCTGGCCCAGCTGTCCCACATCGACGTGCTGGTGTGCTCCGTCGGGACCGGCGGGCACAGCGCGGGCATCTCGAACGTGCTGCGCGGCCACTTCCCCGGCCTGCGCCTGGTCGGTGTCGACACGGTGGGCTCGACCATCTTCGGCCAGCCCGCCCGTTCCCGGCTGATGCGCGGGCTCGGCTCCAGCATCCACCCGAGCAACGTCGCCTACGACGCCTTCAGCGAGGTGCACTGGGTCGCCCCCGCCGAGGCGGTCTGGGCCTGCCGCACCCTGGCCGCCCGGCACTACGTCTCGGGCGGGTGGAGCACCGGCGCCGTGACCCTGGTGGCGCGCTGGCTGGCTCGCGGCAACCCCCGCCAGACCATCGTCGCGATCTTCCCCGACGGGCCGTGGCGGTACTGGAACACCGTCTTCGACGACGACTACTGCCGCACGCACGACCTGCTCGACAGGGTTCCCGCTGACGAGCCGGACCTGCTGGACAAGCCGGCGGAACGCGAAGTGCGCCGCTGGACGCGCTGCCCCAACGTGGTCGACCCGCTGGCGGGCATGCGATGAGGGACACACTGCGGCAGTTCCGCTCGTTCGACCGGCCGATCCAGCTCCTGCAGATCAACCAGGCGGGCATCAACCTCGGCTTCTACATGCTCATGCCCTATCTCGCCCAGCACCTGTCCACGGGCGCGGGCCTGGCCGCCTGGACCATCGGGCTCGTCCTGGGCCTGCGCAACCTGAGCCAGCAGGGCATGTTCCTGATCGGCGGCACGCTGGCCGACCGGCTCGGGTACAAGCCGATGATCATGCTGGGGTGCGCGTTGCGTACCGTCGGGTTCGCCCTGTTCGGGCTGACCACCTCGCTACCGCTGCTCATCGTGGCGGCCGTCGTGACGGGGCTGGCAGGGGCGCTGTTCAACCCGGCGGCCCGCGCCTGTCTCGCGTACGAGGCAGGTGAGCGCAAGGTGGCGGCGTTCGCCGTGTTCAACGTCTTCTACCAGGGCGGCATCCTGCTCGGGCCGCTGGTCGGCATCGCCCTGCTGAACGCCGGGTTCACCGCCGTGTGCCTGGCCGCTGCGGCGATCTTCGCGGTGCTGACCGTGCTGCAGGGGTTGTGCCTGCCGGCCAGGCGCGGCCCGGCAGGTGAACGTCCGCCGGTGCTGAGCGACTGGCGGCGGGCGTTCGGGGATCGCGCCTTCGTCTCCTTCGCCGCCGCCATGATCGCCTCGTACGCGCTGTCGTTCCAGATGTATCTGGCGCTGCCGCTGGAGGTGGCGCGGCTCGGCGGTGGCGAGGTGGGCGTGATGACGTTGTACGCGCTGTCGGCGCTGCTCGGCATCGCCGGGCAGGTGCGCCTGACCGCCTGGTGTTCGGCCCGGTGGAGCCGCGGGCAGGCGATCAGCCGGGGCCTGGCCCTCATGGGGCTCGCGTTCCTGCCCCAGGCCGCGATGGCGCACCTTTCTCTGCCGACGGGCTGGGCGTTCGTTCCGCTGGTGGTGTGCACGCTGCTGCTCACCATGGGGACGTTGATCGCCTTCCCGTTCGAGATGGCCACCATCGCGGACATGGCGGGAGATCGGCTGGTCGGCACCTACTACGGGGTGTACAACCTGCTGTCCGGCATCGGCATCCTGGCCGGCAACCTGCTGGCGGGGGGCTTGGTCGACGTGGCCCGCTCCTCCGGGGCGGCCGCCGTGCCGTGGGTGCTGCTCGCCGCCGCGGGGCTGGCCTCCGCGGCGGCCGTCCGCCGGCTGGACCGGCGCGCCCCACGAGCGGCCGCCATGGCCGGCGGATGAGAGGAACGCCGACACGCCGCCGTCAGGGATGGGCGGCGGCCATGACGCCGTGCACGGCCTGCGAGATGCGTTCGGCCGCCTGGTCGGGGTCGGGCCGGCCGGCGTCCAGCCAGGCGATGACGGCCTCGACGGTCATGGAGGGGATCAGGTTCACCGCCCAGTCGAGCCACGGGCCTGCCGGGATCCGCCTGGCCAGGTTGCGGTGGGCGACCTCGCGGGAGGCGGCCGTGATGGAGTCGATCAGGTCGCGGAAGTCGGGCTCGCGGGCGGCGTAGCGGAACAGCAGGCGGAAGCCGTCGGGATCGGCCGCGGCGGCGCGCAGCAGCCCGGGGATGGAGCCGTCGTCGAAGTCGTCGGCGCCGGTGCTCTCCACGAGCCGCACGCAGGCGCGGTCGAGGACGGCCCGGTAGAGGTCGGCCTTGGAGTCGAAGTGCCGGTAGAGCATGGCCCGGGTCAGGTCGGCCTCGGCGGCGACGTCGTCCAGGCCGGTGGCGGCGTAGCCGGCGCGGGCGAAGGCGCGGGTGGCCGCGTCGAGGATCTGCTCACGCCGCTCGGCGCGCCGCAGCCGGCGCACCGGCGCCTGCGTGGCTTCGTGGTCCGGGTCGCTCATCCCGCCTCCGCTACTTGTCGAACTGGAAGTATACAAGTAGCTTTCTATACGTCGGAGTATACAAATCTCCGTCTACCTCTTGGAGGAGCCGTGCCTGACCCCGTTCAGCTGCCGTTCCCGCACGACAACGGCCCCCTGCGGCCCGCGCCCCTGCTCCGCGCGCTTCAGGTCCAAGGCCCCGTCCACGCCGTCCGTACCGCCGTCGGCGATCCGGCCTGGCTGGTGACCGGGTATGACGAGGTGCGCCGGCTCCTCGACGACGACCGGCTCGGCCGCGCCCACGCCCAGCCCGAACACGCCTCCCGTACGGGGGAGTCGGCGCTGTTCGGCGGGCCGATAGGCGACTTCGACAACGAGCAGGCCGACCATCGGCGGATGCGTTCGCTGCTGCAGCCGCATTTCTCGCCCGGGCGCATGCGCGCCCTGCGCGGCCGGGTCGAGGCGCTCACCGCGGACCTGCTCGACGAGTTGGCCGCCGCCGGGCCGCCCGCCGACCTGCACGCCGCGCTGGCGCTGCCGCTGCCGATCGCGGTCATCTGCGAGCTGCTCGGCGTGCCGTACGAGGACCGTGCCCGGTTCCGTGCGTGGACCCAGGCCGCCGCCGACGTCACCGACCGGGCACGCTCCGAGCAGGGGCTGGGCGAGCTGTTCGACTACGGCCGGCAACTGGTGGCCCGCAAACGCGCCGGCGGCGATCCGGACGCCGATGTGATCGCCCGGCTGGCCGCAACCGACGGGGTCAGCGACGACGAGGCCGCCGCGATGGGCATGTTCCTGCTCTTCGCCGGGCACGAGACCACGGTCACCGCCATCGGGAAGGGCGCGCTGTGGCTGCTGACCACTCCCGGCCAATGGCAGGCCTTGACAGGAGACCCGTCCAGGATCGACGCCGCCGTTGAGGAGATCCTGCGTGCGCCCGGCCTGGGTGGCGGCGGCATCCCCCGTTATGCCCGCAGCGACTTCGAGGTGGCCGGGGTGCGCGTACGGGCCGGAGACCTGGTGTTGCTGGACACCGGCGCGGCCAACCACGACGCGTCGATGTTCGCCGACCCTGACCGCTTCGACCTCGACCGGCCCGCCGCGCCGCATCTGACCTTCGGGCACGGCGCCCGCTACTGCATCGGCGCGCCGCTGGCCCGCATCGAGCTCCAGGCGGTCTTCTCCCAGCTCACCGCCCGCTTCCCCACGCTGGAACCGGCGTGCGCGGTGGAGGAGCTGACCTTCGACCACACGGTGCTCACCGGCGGACTGACCGCGCTCCCGGTCACCTGGTGAGCGGGAGCCGCGTCCATCCGCGGAGGGTGTCTAATCCCAGCGCAGTCGTTGCTCCAGCAGGGCCTGCTGGGCCGGGTTGGCGGTGAGTTCCAGCGCACGTTCGTCGGCGCGCCGTGCCTGCTCGCGCCGGCCCAGGTCGCGCAGCAGTGAGGCGTGGGTGGCGTGGAACAAGGCGTGGCGCTCCAGAGGCGCGCCGAGGTTCTCGAGCTCGGCCAGCGCCGCCTCCGGGCCCTGGGTGTAGCGAACGGCGACCGCTCGGTGCAGCCGGGTGACCGGGGAGGGCGCCAGGTGCAGCAGCATGTCGTACAGCACGAGGATCTGTGCCCAGTCGGTGTCGGCGAAGCCGGCGGCCTCGGCATGGCAGGCCACGATCGCCGCCTGCACCTGGTACGGCCCCGGCCGTCGATGGGCGCGGGCGGCACGCGTCAGCAGCCTGGTCGCCTCCTCGATCGCCTGCCGGTCCCACAGGCCGCGGTCCTGGTCGGCCAGCAGCACCAGACGGCCTTCGGCGTCGAAGCGGGCCGCGCCGCGGGCCCGATGGAGCCGGATCAGCGCCAGCAGCCCGGCCGTCTCCGGCTCCTTCGGCATCAGGTTCACCAGCAGAGCGGCCAGCCATTCGGCGTCGTCGACGAGGTCGCGCGCGTGGGCCCGCTCGGCCGTGCTGGACAGGTAGCCCTCGTTGAACAGCAGGTAGATGACCGCCAGCACCTCGCCCAGCCGATCCGGCAGCTCCTCCTGCGACGGGACGCGGTACGGGATCCCGGCCTCGCCGATCTTCCGCTTGGCGCGGGTGATGCGCTGCGCGACCGTGGACTCGGGCACCAAAAAGGCCGCGGCGATCTGCGTCGTGGACAGCCCGCACACGACCCGCAGCGTCAGCGCGATCTGCGCGGCACGCGACAGCGCCGGGTGGCAGCAGGTGAAGACCAGTCGCAGCCGGTCGTCGGCGGCGGCGGGCTCCGGCCGGGCGAGCCGGGCCAGTTTGGCCCGGTAGTTCGACTCCCGGCGCAACACGTCCAGGCCGCGCCTGCGTGCCACGGTGAACAGCCACGCGTCCGGCCGCTCCGGCACGCCCTCGGCCGGCCATCGCCGCAACGCCGTCTCGATCGCGTCCTGCACCAGGTCCTCGGCGGCGGCGAAATCGCCCAGCAGTGACACCAGGGACGCGGTCAGCCGGCCCGCGTGCTCGCGTACCACGCGGGCCAGGACCTCTTCGCTCATGACGCGGGGCGTATCTCCACGACCGGGCAGGCCGGCCAGGAGCGGGCCAGCCGCAGCGCCTCGTCCAGGTCGGCCACCTCGACCTCGGCGAACCCGCTGACCACCTCCTTGCCCTCCACGAACGGCCCATCGGTGATCATCGGCTCGGCGCCGTCCAGCCGCACCGTGGTCGCGGTGTGCACCGGCGCGAGGTGCGTGTGGTGGGTGATCTTGTCGGCGTGCTCGGCGAACCACCGGCCCACCGCCTCATAGGCGGCCTGCTGCTCCAGCTCGCCCATCTCCTCCAGTCGCCTGGCGAACTCTTCGGTCTCGACGAACATCAGCACGTACTTCACGGTGTGTCCCTTCCCCTCTGTCAGCTTGCCGGGAGCGTGGCGTACAGGTCGACACCGCCTCCGTCCGGGTCGGCCAGCGTGGCGTACCTCATTCCCCAGAAGGCGTCGAACGGCTCCGCGATCCCGCGGTGACCCGCCTCGACCAGCTCGGCGTACTTGGCGTCCACCTCGGCCGGGGTGTCGAACTCGAAACAGAGCAAGGTCCGGGGTCCGCCGTCCGGCGCGGTCCAGCCCGGCAGGAACGGCGTGCGGAAGCCCTCGGTGTCCAGCATGACGTGCAGGCCGTTCGGCAGGTCGCAGCCGGCGTGCTCGGGCGAGTGCGGGTCGATCGTGAAGTCCAGCCCGAGCCGGGCGTAGAAGGCGATGGACGCGCCCAGGTCGGAAACGATGAGGTCGACGGTGTTCAGCGCGGGTCGCATGAGCTCTCCCTGAGTGGTCGTACGGGGACCGCTCCAGTGGCCCCTCACTGAAGAAGACGAACGGCGGGCACGCCCATACGACACTCCGGCGAGACGTGACGAGGGGACGCCCCTTGCGCGGAGCGTCCCCTCTTGGTGTTGCCGCTAGTGCAGAGCTCTGGCCAGGTCGTTGAGCGCCTTGGCGAAGGCGGCCTGGGCCGGGTCGGAGGTTCTGAGGAGCTTGGCGGCGGTGCGCAGCTCGATCGCGGCGACCTTCTCGAGCCGCCGGTCGGCCATGCGTTCGGCCGAGTCGATGAGCTTGTCCACCGCGACGGCGATGCCCTTCTTCATCGTGCCGGCCCGCTCAGCCTGGGCCTGGTACGCCCGGACGACCTCGAAGCTGGGTTCGTGGGTCACCTGCGGCTGGTGCTGGGCGTTGAACCGGTCGTACGTGACGGTGGCCGCGGCCTCGATCTCCGCCTTGGCCAGGTCCTTGGTCGGGGTCAGCTCGAAGACGTCCAGACCGCGGGCGATCTCGGAGCCGTAGACGTGGCCGTTGTAGTAGTACGCGGACCAGATGCCGCCGGTGAACAGCTGGGTGGCGCTGATCGGGCCGCGGTCGAAGAAGGCGATCTCCTTCGGGTTGGCCGAGTCGGTGAAGTCGAACGCCGAGACGCCGCCCTGGTACCAGCCCTGGACCATGATGTCCCGACCCGGCACCGGGACCAGCGACCCGTTGTGCGCGACGCAGTTCTCGGTAGTGGTCTGCACGGCGGGCATCTTGTAGTAGCTGCGGAACTCCATCTTGCCGTCCACGATGTCGAAGATGGCGTTCGCGCCCCACGACGGCTCGTCGGTGTCCCGGCAGCGCGCGCCGGTGCCGCCGCCCCACTCGTCGGTGAAGACGACCTTCTTTCCGTCGTTGCTCAGCGTCGCCGAGTGCCAGTACGCGAAGTTCGGGTCGCTGACCTCGTCCAGCCGGACGGGGTTGGCGGGGTCGGAGGTGTCGAGCAGGATGCCGTTGCCGGAGCAGGCGCCGGCGACCAGGTCGAGCGCCGGGAACGCGGTGAGGTCGTGGCAGGCGCTGGTGACCGGCTGCGGCGACCAGTTGCCGCCGGACGGGTGCGTCGGCGCGGGCGGGGTGTTCTGCAGGCCGTTGATCGCGCCGGTCTCCGGGTCGGTGAACACCCGGGGCTGGCTGACGATCGCCGCGTTCTGCGGGGCGGCCAGCGGGACCTTGATGACCTCGATCCGCCACAGGGCGGTGTTCGGGTCGGTCGCCGGCGCGTTCACGCAGCCGGCCAGTTCCTGGCCGTTGCGCACGCCGGCGGTGCCGGAGACGTAGACGTAGACGTTCTCGGTGTCGTTCTTGCCGGTCACCACGCTGTGCGTGTGCGAGCCGCGGCAGGTCTGCACCGCGGCCACCTGGACTGGCTGCTCGATGTCGCTCACGTCGAAGATCCGGACGCCGCGGAAGCGCTCGGGGTTCACGGTGCCGGGAGCGCCCTGGGTGCCGCAGTCGAGCCGGCCCCGGGTCTCCTCGACCGACATGAACAGCAGATTCCCGTACACCGACATGTCGCCCTGGCCGCCCGGGCAGACGACGGATGTTTTCAGGACGGGCTGGGACGGGGTGGAGACGTCGTAGATGTTGAAACCGTGGAAGCTTCCGACGAATGCGTACTTGCCGCTGAATGCGAGGTCGGAATTGGCGAATGCGAGGTTGCCTGGATTGTCAGGCTGGTAGAAGCCTTCCGGCCGGTCCTGGTGGCCGACGAGTTTGAGTCCGTTCGCCGCCTGCTGGGCGTCGTGCCATCCGGCGCCGAGGCCGACCCGCGGGTCGGCCTGCGTCGGAGCCGGCTCGGCGGACGCCGTGGCGGTGGGCAACAATCCGGCTAGGACCACCCCCACGGCGATCATCACCAAGCCGCGTAACCCGGCACGACGTCGTGCCCTTCTGCTTTCCTGCATGGGCCGCACCCCTCCTTTTCTGGTTCTGGCGAGACCCGACGCGTCGCGCCGAGCCGGGGACGGCCCCGAATGTCCAGCCGGTGATCGGCACAACGGTTATGCGGACACTAACGAGGATGTGATGACTTGTGCTATATCCTGTCCCATTCCGGATACGCCCGATTTTGTGCAGGCACGGTGGAAGCGAGCACCCCTCATGATCTCGTTACGCCTTTTCGTCCCCTCGCTGCTGATCGCGACCGCCGCGCTCACCGGGTGCACGGCCGACGGATCCTCGGCGACGGTCGTACAGCCCGGACGGCCGGGCGAGACCGGCAAGGTGGTGCCGCTGGACCAGGTCGAGGAGCCCGAGACCGGATACACCGACGCGGACGTACGGTTCATGCAGGGGATGATCCGGCACCACGCCCAGGCGCTGCAGATGACGGACCTGGTCGCCGGTCGTACCGAGAGCGCGGGCCTGCCGCGGCTTGCCAAGCGGATCGAGATCTCCCAGCGGGACGAGATCGACCTGATGGTGCGCTGGCTGGGCGAGCGCATGGAACAGGTGCCGAGCGTCGACTCCCCTCACGGGCACGGCCACGGCGGCGAACTGATGCCCGGCATGCTCACCGAGGCCCAGCTCACCGAGCTGCGGGGGGCCAAGGGGGAGCAGTTCGACCGGCTCTTCTACCAGTACATGATCCAGCACCACACCGGCGCGCTGCAGATGGTGGAGCGGCTGTACGCCGAGCAGGGCGGCATGGAGCCGGAGATCGACCAGTTCGCCACCCACGTCGACTCCGACCAGCGCATCGAGATCGTCCGCATGCAGCAGCTCCTCGCCGGCCTCTGATCGCGCGGGCGAGTTCCGCGTCAAGGCCGGGCCGCAGGGGTTGACGCGGGTTCAGGTGAGGGTGAGCGGATCAGCCGAGCTTGAGCAGCAGTGCGGCGAGCTCGACCGGCATCGTGATCATGCAGTCGTGGCCGGTCGGCAACTCCCACACCTGCGCGGGGGAGCCGTTGGGCTGGGTCGGTGGGACGGGTCGGTGGGTGATGCCGTCCGGCACACCGACGGTGCAGTGGATGTGCGTCCGCGGGACCGCGGCGACGGCCGGGTTGTCCAGCCGGACCGGTTGCTGGAGGCAGCGCACCGGCTGATCCGACAGGATCGTGCGCAGCCAGGCGACGTCCGCCGGGTCGGTGACCCCGAACAGGCCCGAGGGCGGCGGCAGCTCGGGCAGCGGTGGGATCCGCCAACCGCTGTCGGACGTCACGGCGAGGTCGATCAGGGCCTGGGTCATGGGCTGCACATCGACCGCGCTCTCGCCGTCCTCCGGGACCATCGCGTCGAGGTAGACCAGATGCGCGATCCGCTCCGGGACCTGGTTGGCCGCGGACGAGATGACCAGCCCGGCGTAGCTGTGTCCCACGAGGACCACCTCGGTGAGGTCTTCCCCGACGATCAGCCGGACGATGTCGTCGACGTGCGTGTCGAGCCCCACCTCGGGGCCGAGCAGATGCGCCTGGTCGCCGTAGCCGGTCAGCGACGGTGCGAGCACCCGGTGTCCGGCCGACGCCAGCAACGGGACCACCCGCTCCCAGCACTCACCGCTATGCCAAGCACCGTGTACCAGCAAATATGTCGACATGATGGGCTCCTTGCTGCACTGTGGAAAGGCCGCTGACCACACTGCGGCGCACGCTCCGACGCAGCCAGCACCCCGGCGATCCTGGGGGTGACAGGACCAGGCACGCACGCGGGCGCGAAATTACGCTGGAGAGATGAGCGACGAATCCAACCTTCTGGGCGATTACGTACGCGCCCGCCGGGAGCTCGTCACTCCTGCACAGGCCGGCATCCCCGTTCTGGGGGTACGGCGCGTGCCGGGCCTGCGCCGGGAGGAGGTCGCGATGCTCGCCGGCATCAGCGCCGACTACTACCTGCGCCTGGAGCAGGGCCGCGACCGCAACCCCTCCGTGCAGGTCCTCGAGTCCCTCGCCCGCGTGCTCCAGCTCGACGACGACGCCACGGCCTACCTGCTGCGCCTCGGCGCCGGCAAACCCCGACGGCGACGGCGCCGGCTCCCGAAGGAGACCGTCCCTCCGGGCGTCGCCAAGCTCGTCACCACGCTCCCGCTGCCCGCGTACGTCGAGGGCCGCTACTTCGACGTCCTCGCGGCCAACGCCTTGGCGACCGCTCTGTCACCGCGTCTCGTGGCGGGCGCCAACCGCCTGCGGGACGTGTTCCTCGACCCCGCCGAGCAGGCCCTCCACAGCGACTGGGAGAACGCCGCGGCGGGCATGGTCGCCGGCTTCCGCGAGTCGGTCGGCACCGACACGGACGACCCCCGATTCGTCGAGCTCGTCGGCGAGCTCTCCCTGGCCAGCCCGCGCTTCAGCCGGCTCTGGGCCCGCCACGACGTGCTGGCGTGCGAAGGCGCGTCCAAGCACCTCGACCACCCCCAGGTCGGTGGCCTGCGGCTGAACCGGGAGAGGCTGGGCGTCGGCGGCACGGCGGGTCAGACACTCGTCGTCCTCCACCCGGACCCCGGAACCGACAGCGCCGACAAACTGGCGCTCCTCGCCTCCGCCCTGCGATGAACGCGAGCCGCAGGCGGGCGTGCCGCCTGCGGCTCGGCTCAGATCACCGCACGGTCAGCTTGTCGACTTCGACGGTGATGCCGCGGACCTGGGGCGTCGAGGTGACCGTCGTCACGTCGCCGACACCCGTCCTGACCCCCTTGACCTTCATCGAGTACGTCAGACTCCCGCCGGGAGCGGCGGGTGTGCTCGTCACGACGAGGTTCTCGGTGGGGGGCCCGGTGATCTGGGCGCCCCCGGTGCCCTCCTCGTTCTCGGCGCCCACGGTCAGGCCGTAGCTCGCCGGAGGCGCGCCGGGAAGGTTGTCCGGATCGTAGACGTAACTGACGTCCTCCGCGCCGTTGAGCCCGATCCACTGCTGGAACACCTTGGTGGTGGTCGTGCCGAAGAGGTTCACCCGCCACTCCACCACCACCCAGCGGTTCGTCCCGTCGGACAGGATCGTGGCGAAGACTCCGGGGGCGCCGGTGCCGTCCAGGTCCGTCCAGTACGGGGCGAGCACGCCGTTCGGATTCGCCGGATCGGGCAACGTTTGCGGGGTGAAGGAGATGTCGCCGGACTCGGTGCCGCCCACGACGCTGTAGCCGTTGGAGGTCACGCCGAGCCTGGTGTAGGTGTTACCGGCGAACGTGAACGCCGGGAGGGTGAAGTTCACCGCCTGCTCGTCGCCGATCGGGATCGGGGTGACGCCGAAGGAGTCCAGCGGGCGGTAGCCGGACGGTCCCGCGCCTGGCGCGATCGTCGGGCTGGCGGGCTGCCGGGCGGCCAGCGTCGCCTTGGTGGTCGCGATCTGCGTGCCGACCTTGGTGGCTCCGGTGACGCCGTTCAGGCGCAGGCGGGTGTCGAGCGTGCTGAGCGCGGTCACCTCCGCGTCCTCGAGCGTGTTGTTCTGCACGGTGACCGTGCAGGTGGACTCGCCGGTGTTCCTGGCGACGGTGGACGGCGTGCAGGTCTGGTCGACCGGCACCGCGCCCTCCTGACGGAAGAACGCGACGGGCAGGTGCAGCGCGCGCGAGCCGCCGACCTGCTTGAGGTTCACCCGCCCGAAGTACTGCCCGTCGGGCAGCTCCGGGGCCGTGATGACCACGCTCAGCTTGGCGCTCTTACCGGGCGCGACGGAGAAGAGCGGCGGCAGCACCGTGATCTTGGCGCCGTCCACGGTCTTGCCCGTGGCGGTGAACGTCAGCCGGCGGTCGGTGACGTTCGTGACCGTGCGCTTGGCGGTGATGACGCCCGGCATGGTCGGGGCGTTCACCGACGGCAGGTTGAGGTCGATCCGGTTGAGCGGGTCGGCGGCCGAGGCGACGAAGTCGGCCGCGGTCTCGTCCAGCGTCAGGCCAGGGTCGCCGGCCTTGGTGAGGTCGATGCGCCCGCCGCCCATGTCGAACGGGTCCGCCGGCGTCGTACGGTCCTGCTTGGTGACCGCGGTCTTGGCCGTGGTCTCCAGCGCGGACTTGACCTGCCCCGGCGTCCAGTCGGGGTGCAGCGCGAACAGCAGCGCGGCCGCCCCCGCCACGTGCGGCGCCGACATCGACGTGCCCGAGATGACCTGGAAGAGGTTGCCCGGCGGGCCCTCCAGCACCGACTCGGGCGTCGGGGTCATGCCCGCCATGATGTGCAGGCCGGGCGCGGTGACGTCCGGCTTGAGGAAGTCGCCGCCGGGGCCCCGCGAGGAGAAGTGCGTGATCGCGTCGCCCTGCCACTTGCTCTCGGCGCCCTGGGTGAAGGACGCGGCGGCGTCCGGGTGCTCGGACAGGAAGCTCAGCAGCGTGTCGGCCTCCGGCTTGTCGACGTGCACCGACGGGATCCAGTGGGCGTCGGTGAAGACGTCGAAGGGGAAGCTGTTGTAGAGGATCATCCCGGCCGCGCCGCCCTGCATGACGTTGTGGCTCTTCAACGTCCGGTTCGGGCCGCGTTCGCACGCGACGATCTTCCCGCTGAACAGCCCGGCCGGCGCGGGGGCGTCACACAGCGGCCGCGAGTACGGCGGCGCGGAGGCGAGCACCACGGGCAGCGGCGAGGTGATCCCCGGCGTGATGGAGGCGCCCTTGATCGTCGCCGTGTCGCCGCCGCCGGTCAGCGTGATCGTGGACTGGAACGTCCGGTTCTGCGTGGAGGCGGCCACCGTCGTCGTCCAGGGGCCGAGGTGGTCGGTGGTGTCCGCGCCCGGCCCGGAGTTGCCGGCCGACGCCGAGACCAGCACGCCCGCCGCGTACGCGTCGAGGAACGCCAGCTCCACCGGGTCGCTGTACGGGTCGCTGCCGCCGGAGATCGAGAAGTTGATGACCCGGACGCCGTCCAGGATGGCCCGCGCCACCGCCTGCGCCGAGTCCGACGGGAAGCAGCCCTCCAGCCCGCACACCTTGTAGACCGACACCGCGGCGCCGGGCGCGACGCCGTGGATGGAGCCGCGGCTGATGCCCAGCGGGTTCGCGTCGTCCACCGGGCCGCCGGCCGACGTGCTCGCCGTGTGGGTGCCGTGGCCGTTGGAGTCGCGGGCGCTGTCGGGGTAGACCTCGCCCGGGAAGATCGCGTTGTACGTCTCCAGGAACGGCTGCCCGCCGACCAGCTTGTTGTTGCACGCGAACGGGTCGTCGGCGGGAGTCGCCGGGTTGTCGCCGAAGTCGCACACTCGCGGCGTGCCGTCCTTGGTCGGCGCGGGGTCGGGCAGGCCGGGCCGGTCGGCGAACGACGGGTGCTCGGGCCAGGCGCCGGTGTCCAGGACGCCCACGATCACGCCCTCGCCGGCCGAGTCACTGCCGCCGAGCTTGTCGTAGACGGTGGGGGCGCCGATGAAGGCGGGGCTCGCGTCGGTGAGCAACTGCTGCGGCTTGTCCTCCTGCACGGCGACCGCGCCGGGCAGTTTCAGCACCTCGGCCGCCTTGTCGCCGGGGATGCGGAGCGCGATGCCGCCGTACACCGTCCTGATCCGCTGGCCGACCACGGCCCCGGGGACCTTCTCGGCCAGCTCCGCGAGGAACGTGTTCTCGACGTCCTTGATGTGCTCGTCGTACCGTCTGGCCTCGGCGCTCCTGGTGTCGAGGGCGCGGCCCGTGACGGCGGGGCTCGTGCCCGGCAGGCCGGGCAGGTGGCCCTGGTAGGCGGCCAGCGAGTCGTAGTCGAGCTTGACCACGACGTTGACCGGCGCGGGAGAGGTGTTGCGCAGCAGGGCCGGGTCGCTCTTGGCGAGCTTGCCGGTCGGCGACTTGGCGCCGTCGACGACCTCGGTGGGGGTGAGGGGGGTGGCCGTCCACTGCTTGGCCGGCGGGGTCGGCGTGGGGCTGGCCAGGGCCGCCGCCGGGCCCATGGCCAGGACGACGCTCAGGCCGGCGGCGACTGGGACGAGTCGCCGCGCGTGGGACAAGAGGGAGCTGGGTAACACGGAGGACCTTCCTGGTCGGGGCTGCGGGAACTCGTCAGGCCGCTCAGGAGGCGTCAGGTCACCCGTTCAGAGAGATCGCTGACCCTCCCCGGTGGGTGACGAGTGGGGAACGTGGAGCTTGATCGCCCCAGTTCCGAACTGGAGTGTAAACAGTGATCTCTCGCTGAGGAACCCCACTGACTTGCCAGAATCCCGTCGGCGATCCGTCACACTTCACGATCGACAACGACCTCGTCTGCTGCTTCCGGGCCGTAGGAGTGCCGGGGGCCTGGTCGTGACCGCCCCGTACGGCCGGGGCTAGCCTGGCCGTATGGGGCAGCTGCCGGAATACGCCTGGTCCCAGGCCGCGCCGACCTTGCGGGGGCTCGTGTCCGGGTACTCCGGGTATCGGACGCACGGGCCACCGGGAGTGCACCACGGCCTGCCGTCCGGGCACGTGACGCTCGTCGTCTGCCTGTCCGGCACACTCGATGTCGTCGGCGTGCCCGGACCGCCGCGGCCGCCGCGGTCGTTCACGTCGGCCGTCGGCGGGTTGCACGACGGGCCGGTCGTGATGGCGCACGACGGTCACCAGTACGGCGTGCACCTCGATCTGACCTGGCGGGGCGCCCGGGCCCTGCTCGGCCTGCCCGCGAGCGAACTCGCCGGAGACGTCGCCGACCTGGCCGCGGTGCTCGGCGGCCGGGCGCGCGAGCTGGGCGAACGGCTGGCCGGCGCCCCGACCTGGCGAGGACGGTTCCGGATCCTGGACGACACGCTGGCCGAGCTGGTCGATCACGGCCGCGACGGGCCGCCGCCCGAGGTGGCCCAGGCGTGGCGCCGGTTGCGCGAGACGGGCGGCCGGCTGGCCATCGGTGAGCTGGCCCAGGAGCTCGGCTGGAGCCGGCGGCACCTGGGTGAGCGGTTCCGCCGCGAGACCGGCCTGTCGCCGAAGACGGCGGCCCGGGTGATCCGCTTCGAGCGGGCCTGCCGGCTGCTGCGCTCGCCGCGGCGGCCCTCGCAGGCCGAGACGGCGGCCGAGTGCGGCTACTCCGACCAGGCTCACCTGGCGCGGGAGTTCCGCGATCTCGGCGGCACGACGGCGACGCGGTGGCTGGGCGAGTTCCCATTCGTCCAAGACCGGGCGGCGGTCTCCGAACCAGGATGAGCCACATGGAAACACGTACTGACAGGCCTTCGGTGTGGCCCTGCCTCTCCTACCGTGACGCGCGGGCGGCGATCCGGTTCCTGGTCGACGCGTTCGGGTTCGTGGAACGTGCCTGCTACACGGCGGGCGACGCCGTGGCGCACGCCGAGCTCGCCTGGCCGTCCGGGGCGGGCGGGATCATGCTCGGCTCGGCCGACGCGACCAGCGACATCGACCGTCCGACCGGCGCCGGTCTCCTCTACGTGGTCACCGACGCCCCGGACGCCCTGCTCGCCCGCGCCACCGCCGCCGGCGCGGAGGTCGTACGGGACATCAAGGACGAGGACTACGGCAATCGCACCTTCACCGTCCGCGACCCGGAGGGCAACCTCTGGAGCTTCGGCACCTACCCCGGCTCATAGCGCGTTCTCCTGGTGTGCAGGACGGATTGCCCGCGGCGTTCGGTGGTGATCAGACCGGCCGGTGTCCCTCTGGGAAACCGTCGGCTCACGTGCGCGAACTCGGATCTCGCACCTGCCGTGACCCGGCAGGAAGAGGCCCGTCACCAGCGGAGGAGGGGTGACGGGCCTCTTGTACGTCCACCGCCGCACTACCTTGTCGAGGTGGATCTTTTCTCCCGCTCGTGGACAGCGTTGCGCACGACGGTCGCCGAACTCGCCGACGAGGACTTCTCGCAGCCGTCCGGCTGCGCCGGCTGGCTCGTTCGGGACCTGGTCTGCCACCTGATCATCGACGCGCAGGACGTCCTGATCACCCTCGTGACCCCCGCCGAGACCGAGCCGACCCGTGACGCGGTGACCTACTGGGAGGTCGCCGACACGCCGCCGACCGGCGACGACCCGCTCGACGCGCTGGTCGTCCGGCTGGCCGCCGCGTACGAGGAGCCGCGGCTGCTCCGGTTCCACCTCGACGACGTCGGCTCCGCCGCGGGCCGCGCCGCCGAACTCGCCGACCCTGATCTGCGGGTCGGCACCCGGGGCGAGGTCCTCACCGCGGGGGACTACCTCTCCGCGTATGTCGTGGAGTGGACGCTGCATCACCTCGACCTGGTCACGCACCTCCCGCACGCGGCCGGGCCGCCCGCCGAGGGGCTCGCCCGGTCGCGCGCGATGCTTGAGGCGATCGCCGGGAGCGCGTTCCCCGCGTCGTTCTCCGACAAGGACACGCTGCTGGTCGGCACCGGACGGCGTGCCCCCACCGACGTGGAGCGGGCCGAGCTGGGCGAGCTCGCCGCGAAACTCCCGCTCGTCCTCGGCTGATCGCCCGCCGCGTCAAAGTTCGCCGCCGATTACGGCCACACCGGCACCGCCGTCCGCGACTCGGCCACTCTCAACGGCGCCACCGCGACCCGGGGCCGGCCCGGCGGGCAGGCGTCCCGGCCAGGGGACAGGTCGCCGTCACCCCTCAGCGCTGACTTCCAGCCCTATGGCCGGCTGCGTGCGCCATGGGGCGTTTCCGGTTTTTGAGGCTGAAGCCCAGGTTACGCCGGAACAAGGAACCTCCGAGGAACCCTACCCGTGTATGGTTTAGGCTAACTCGAACATAGATGTTCGACTTAGGGGAGGATTCGATGGGCCATGACGTGGCTCCTGCCGTGACGCGTACCGGCGGGTGGGGTGTGGTGGTGTTGTTGTGCCTGGCGCAGTTCATGCTGATCGTGGACATCACAGTCGTCCAGGTGGCGTTACCGAGCATCGGCACGGACCTCGCCCTCGACCGCGGGTCGCTGACCTGGGTGGTGACCACGTACACGCTCTGCTTCGGTGGTCTGATGGTGCTCGGTGGGCGGCTCGCCGACGCGCTGGGCGCCCGGCGCACTCTCCTCGCGGGGCTGGCGCTCTTCACGGCGGCCTCGCTGATGTGCGGGCTGGCCGGGAACGGCGCCGTGCTCATCGCCGGGCGTGCGCTGCAGGGCGTCGGCGCGGCGCTGCTCTCCCCGGCGGCGCTCGCCGTCATCACCGCCACGTTCCACGGCGAACGGCGCGGCCGCGCACTCGGCGTCTGGGCGGCGATCGGCGGTACGGGAGCGGCCCTCGGCGTGCTGCTCGGCGGTGTGCTGACCGCGGGGCCGGGGTGGACGTGGGTGTTCTTCGTCAACGTCCCGATCGGGCTGGTGACGTTCGGGGCCCTGCTCGCCGTGGTGCCGCCCATGCCCGGGCGAAGCGAACGGCTCGACGTGCCCGGCGCCCTGGTGGTCACGCTGGCCACAGCACTGCTGATCTACGGTCTCGTGACGGCGGGCGACGCGGGCTGGGGAGCGGTGAGCACAGTGCTGCCGCTGGCCGGGGCCGTCCTGCTGTATGTCCTGTTCGTGGTGATCGAGCGGTCGGTACGGTCACCGCTGATGCGCGCCGAGACCCTGGCCAGGCGGCCGGTGATCTCCGGCTCGTTCGTCATGCTGGTGGCGACCGGGCTGATGCTGGGCCTGTTCTTCGTCAGCTCGCTCCATCTCCAGCACGTCCTGGGGTTCAGCGCGCTCGAGACGGGGCTGCTCTTCCTGCCCGTGGCCATCGCGATCACGATCGGGGCGCAGCTCGGCGGGCATCTCATCGGCAAGATCGGCGGACGGCCGGTGGCTGTGGCGTCCTTCGTCGTCACGGCGGCGGGGGCGGCGCTGATGACGCGCATCTCGCCCGACGCGAGCGCCTACACCACGTTGCTGCCGGGGTTCGTACTGGCGGCCCTGGGCATCGGGCCGGCGTTCGTGACGGCCACCACGACCACCATGGCGAACGTCCCGCACGGCGAGAACGGCGTCGCGTCCGGCGTGATCAACACCTTCCACGAGCTCGGCGGCTCCATCGGAGTGGCCGCCGTCTCCACCGTCGCCGCCTCCAGCCTCGTGCCCGGCTCGACCGGTGGCGTGGGGGGCGTCGGCGGCTTCGTGGCGGGGCTCACGCTGTGCGCCGTCGTCGCGGGCGTCGCGGCGGTCGTCGCGCTGGGGCTGGTGCCGCCGGGCAAGCCGGCGACGGCCTTCGTCGGCCACGGTCACGGCCACTGACCCGTCGGGGGCAGAACCATGCGGACCATCCTCATTCTCGGCGAATACGGCGCGGTCGGACGGTGGGCCGCCGCCGCCCTGACCGAGCATCCCGGCACCCGGGTGATCGCGGGTGGACGCAACCCGGACCAGGCCAGGCACGTTCCCGGGACCACCGCGATACGCGTGGACGCCGCCGACCCCGAAGACCTGGACCGGGCGCTGGACGGCGTCACCACCGTCCTGATGTGCGCCGAGATCGACAATGGCCGGGTCGCCCGTACCTGTCTGGAACGCGGCATCGGCTACGTGGACGTGTCGGCCTCCCACGGCGTCCTGGCCGAGATCCAGGACCTCGACGACCTGGCCCGGGAGCGCGGTGTGACCGCGGCCCTCAGCGTCGGCCTCGTCCCCGGGGTCACCAACCTGCTGGCTCGCGTCCGCGCCGAACGGGAACCGGCCGGTGAGGTGCGCATCGGGGTGCTGCTCGGCTCGGGGGAGCAGCACGGAGCGGCGGCGATCGCCTGGACCCTGGACGGGCTGGGCGCGCTCGCCGGCTCGTGGACGATGCGCTTTCCCGAACCGTACGGCATGCGTACGGTGCACCGATTTCCGTTCTCCGATCAGTACACCCTGCCCGGCACCCTGGGCGTTCCCGCCGCCCGTACCGGACTGTGTCTCGACTCCCGCCTGCTCACCGGCCTGCTCGCCGTGGCACGGCGGCCCGCCGCCGCCCGCCTGCTGCGCCGGCGCGGGGTTCGCGAGCTGCTGATCAGGGTCCTGCGGAACGTGCACCTGGGCGGCGACCGGTTCGCCGTGACGGTCAGTTCGGGCACCGCCCGTGCCTCCTTCAGCGGGTCGTCGCAGAGCCGCGCCACCGGCCGCGCGGCCGCGCTGCTCATCCGCGACCTGCCCGCGCTGCCACCCGGCGTCCGGCACATCGAGCAGTTGGTGGATCCGGCCGCCTTCCTGGCCGAGCTGGCCGCCGGCGGGTTCGACCTCCGGCTCGACTGACACGAGATGACGCTCTCGGGCTACTTGGCCTGTGGCGTCCGCAGCCCCGTCCGCGGACGCCACAGGCCCATGGGAAACGACCGTCAGCCGGTCACCGTGAAGGTGAAGGTGCCGGACGGCGCCCGGTGGACGGCGTGGTCGCCGTCCATCCGGAGGAACGCGGTCCGGTGCGGGGCCGTGACGAGGCGTCGATCCTTGGCAGGGACCCAGACCTCGGCGGTGGTGTTCGGGGGCACCTCGACCGTCAGCCTGAACCGGCGTTCGTCCTTGGTCCACTCGGACCGGACGAGGCCGTGCGGCGTCTCGTAGGCGCCCTTGACGAAGGTGAGGTCGCCGACCGGTCTGGGCTGGATGACCAGGCGCTGGTAGGCGGTCGAGCCTTCGGCCTCGCGGATGCCGGCCAGGCCGGTGTGGAACCACTCCTCGATCTGGGCGAGGATCATGTGGTTCTTGGAGTCTCCGCGGTTCCAGCGTTCGCCCATGGTGGTCATGCCGTTCGGGTTGGCGCTGGTCGACTCCATGAAGAACCCGTAGCTGGGTTCGTCGTTCTCCTGCAGCAGGTCCCACAGGACGTCGTCCCTGCCGCCGTCGGCGAGCGCCCGGACGATCGGCCCCATTCCGATGGTGCCGCCGCTGAAGTGCGGGCCTTCCCCGTTGGGGTGGTAGGCGCGCACGAGCTCGACGAGGGCATCGAGGACGGCTTGGCGTTCGGTCTGCGGGACGAGGCCGGCGTCGAGGGCGAGCGCCTGCGCCGTCTGCGTCGCGCCCGCGGTCCCCGCGTTGCCGTCCGTGGTGTACCGGCGCAGCTCCTGGTTGTAGAAGTGGGCGTTGAAGGCGTTCTTGATCTCTGCGGTGAGCGCCTCGTACCGCGTGGCGTCCTCCGTGTGACCGGTCAGCGCGGCCATCTCCGCCAGCTTGCTCATCATGACGTAGTAGCCCCACGTGCCGGTGATCCGGCCCGAGGTCTGGTCGGCGGCCACCCAGTCGGCCAGGGCGGCGTCGACGATGTGCGCGTCGGCGCCGGTGCCGGCCTTCTCCCGCTGGATGTAGTCGGCGAAGTCGACCATCTGGTCGTAGTACCGCCGCATCGTCTCGGTGTCGCCGTAGAGCTCGTACAACATCGAGGGAACGAGCACGATGGCGTTGCCCCAGTTGATCTCGTCGCCGAAGCGCCCGCTGTATCCCCAGTCGTAGACGGGGGTCTTCAGCGCCACGTTGCCCCGCATCGGGGTCTCGGCGACCGACTGTCCTTCGACGAGATGCCGCATCGTGGTCTTCAGGTACGCGGCCAGATTGTGGTCACGGTGAATGGCGCCCATCGGCATCGTGTAGTCGGCCGGGTAGGACAGCTTCTCGCGGCCGGGGCAGTCGGTGAAGACCGACATGATGTTCGAGGCGAAGGAGTAGCGGGCCATCGTGTGGATGCGGTTGACGCGCGCGTTCGAGGTGGTCACCCGGCCCGCCACGGGCGTGTCCGCCTGCAGCCGGATCCCCTTGATCAGGTCCTTGCCGGGGGTGTAGCCCTCGGGCAGGCCGGTGACCTGGATCCACTGCATGCCGAAGTAGTTGAAGTCGGGGTGCCAGGTCTCTCCGCCGCGGAGTCCGGCCGTGGTGTAGGTGTTGAACAGGTCGCGGCCTCGGCTGCCGCCGCCGCCCATCAGGGAGGCCTGGTCGACGGTGCCGTCGGCGGCGAGCGACTCGGCGGGCGACATGCGGATCGTCACTCCGGCGGGGACCCTCCCCTTGAGGTTCAGCTGCGGCCAGCCGGTGATGTTCTGGCCGAGGTCGAACACCCAGACGCCCGGTTTCGGGTTGCTCATGGAGACCGGTGTGAAGGTCTCGACGGCCTTCACCGGTTCGGCCGTACGGGCGACGAGCTTGGTGGCGAGGTTCGGCGGCGGCGCGATGCCGGCATCCACCCACGACATGGCGGAGCCGTCACGCCTTTCCGCGCCGGCTGACAGGTCCGCGCCGGGAGAGTCCCAGCCGACCTGCTCGCGGCGCGCGTCGTAGTCCGCGCCGGAATACCACGCGTCGGTGACCAGCGGCCCGAGCGCGGTGCGCCAGCCGCGGTCGGAGACGATGACGTCCGTCGAGCCGTTGGTGTAGGAGATCTCCAGCCGGGCGATCATGCGCGGCGTGACCGCGGCGCCGGCGCTCGCGTCGCTCGCGGCGATGTTGTTGCCCGATCCGGTCACCGACGCGCCGGTGGGGTGCGGCTTGGACAGCGCGGGAGTGAAGGAGATGCCCGTCCCGTCCGGGCCGGCGGTGCCGATCGCGGTGATCGTACGGGATTCGAGGTCGTCGCCGCCGTCACCGGTGTCGATGTTGACGGTGCCGCCGATGTGGTAGTTCGCGACGTTGTCCAGTTTCACGGTCGTGGCGCCGGCCGCGGTGTCGGCGGCCAGGGTGCCGTTGCCCTTCAGTTGGCTCTGCCACCAGGAGTAGGGGGCGGTACGGCCGACGGCCGGGTTCGTGACGCTGCGGCGTACGTAGGCGGGACCGTTGCCGAGCCGGACCCCGACGGTGTTCGCTCCCGCGCGCAGGTCGTCGGTGACGTCGTAGGTCCGGTACTCGCTGGAGAGCTGGTAGTTGGAGTTGCCGGGCGCGAGCACCTCGTCGCTGAGCTCGCGGCCGTTGAGCGTCGGCAGGTGCAGCCCCACGCCGGAGAGATAGAGGCGGGCGCCGGCCACGCGCTTCCCGTGGTCGATGTCGAACGAGCGGGCGAAGATCGGCATCGGCCGGCCTTCGGTGCGGCCGGGGTACTCGATCCAGCGGGCAGGCTGCCAGTCGCTCTGCCGCAGCAGGCCCATTTCCCACGACGAGGGCTTGCTCCAGTCCGACGGCTTCTGCTCCGCGTCCCAGACACGCACGCGCCAGGTGACCTTCTGGCGTGAGGCCAGTGGCCGTCCGGCGTAGCGGACACCGGACTGAGTGGCGGATTCCACCTTGCCGGAGTCCCAGAGCAGCCGCCCGCGCCTGAGGTCGGCATCGCTCGCGGCGGCCTGGATCTGGTACGCGGTCTGCCGGTCGCCCGGGCAGGCGGCCTCGGACCCGGGCCGGTGGCACGGGTGACCGGCGGCCTGCCGGGTCTGTGTCATGCGCCAGCCCAATAAGGGGTTGGCGCTGTCGAGCCCGAGAGGCTGATCTCGTCTGCCGTCCACCTGCAGGCCGACGACCTCTACAAGGGGTGGTCCACCGGCGGTGGCCGGTGAGGCGGTGAGCGGGTGTGAGAGGACGAGAGCGAGGGACACTCCCAGTCCGGCGAGCAGATTTCTCCGGCGGCGCACTCTGGACACAGGTCACTCCCTTCCGGCCGACGTTGCCCGGTCGGCCGGTGACTTCGCCTGCGGGTGACGGAGGCGGTGCGGATGGCCGACACGACGTCGGGGCCTGGAAGGGCTCCTCTCGGGCCGTTAAAAACGATTTAAGAATCCCGTGGAATGTCGTTAACGTAAGCTTTTCCGCAAAAGCCGTCAAGAGCGGTTTTGAGTAACGATTCACGTGCTACTCGCAGCTACCGCAGCTGGGAGCTCGAGGATTTGGGTAACGGTATCCATGTTTCTTCGCCGGTCGCGAACGGTGCCGTCGGGCAGCCGGTTGAAGGTGTAGGCGTGGGATCGCCGGCGGCGTGGTCGTGCCAGGCGGAGCCCGTCCTGGTCCTCGGCGGGCGTGCAGTTCCCCAGCCGGAACAGGCCGAACGGCTCATAGACTCGACGAACGTCCCGGGAATGGAGTTTCATGGTCACGCCTGGTCGACGACGGGTGACGATCGCCGATGTGGCGAGTCACGCTCAGGTCTCCGTGACTGCGGTGTCCAAGGTGATACGGAACGCCTACGGTGTGAGCCCGGCCATGCGAGAGCGGGTCAAGAACGCCATCGACGAGCTCGGCTACCGGCCGCAGGTGGTCGCCCGGGGGATGCGGGGGCGCACTTTCACGATCGGCCTGATGCTGCCGCATATCAGGAACCCGTTCTTCGCCGACATTCTCGACGGCCTCACCGAATATCTGCAGAGCACCGATTACCAGGCGTTCATGATTCAGGGCGGCGCCACCCGCAAAGTCGAGAGCCGGGCGGTCGACGCTCTCATGGACCGCCAGGTGGACGGCATCATCATGGTCGCTCCCCTCGCCTCGAAGGCGCGGCTGGAGGAGGTGGCGAAGGAGAAGCCCACCGTGGTGCTCGCCCGGCACGAGCGCTCGTCGTACTACGACTCGGTGCACGACGACGACGAAGCGGGCGCCGAACTCGTCGTGAACCATCTCATCGCCCTGGGGCACCGCCGGATCGCGCACATCACGCATCAGGACGACAGCCACGCACGCCCGTCCGACCTGCTGCACAACATCAGGGCCGCGACCTACGAACGTGTCATGCGCGAGCACGGGCTCGCCGACGAGATCGCCGTCGCGAAGAGCTTCCATCACGAGAGAGGCGGCTACGAGGGTGCCCGTGAGCTGCTGAGCCGTTCCCCTCGCCCGACGGCGATCTTCGCGGGAGCCGACCAGGCCGCGCTCGGCGCGCTCGCCGCGGTCCACGAGGCCGGCCTCGCGGTCCCCGTGGACGTCTCGGTCGCCGGCTACGACAACACCCACCTGGGCGCGCTGCCCTACATCGCCCTGACCAGCGTCGACCAGGACGGCGCGGTCATGGGCCGGGCCGCGGGCCAGCTGCTGCTGGAACGCGTCGAGGGCCGCATGTCCGCGGTGCGTTTCACCGTGACCCCGAGCCTGGTCGTCCGCGGCTCCACCGGAGAAGCTGCTTGACGGCTGATAGCAAGTACTTGCTATTGTTCGTCAAGTGAGCACTGCTGAGCACGTGGAGTTGGCGCGTGAGCTGAGGCGGCTGGTCGAGGTGCGGATCGTCGACCCGCTGGAGATCCTGCTCGACCCGGCCGACGGCGAGGGCGGGGTGGGTGACGTGCGGGAGCGCTTGCGGGTGCAGGCCGAGGTGTGGGCCGCGCAACTGCTGGGGCCGGACGAGCGGCAGGCCGGCATGACCTCCGCGCGGCTGATCGCCGCGCTCTTCCCCGGCGACGGGCCGTTCGACCCGCCCGACGAGTGGTGGCGTACGCCCTTCGGGCGCGCCGTGGCGCGGCGGGCGGGGCATCCGGGAGCGGAGGCGGTCGGCTTCTCCACCGCCGCGGCGATGCTCGGCATCACCCGCCAGGGTGTTCACGACCTGGTCAAACGCGCGAAGCTCGACCGGCACCCCAGTGGCGGGGTGACCACCGCGTCGATCCGCGCCCGGCTCGCACTACCCAAGGAGCAACGTGTCGCAGCACGACGTGACCATCACTGACCACACGATCCCGCTCGCCGTACGCGACCACGGCGGCGACGGCCCGCCGTTATTGCTGCTGCACGGCCTGGGCGGCACGCTCGACGCCTGGCAGGAGCTGGCGCCGGCGCTGACGGGCGCGTACCGCGTGGTCGCGATGGACCTGCGCGGGCACGGCCTGTCGGGCGACGCCCCCTGGGAGTGGGACGCCGTCCTCGACGACGTCGAAGCGGTGGTCGATCGCCTGGGGCTCGGCGCGCCGGCGATCGCCGGCCACTCGCTGGGCGGGATGCTGGCCGTCCTGTGGGCCGCGCGCCATCCGGAATGCCCGGCCGTCGTCAACCTCGACGGCCTGCGCTCCGCCGAGAACGACCCCGCGAACTACCCCGGCATGGACCCGGCCCTGGTGACACAGGAGCTGGCGCGGCTGAAGGCGATGTTCGACGCGCAGCAGGCGGCGATGGCCCGGCCGTTGCCGCCCGAGCAGGTCGCCGCGCTCCCGCCGCGCGCCGTGACCACCTCAGGCGGCGACAGTCACCTGCGTCCGGGCCCGGAACTGCTGGCCGCCGTACGGTACGCGCCCCACTTCCGCGACGCCGTCCCGGCACTGCGGGCGGTACGGTGTCCCACCCTGGTGGTCCTGCCCACCCAGGACCCGCCGGGCATGCCCGGCGGCGAGCTCATGGCCGCCCTGCGCCGAGGGGTACGCCGTGACCTGGCGCCCATCGCCGCGGCGCACCCGCACATCCAGGTGGTGGAGCTGGCGGCCAGCCACAACATGGTGCAGGAGAAACCCGGCGACGTGGCACAGTTGATCAGTGACTTCCTCCAGGACACCAGTCGCTGAGGCGGCGCAGGAACGTCATGGCGACGGCGGGCGGGTCCTGCGCCATCACGCTCACGTGGAAGGCGTGCGGCATGCCCTCGTACAGGTCGAGGGTCACCTCGACGCCGGCGGCCGCCGCGGCGGCGGCGAAACGGCGGGCGTCGTCCAGCAGCACCTCCGCGGTCCCGGCCACCAGCAGGAGCGGGGGCAGGCCGCGCAGGTCGCCCTGAAGCGGAGACTGCGGCGCCTGGTCGGCGGGGGCTCCGGCCAGGTACTGCGCGATGACGTGCTCGACGAACCGGCGGTTGACCACGTCCTGACCGTCGTCGGCGTCCAGGGACGGGCTCGACAGGGTCAGGTCGGTGAGCGGGGAGATCGCGACGGCCGCGCCGGGCAGGGGATCGCCCGCCTGCTTGAGCGCCAGCAGCGCCGACAGCACGAGGGTGCCGCCCGACGACTCGCCCGCCATGATGACGCGGCCGGCGGGAACGCCCTGGTCGAGCAGGCTCCGGTAGACGGCCACGACGTCGTCGACGGCGGCGGGGTACGGGTGGGCGGGGGCCAGGCGCTGGTCCGTCTTGAAGACGGGACGGCCGGTGGCCTGGGACAGGCGGTAGGCCATGAGCGGCTCCAGCGCCGGCTGCGTGTGCTCGAAGCCGCCTCCGTGCACGTACAGCGTCACGCCGTCCTCGGCGGCCGAGCCGGTGACCCACTGTCCCGGTACACCTCCGGTATGGGGGAGCCGGGGCGTCACGTCGGCGTCGAGCGGCGGCGCTTCGGCGGTCAGTGACCGCATCACGGCCATCACGGCCGCGCGGTCGTCGGGGGTGGCGGGGATGCGGGTGATGTTCGAGTGGTCCTCGTGCCGGGGCGGTAGCGCGTTCATCAAGGGGACGAGGTGCCGTTCTTCGTAGGCGAGATGGTTCTCGATCTCCGTGATGAGCCGGTCCACCTGGGTCAGCAGGCCGGCCGGGTCCGCTGAGAGCAGCTCTTGCAGGTCGTCGAGGAGGCCGGCCAGCACGGTGTGCTCGGCGTGCAGCCGGTCCAGGACGGCGTCGAGCTCGGGGTGGCGGTCACGCAGGTACGGGAACAGGTCGCCGCTTTCGACGGTGTGGTGGTGGTGCAGCCCGGCGCACAGGGTCAGGCAGTTGACGCGCAACTGCGCGCCGAGTCCCGGTCCCGAGGCGGCTACTTCGGCGCGCACCAGGGCCAGCTCCCGCCGGAAGGAGTCGTGGAGCGCCTTCAGCACCTCGCCCTCCGGCAAGTCGGGGAAGGAGCCGGAACGCGGAGTCAGCGCGACGACGGGCAGGACGCGGCCGGACTTGGCCTGATAGTCGGCCCAGCCGGGATCGGCTTCCACGGCGCGGGCGAAGAGCCGGTCGCGTTCCTCGCCTTCCAGGACGGTCGCCTCGGCCTCGATCGTGAAGACCCCGGTCTCCACCGTGACCTGAGGGTCGGCCCGCAGGTTGTGGTACCAGGCCGGGTGGTGCGGCGCACCGCCCGCCGAGGCGATGAGCAGCATGCGGCCGCCCTCGTCCGGTAGGTAGCCGAGCGGGACGGTGCGGCGGGCTCCCGAGCGGGCGCCGGTGGTGGTCAGGAGGAGCAGCCGGGCTCCCTCGAAAGGGCCGCCCACCCGTCCGCGGCCGGCGCGGAATTCCTCGATGATCTGCTGGTTGAAGTCGTGCGGCATTCTCTGCTTTCTTGCCGAAAAAATGCGCCCGGTTTTCGGGCATGACGAATGGACCACGTCGCCGAAACAAGGGCCGGCGGTGGTGAAGGAATGACGGAAAAACGCGCGGCAACGGTCGGCGATTTCGCCGATCCCGTGGGAACGCGCGGGGAAAGGAGGCTTCAGGTCAGGAAGGCGGAGACACGGCGGACCTCGCGGCCGCCCGGCGCTCACGCAGCGGCCGGGTGCCTCACTCGCTTGTGGCCCATGGCCGACCCGGCAGTCACGCCATTTACGCTATCGCCGGTTCACGAGTGAGGCAACTCCAGGAAATCGCGGAGAAGAAAATCAGGTGCGGGTGTCACGGCGGTCGAGGATTGACACGGTCGCGGTCGTCAGGAGGACGGCGAGGGTCACCGCGGCGATCACGATGGAGGCGACGTCGCCCGCGGTGACGGGGCCGGTGTCGGCGAAAGTGCCGGTGCCGAGCTGGGTGGCCCGGCCGATGAGCGCGTACGGGAGCACGAAGACGGCGGCGTCCAGCTCGGCCAGGAGCAGCACCACGGACACGCCGGCGCCCGCGAAGGCCACGGCGATCGGCGCGGCGAACGATCGCATGATCATGGAGAGCCCCGACTGCAGGACGGCCACCGGCACGCACGCCAGCACGATCAGGATGCTGATCAGGAAGTACTCGCCCGGCGGCATGCCAGGCAACCCGAAGACCAGGCTCCCGATGACGATGACGGCGACGAGCAGCACGACCTGCGTCGCCGCCGCCAGCACGGCCACGACGACGGCCTTGGCGGTCACGATCCGCCAGGACGGCGTCGGCCCGCTCATGAGCGCGTTCCAGTTCCCGCCCCGGTGCTCGGCCCGCCACACCAGGGAGGCGAGGATCCCGATCCCGATCGCGAGCGGGAAGAGGCCGTGGAAGACGACCGACCGCAGCCACATCGTGTGCCAGCCGTCTTCGGGTCGCTCGCCTGAGGCGAGCGTGCCGGCCGCTCCGGAGAGCACCATGGCCACCGGCAACAGCACGACGACCGCCCAGCTCAGTGAACGCTTCACCTTGAGGAATTCGGCGCGAACAGCACCCATGTCAGATCTCCCGGCGGTCGAACGAACCGGTGACGAGCAGGAAGAGAGCGGCGCCGACGACGCCGAGCCCCGCGACGCTCGCATACGACGGAGTGAGGGCCACCAGGTCACCGTCCCGATAGCCGGCGGCGGCCACCAGCGCGTAGTACCCCCAGGGGGACACGTGCGCGAGCCAGGGCGGCAGACCGGAGGCGAACACCGCGACCATGGATCCGAGCACCCCGATGCCCAGCCCGGCCAGCTGGTTGTCGATCCGGGCGGACAGCAGGACGTGCAGGGCGAGGACGACGAGGTTCGTCGCGAGGACCGAGGCGGTGTGGCCCAGCCACAGCCCGGCCGGAACTGCGGCGGTGACGCCCAGCAGGAGCCCGGCCCCGATGACGAGCACGCTCTGGAGCACCGTCGCGACGGTCACGACGGCGCCGACGGCGACGAGCTTGACCCGGCAGAGCCCGCCCGGCGTGATCCCGGAGGTCTGGGAGAGCAGCCAGCCGCCGCCCTCGTGCTCGATGTCGACCTGACGGCTGGCCAGCACCGCCAGCATGATCGGCGAGACCATCGGCACCGCGAGCGACATGCCGCCCAGCAGCAGCTCCCAGGAGCGTGCGGCAGGATCCGCGAAGTCCGGGCTGGTGATCGCGCTGAACATCACCAGGCCGGTCACGGCGGCCACCATGACGATCGCCACCGGGGCGATCCGCAGGTGGCGCATCTTGGCGAACTCGTTCGCCACGACACGGTCCATCACAGGCCCCCGCCCCCGGTGAGGTCCATGAACACGCCTTCGAGCGACTGCTCCTCGCGGCGCACCCCGTGGACGCCGATGCCGGCGCCGACGAGGCGCGCGACGACCTTAGCCGTAGCGTGGTCGTCGAGCCCGGACAGACGCACCGAACACCCGTCGAGGCGGCTCTGGAACTCGCCGGTGAGCAGCGCGTTCGCGTGCGTGGGGTGGGAGGCGTCGATGAGCATGTCCGGGGTGGAGGCGGCGAGAAGCTCGGCGCGGGTGCCCTGGAACAGCAGCCGCCCGTTGCTGAGGATGCCCAGCATGGTCGCGGTCTTGTCGATCTCCCCGAGCAGGTGGCTCGACACCATCACCGTCACCCCGCCCTCGGCCAGGCGCCGCAGGAGGTCACGGATCTCCTCGATGCCGGCCGGGTCGAGCCCGTTCGTCGGCTCGTCGAGGATCAGCAGCCGGGGCTCGCGCGCCAGCGCCATCGCGATCCCCAGCCGTTGCTTCATGCCCAGCGAGTAGTCGCGGACCTTCTTGTCGAGCTGGCCCTGCAGCCGCACCGTGCGCACCGCGCGGCCGACCTGGTCGTCATCGATGCCCAGGAGGCGTTGCACCAGGCGCATGTTCTCCCCGCCGGTGAGGTGCCCGTATCCGGGCGGGGATTCGATGAGGGAGCCGATCCGCCCCAGCAGCTCCCGCCGCGTCGAGCGGTTCATCGGGCGCCCCATGACCTCGACCTGCCCGCTCGTGGGCCGGATCAGGGACAGGAGCATCTTCATGGTCGTGGACTTGCCCGATCCGTTCGGCCCGAGGAAGCCGTACACGCACCCTTGCGGGATGCGCAGGTTCAGGTTCTCCACGACGGCACGTTTTCCGTACCGCTTGGTGAGTCGATCCGTGGACACGATGCAGGACATGCGATCCACCGTCCCAACGTCGTCGGCGCGAATCGTCTCCCAGAAAGCGGATCTTTCACGTACGGCGTATGCCTCAAGGCATACTCCCCTCGGTCAGCGCCGGCCCGCCTGCACGAGGCCGCTCTCGTAGGCCAGGACGACCGCCTGCACCCGGTCACGCAGGTGGAGTTTGGTGAGGATCCTGCCCACATGCGTCTTCACCGTGCCCTCCGACACGCTCAGATCCTCGGCGATCTCCGCGTTCGACAAGCCACGGGCGACGAGACGCAGCACCTCCAGCTCCCGCGGGGTCAGCTCCTCGAACCGCCGCGGGTCCGGTTCAGGGGCGCCGGTGAAGTGGTCGAGAAGCCGGCGGGTGGTGCTCGGGGCGACGACCGCGTCGCCGAGGTGCACGTGCGTGATCGCCGAGACCAGGTCGTTCAGCGGTGCGTCCTTGAGCAGGAACCCGCTCGCACCCGCCCGGAGCGCGTCGTAGGCGTACTCGTCCAGATCGAACGTCGTCAGGATCAGCACCCTCGGCCCGTCGGACGCGCGGATCGCCCGGGTCGCCCGCACGCCGCTCATCCGCGGCATCCGGACGTCCATGAGCACCACATCCGCCTCCACCGTCCGGAGCAGTTCCAGTGCGGTGTCGCCGTCGTCGGCCTCGCCGACGACCTCGATCTCGGGACGGGACTCGAGGACCATCCGCAGTCCCATCCGGATCAGCTCCTGGTCGTCGACCAGCACGATGCGTATCGTCATTCCGCCCCTCCAACCGGGAGCACCGCCACCACCTCGAACCCCTGATCGGCCCGTGAGCCGGTCCGCAGCGTGCCGCCGTAGGCGGCGACCCGCTCGCGCATCCCGACCAGCCCATGGCCGTCGGCGGCGGGGCCGTCGCGTACGCCCTGCCCGTCATCGGTGATCCGCACCTCGATCTCTCCCTCCCGGTGGCGCAACGCGACATCGACCCGGCGCAGCCTCGGGCCGGCGTGTTTGCGGGCGTTCGTGAGGGCTTCCTGCACGACCCGGTACACGACCAGATCGAGGCCCTCGGACAGATCCCCGGGCTCGCCCGACACCGTCATCCTGACGGGAAGCCCCGCCGCGCGCGACTCCTTCACCAGGCGATCGAGCTGGGCGATGCCCGGCTGCGGCGCGTGCGATCCCGGTTCCCCGTCACGCAGCACGTCCAGCATCCGGCGCATCTCCGCCAGTGCGGTCCGGCCCGTGTCGCGCACGGTGAACATCGCCTGTTCGGCACGTTCCGGCTCACTGCGCACTTTCAGGGCCGCGCCTTCCGCCATCAGTACGACCACGCTCAGGCTGTGGGAGACGATGTCATGTATTTCCCGGGCGATCCGGGCCCGCTCCGCCGCGGCCGCGATCATCGCCTGGGCCTCACGCTCCCGTTCCAGCTGGAGCGCTCGCTCGCGCAGACTCGCCACGTAGTCACGACGGATCCGGACCGTCGTTCCCCACGTCCACGCCCAGACGGCCACAAGAACGAGCAGGCCCAGGTCGAAGACGGAGAGGTCGTACTCCTCCAGGCGCGGCGCCACCGTGACCAGCGACCAGAGCACCACCGCGCCGGCCGCCGGGAGCGAAGCCGTCCACGGGAACCGCACCGCGACGTTGTAGAGCGCGAACGCCAACATGATGTCCGCCGGGAGGATGCCCACGCCGAGCACGAGCTGCACGCAGGCCGTCAGCAGGATGACGCCGAACACCGCAAACGGATGCTTCCGTCGCAAGACGTACGGCGCGCACAACCCGGCGGAGACGGCGACCCCGATGGGCGACCCGTCCGGGACGTACGCCACCTGGATCGGCAGGTTGTAGCCGAACACCGCCAGCGCCACGACCAGATCGACGACCCACGGACGCTCCCGCAGCCACGACGCGTTCGCCCTTCGTCTCATCCGGCCCAAAATAACCGCCGCGACGCGCCACGTCTCCATGGCGATCACCGATCGTGCTGACCGCGTCAGGCGGGCACGACGCCGTCCCACTCGGCCAAGGGGGCGCAGTGCCAGGCGTCAGCGAGGCCGTGGGGATGCCATCCGCGGGCCCCGGACGGCGAGCCGTCGACGACGCTCGCCAGGACCGCGGCGAAGGAGCCCAGGGTGGTGATGAGGCCCGCCGGATCGCTCTCGGTCCGGACCCGCATGTCCATGGTGCTGAGCTCCCGATCGCCTGCGACGAGATCGGCGGAGTACCACAACAGGCACTCGCTGATGTGGGCCACGGTCCGCGCGACCGTCCAGTCCATGCCCGGAGTGGGGGTCGTGGCCCATTCCCGGTCCGAGGGCGAAGCACGGGAATGCCCGCATTTCGCCCGCCGTCCGGAGCACCAGGTCGCCGTTCACGCCGGCATCCCCGCACGCGGTCTGTAGGGTTGAGGGATTCCAGTGGTGACTTGCCCAGCACGCGACATGCGGGCGCCAGGCGATTTCTCTCGCACCGCGGATCGGACACCCGGTATGACCGTTCTCACGGTAAACCTGGTTCATCACCCCGCCCACGGCGTGCTGACGCTCCGCGGCGACCTCGACTTCTCCTCCTCCGAGCTGGTCCCACCGCTGATCGACGCGGTGATCAAGGCCGGTCTGCGACACCTCGTGGTCGACACCGCGGACCTGACGTTCTGCGACTCTCGCGGGCTGCGGGCGCTCATCCACGCCGAACGGACCCTCGCCGCCCTGGGCGGCGGCATGGAACTGGTCAACCTGCACGGCAGGCTGCTCCGCATCCTGGCCATCACCGGTCTGGCGGGCGTCTTCACCATCACACCCGACCCCGGTGGCACTGGTCAGACAGTGCGGAAGTAGTGGCCCTTGCCCAGGTCGTCGATGAGGCCGGGGCGCGTGGGCTGCCAGCCCAGCAGCTCGCGCGTCAGCGCGCTGGAGGCCGGGCCGTCGGTCGCCAGGAAGCCGGCCAGCCACCCGAAGTGCGCGCCCGCGTCTTCCTGGGGGACGGAGACCACCGGCAGGTCCAGATGGCGGCCGATCACCTCGGCGACGGCACGGATCGGCACGCCCTCGTCGGTCACCGCGTGCAGCACCGATCCGGCCGGGGCCTGCTCCAGCGCCAGACGGAACAGGTGTGCGGCATCGCGCTGGTGCACGCCGGGCCAGCGGGCGGACCCGTCGCCGAGGTAGCCGGAGACGCCCTTGTCGCGGGCGATGCCGACCAGGGCCGCCACGAACCCGATGTCTCCTTCGCCGTACACCGTGGGGGACAGCCGTACGACGGATGAGCGGATGCCGCGGGAGGCGAAGGCGAGCGTCGCCTGCGCGGTGGCCTGCCGGGTCTGCGGGCCGCCGGCAGGCGCGTCCGAGGCGGGATCGCGACCGTCCCGTTCGGTCGCCACCCGCCCCGGGACGAGCCCGAGCAGCCCGGAGGCGAGGACGAACGGCCGATCGGAGCCCGCGAGCGCCTCGCCGAACGCCTCGACGGCCCGGCGGTCAGCGTCGGCGGCGGCCTGGAAGCCCCCGGAGAAGGCGATGTCGTGCTTGAAGGCGAGGTGGATCACGCCGTCCGACGCGGCAGCCGCACGCCGCAGGACGTCGAGATCGTCCAGGGTGCCACGCCGGACCTGTGCCCCGGCCGCGGTGAGAGCGGCGGCGGAGGCGTCCGAGCGTGCCAGCCCGGTGACCTGGTGACCGGCGCCGATGAGCTCGGGAACGACGGCGGAGCCGATCCAGCCGGACGCGCCGGTGACGAATACGCGCATGAGAAACACTCCCAATGATGTCAGTGACTGTCATCAGGCTAGCACTTGATGTCAGTGGCTGTCATCGGGATACGATGCAGGGCATGGGTCGATGGGAGCCGAACGCGCGTGGCCGGCTGGAGCAGGCGGCGCTGGAGCTCTATCTCGAGCGCGGGTTCGAGCAGACCACGGTGGCGGAGATCGCCAAGCGGGCGGGGCTGACCGAGCGCACGTTCTTCCGGCACTTCGCCGACAAGCGCGAGGTCCTGTTCTGGGGCTCGGGCACGCTGCAGGAGCACCTCGTGAACGCCGTCGCGGACGCGCCCGAGTCGGCGGCGCCGATGGACGCGACAGCGGCGGCGATCGAGTCCGTCGGCGCCCTGTTCCAGGAGCGCGGCGAAAACGCCCGGCGGCGCCAGGCCGTCATCGCGGCGAACGCGGAGCTGCGGGAACGCGAGCTGGTCAAGCTCGCGACGCTCTCCGCGGCGCTCGCCGAGGCGCTGCGGCGGCGCGGCGTCGCGGAGCCGGCCGCGAGCCTGGCCGCCGAGGCCGGGATCGCCGTCTTCAAGATCGCGTTCGGACGCTGGATCAGCGAAACCGGCGGGGCAGACCTGTCGAGCATCATCCGCGAGTCGCTCGACGAGCTGAAAGCCGTCACCGCGGGCAGGTGAAGAGGGCGGCGACGGCGGACCCGGATCGATTCATGGCTGCGGCGCGCCGGCCTGCGCTGAGCAGGGGGTCGCCCGCACGCCTCCGTCCAGCTCCAGGCGGCGGCCGGTGAACGCGGCCCGCAGGCGGCGATCGTGCGTCACCACCACCAGCGCGCCCTGGTACGAGGCCAGCGCCTCCTCCAGTTGCTCCACGAGCATCGGCGACAGGTGGTTGGTCGGCTCGTCGAGCAGGAGCAGGTCCACGGGCTCGCTCACCAGTCGGGCCAGCTCGATCCGGCGCCGCTGCCCGTAGGAGAGGTCCTTCAGGCGCAGCCCCAGATCGGACGGCCGGAACAACCCCAGGGCCAGCAGCGCGTCCGCGTGCTCGTCCAGGGTGCCGGGACGCCGGTGCGCGTAGGCCCGCAGCACGGTCCACTCCTCCCGCGCAACGACGCCGGCGCGGCCGTTGTGCGGTCCTTCCTGCCCAAGCACCTCAGCGGGACCGTCGTGCAGCCCGGCCTGCCGTGCGTCGGCGGTGTCGAGTTCGTCCTGTCGGAAGAAGCCGATCCGGCCGGAGCGCCGTACCTCGCCCTCGTCCGGACGCAGCTCTCCGGCGAGCACCCGCATCAGCGTGGTCTTGCCGGCTCCGTTCGGCCCGGTGACGAGCAGCCGTTCACCGGCGCGGACGGTCAGGTGATCGAGGCGCAGCCGTCCGGCCACCTCCACGCCGTCGAGCGTGGCCACCTCGGCCTCGGCGGCGGCTCCCGCGGTGGGGAGGGCGGTGGTGAAGCGCAGCGGCTCGGGCGGCGGCGGCGCCGGGTGGTCGGTGAGCCACCGCAGCCGCTGTTGTGACTGCCGGATGCGGCTCGCGGCCCCGTGCGTACGGGAACGCGCCCGCCAGGCCCCGGTGCCCATGCCCGCCTTGGCCGTCTTGCGCGGGATGACCGCCAGCCGGCCCGCGTTGGCCGCCACCAGCGTGGCATGCCGGTCCAGCTCCGCCTTCCACTCCTCATGGGCCCGCGCCTGGGCGGCGCGTTCCGCGGCCTTGCCCGCGAGGTATCCGGCGTACCCGTCGCCGTAGCGGCGCACCTGCCCGTCGGCGACCTCCCAGATGGCGTCGGTCACCCGCTCCAGGAACACCCGGTCGTGCGTGATGGCCACGACCGTGCCCCGGTGGGCGCGCAGGCGGTGTTCGAGCCAGGTCACGGCCTGGTCGTCGAGGTCGTTGGTCGGCTCGTCGAGCAGCAGCAGCCCGGGGTCGGACGCCAGCGTGGCGGCCGGCGCGAGCCGGGAGCGTTCGCCTCCGGACAGCGTGCCCAGCGGGCGGTCGCGCACCAGCCCCGGCAGCCCGAGCCCGTGCAGCGCGATCTCCACCCGGGCGTCGGCCTCGTAGCCGTCCCGCGCTTCGAACTCCGCCACCAGCCCCGCGTACACCTCGTCCATGCCCGGCTCGCCGAGCAACCGCTCGGCCGCCCGCATCCGGGTTTCCAGCTCGCGAAGGTCGGCCAGTGCCAGGTCGAGGGCGTCGGCCACCGTCGCGTGCGGCGGCAGCGCGAGCGACTGCGGCAGATATCCGACGCCGCCGGGCGCGACGACCACGAGCTCGCCGTTGTCCGGCCGCTCCGCGCCCGCCATGAGCCTGAGCAGCGTCGACTTGCCCGACCCGTTGTCGCCGATCACGCCGATCCGCTCGCCGGGTTTCACGGTGAGTGACACCCGGTCCAGGACGACGCGGGTGCCGTAACGCTTGGTGATCTCGTTGAGTGCCAATTGCCGCATCAAGGGCCCACATCCTTGCCTCGTCAGCTCCTTGCCTCGTCAGCGCGGTGCCTTCCTGCTCAGGTGCTCCCAGGCCCGGCTCCTCCGTACGGGCCCGCTCCAACTGCTGAATAAAGACGATACGTTTCGTCTCGTTAGAGGATCAGTATGGAGCCGCGCGGCTCGAAATGCAAGACGAGACGTTCCGTATCGCCAGGGGTCACGTGCCGGCGGCGACCGGCAGAGCGGTCAGCGCCGGGCGGCTTCGAGCAGTTTGGCGATCTCGGTCGCCGGGGCCGGCCCCGCCGGCAGCTCGGCGAACCGCGGCGACGCCTCCGCCGCGTACGGGATGCCGTAGACCGGGGTCCCGGGCTCGAAACGCCACCCCTCGGCGAGCGGACCCGCGTCCACCGCGTCATAACCCAGCAGATCGAGCAGCTCGGTCGCCCGTGCCTTCGCGCCCGCGTCGTCTCCCGCGATCGGCAGCGCCGTACGGTCCTGGGCGCCCGCCGGGCGGGGCAGGTCGGCGAGGTGGCGGAAGAAGATGTTGTTGAACGCCTTCACCACGTGGGCGCCCGGCAGGTGCCGCTGGAGCAGCTCGCTGGTGGTGGTCTCCTTGGCGTCGAGCTCGGGGAAGGCGCCGTCGCGCTGCGGGTAGTAGTTGTTGGTGTCGAGGACCGTCCTGCCCGCGAGCGGCTCCTGCGGCACGCTCCGGTAGGCCTTGAGCGGGATGGTCACCACCACCCAGTCACCCGCCGCGGCCGCCTCCTGCGGCGTGCCCGCCCTGGCCCGCGGACCGAGGTCCGTCACGAGCTCGGAGAGGGTCTGCGGCTCCCGGGAGTTGCTGAGCACCACGTCAAGGCCGCTGTTCACCGCGAGGCGGGCCAGCGTGCCGCCGATCAGGCCGCTGCCGATGAGTCCAAGTGTCGCCATGTAGGGGGCAACCTCGTGACGAGCCGCTTCTGTTCCCTGCTGCGCCGCCACGCGGTGCTGGCCCCGCCATCCGACGGCGCGGAGCTGGTGAGCGCCGCGCGCGCTGTCCGGCGTCGGAGTCCCTTACCTCGGTGAAGTGGCGGGCCGGAGGGTGTCGGCGACCGCACGCGCTGTGCGATCATGTCCCGCGCTCGTGGCCACCGGGAGCCGGTAACGGAGACCGTCCTGGCCACCGGCAACTCCACCCTGACGTCAGGGTAGAGATCTGGCGGGGCCAGGCGTGCCTGCCCGCACAACCGCAGCCAGCCGAGCAGTGAGGTCGTGCGAATGATGGACGGACCAGAGCTCTCCGCCGTTGACCCTGCCGCTCCTGGGGGTGACGGAGATCACATGCACATCGGAGAGGTGGCCGCCCGTACGGAGCTGTCGCTGCGCACCATCCGGCACTACGACGAAGTCGGCCTGGTGCGGCCGTCGGCGCGCAGCCAGGGCGGTTTCCGCCTGTACACCGAGGCCGACGTGGCCAGGCTGATGGTGATCCGCCGGATGAAGCCGCTCGGCTTCACCCTCGACGAGATGGGCGAGCTGCTCGCCGTCACCGACCGGCTCGACGACACCGCGACCGCGCTCGGCACGGCGGAGCGCGAGCAGCTGCTGGCCCGCCTGCGCCGGTTCGAGCAGGCCGCCCGCGAGCGCTGCGAGGCGCTGCGCACACAACTGAGCCGCGCCGAGGAGTTCGCCGCCGACCTCCAACGCCGCGCCGACCAAGCCGGAGGTCACGCCGTACGCTGACGTCCCTGTCGGGGAGCGGCGGGCGGCTTCCGCAGCCGATGAGGCGCCCGAGCCCGAGTACGGGATCGGGCGCCTCTCCCGGACGTCACGCGGCCAGGCGGCGGCGGAGCAGGTCCTTGGCCTGTTCGGCTCCCTTGCGGCTTTCGCCCTGAGCGCGCCGGAAGAACCCGGCCAGCTCGCTGTCGCCGGTGCGTTCGGCGTCGGCGACGTAGGTGTCCAGTCGCAGCACGTTGCTGAGGCACTGCTCGACGAACCAGATCAGGTTGTAGTCCTTGTCCCGCGTACCGGTGATGTCACCGGTCTCCTGCCGTGTCGGATCCATGGGCTTCTCCTCTTTTCTCGGATGGGTTCGTCGCTGATTGCCTCTTTCCTGGCAGGTGCGCTCTATGCCTGTGCCTCGCTCGGCTTGATACCTTGTCACGCAAGGTATCGGGTCGTACTGTGGTGTCATGTCCGAGGACATGGAGACGACGCCGGGATCGGCGACCATCGCCCGGCTGCGTCGCGAGCTCGCCCGCGGCACCACCGAGCTGGCCGTGCTGTCCGTCCTGAGCGTGCGCCGCCGATACGGCTACGAGCTGCTGAAAGTGTTGCGGGAGACGGGCGAGGGGGTCCTGGAGGTCAAGGAGGGCACGCTCTACCCGCTGCTGCACCGGCTGGAGGATTCCGGCCACATCCGCGCTTCCTGGGAGGCCGAGGGCCGCGCCAGGCCGCGCAAGTACTACGTCCTCACGCCAGACGGCCGTGCGTATCTCGGCATGTTGCGCGCCGAGTGGGGCGGCCTGGTCGACGGGATGCGACAGCTACTCGACACTCTTGGTGAGGTGCAGGAATGGCCGACGAGCGGCAGATCATCGACGACTACACGGAAAGAGTCGGACGCCACCTGACCGGCCCCGCCCGGGAGAGGGCGAAGGCCGAGCTCGGCGAGCACCTGTCCGACGCGGCGGAGGCGGGCGAGTTAGACGAGGCCCTGAGCCGGCTCGGCAAGCCGGAAGAGGCGGCGGCCACCTTCGCGGAGCTGCGGGAGACACCGCCCGCCCCCGTCGACGTCCGGTTCATCGCGGTGGTGATCGACAATCTGCCGCTGGTCGGCGTCACGATCGCGCTCCTCGTCCAGGGGATCGTCAGGACGGTGGAGTTCGGGCAGGGTTTCGGGCTGGCGTTCCCGCCATGGGTGTACTTCGAGATCGGCGACGGCTGCGTGGCCATCGGGCCCATGATCTGCAACGTGGCCGCCTATGACCACGCGGGGCTGCTCTACAGCCTGGGCGTTCCGCTCGCCCTGCTCTGGTCGATCGTCGGGCTGGGGCTGCTGGAGGCGCGGAACGGCCTGACTCCCGGCAAACGCCTCATGAAACTCCGCGTCGTGAGCGAGAACGGGCTGCGCATCCACCCCGTCACCGGTGTCGTACGGCGGCTCAGCCTGCTGCTCGGGCCGCTCGCCTGGGTGGACTGGGCGCCCGTCGTGTGGGGCGACCGGCGGCGGGTGCTCGACCGCCTGACCGAGACCAAGGTCGTGAGGGCGAAGTGAAGACCGCCGTCCGCGTCCCGCCCCTGATGGCGCTGGCCGCCGGCGTCGCGCTGTGGTATCTCCCCACGCTGGTGGACTGGCTGCTGGGCGGGGTCGGCTTCGGCCTGATCCTGGCGTTGCGCTGGCTCGCCGCCGCGCTGCTGCTGGGCTTCGTCCTGGCCGTGGAACGGCGCCCGCTGTCGTCGGTGGGGTTACGCGCTCCTCGCGGGCGCGACGTCCTGATCACTGTCGGGCTGTCCGTCCTGACGCTGGTGGTCGCCTACTCCCTGTACGGTCTCGTCGCCGGCGCGGGCCCCGACCAGCAGACGCAGTCGGGGCAGATCATCACGAGCCTGTCGGTCGTCGGCAGCGTCCACCTGATCCTCAACGCGGCCGTCGTCGAGGAGCTCTTCTACCGCGGCTTCCTCATGGAGCGGGTCATCGACCTCACCGGGCGGCCCTGGGCGGCGGCGCTGGTGTCGTACGCGCTGTTCGTCGGCGGGCACCTGCCCGGCTCGGGCGGGATCACCACGCTGACCGTCGTCGCCGTGGGATCGCTGCTCTTCGTCGGCCTCTACTGGGCGCGCCGCAACCTGCTGTTGTGCGTCGGCGCGCACGCCGTCATCGACCTCCCCATCCTGGCCGTCGCCCTCACCTGACGGACGCGGCGTCGCGGGAGGCCATCGCGTCGAGCAGGCCGGTGCCGCGCCGCCGGAGCAGGCGCAGCGTGAGGGCGGGGGCCGCGTACAGGACGGCGGCGGCCGGCAGGAGGGCCGCCCACCACAGAGAGCCGGCGACGGCGGCCAGCGCGACCACGGGGAAGATCGTCATCTGCCCGCCGGTCGGATCGCCGGCCTGCTGGCCAGGATAGACACGATCGCGGGCGTCGGTGCCCACGGCCGGCATCACGACCGCGAGCAGCGGCGCCGCGGCGCAGCCGACCGCGGTGGCGGCGACGGCGCCGCAGACGGCCGCGCCTCCCAGGGGGGAGCCGGTCACGGCCCACAACACGGCCGCCAGCACGACGGACGGCGCCCCGAACAGCAACGCCCACGCCGCCATGCGCCCGCGCACGTCGGCCTTGAGCGCGCCCGGTGTGGTGAGCAGCTGCCACAGGGCGGTGCCGTCGAGGGCGTAGGTGTTGATCGCCACCATCGCGCCGAACACGGCCGCCGCCGGGCCGACCAGCGGCAGCGCCCAGCTCCAGTCGGTCAACGCGATGATCGCCGCCATCAGCGGCGGCGTCAGCCACGCGCTGCGCAGCTCGACGCCCCGCGCCGGGTCACGGAACCAGGTGGCCAGCTCGCGCGCGACGACCGCCGACACCTGCGGCGACACGAACGGCAACGACAACCCCCGCCCTGGTCCGGCAGGCCGCAGCGGCGTCGCCCGGCGAGGCGGCCGGCGCAGCGCGCGAGCCGTGAGCGCGATCCAGCCCAGCTGCAGCAGGGCGCCCAGGGCGAGGGCCGCCATCGGCAACACGACGGCGCCGGGTCCGGCGCCGTCGCGGGCGGCGACCACCGCGCCGTAGCCCCAGCCGGTGGGCAGGGCGGCGAGCACGTCCACCACCGGCTCGGGCAGCCGACCGAGGGAGGGGGTGGCCAGATCGGCCTCGCCCTCGCCGAGCCGCGGCAGCAGCCAGGCCGCGAACGGCACCCACCCGGCGAACGACACCGCGAGCATGACCGCGGTCTGCACGGCGGCCAGCGTCATCCCGGCCCGGGTCTGTAGCAGCCAGGACGCCAGCGCCGCCACCGTCTTGCCCGCCCAGACCAGCAGATAGAGCTGGGCCACCACCGCGACGACGGCGATCGCCACCGCGACGGGCCCGCCCGGCGCGGCCAGGACCACCAAGGAGAGCAGGCACGCCAGCGTGATCAGCGGCCCGACGCCGAGCAGCTCCGTCCACGACAGGGCGCGCGCCAGCCGCCACGGCCGGATGGGGTAGCCGCGCAACCACTCGCGGGAGATGACCGACGGGTCATGGCGGGGCTGGGCCAGCGGCCCGAACAGCCACATGCCGCCCCACACCGTGAGCGCCAGCGCGATCCAGCTCTCCCCGACCACGCCGCGCACAGCCGGTGACGCGCCCGCGACCACGAGGGCGGCCAGGAGGAGCCCGGTGACCAGGCTGAAGGCTCGCTCGTTGTGCGGGCCGTTGCGGAACAGGCGCAGCTTGAGCGCGAACAGGGCCCGGGTCATGCCAGCCACTCCAGCGGACGCACCGGGTCGGCGCCCACCAGCTCCACGAACCGCTCGTTCAGCGTGGATCCCGCGGTCACCTCGTCGACCGGCCCCTCGACCAGCACCCGCCCACCGGCCACCAGCGCCACCCGGCGGCAGTTGCGCTCGACGAAGTCCATGATGTGGCTCGACATGACCACCGTGCCGCCGGCTTCGACGTACTGCTTGAGCACCTGCTCGATGGAGTGGGCCGAGACCGGGTCGATCGCCTCGAACGGCTCGTCCAGCACCAGCACGCGGGGCCGGTGCAGCATCGCCAGCGCCAGATTGATCTTCTTGCGCATGCCGGTGGAGTACTCCACGATCAGCGTGCGCGGGACCGCGTCGAGGCCCAGGATCTCCAGCAGGTCACGGGCGCGTGCCCGCCAGCCGTCGTCCAGTCCGCGCAGGCCGGCGCTGTAGCGCAGGACCTCGGTGGCGGTCAGCCGCTCGGGCAGCGACAACCCGTCCATCATCACGCCGAGCTGGGCGAGGGCGGTCTCGCGGTCGGTCCGCAGGTCGTGGCCGGCGATCCTGATCGAGCCCGAGGTCGGCTCCCGCAGCCCGCACACGGCCGTCAGGGTGGTGGTCTTGCCGGCTCCGTTGGGGCCGACGATGCCGTAGAACATCCCCGGCGGGATGGTCAGGCTGAGGTCGTCGACGGCGACCACGGAGCCGAAGCGCTGGGTGAGGTCGGTCACCTCGACGGCGGGGGTGGAGAGATCAGGCACGGTGGGGGGTCCTCAGGGAGACATCACGACATTCCGCCCATTTCTATCTGATCGGGCACAGGGGCCGCCTCCTGAGCTGACCGTTCTGCCCACGCGAAGGGCGGGAGAGGTGCTGGGATACCTTGTCGGCCCCTAACGAGTAGGGCCGTGGAGAGTCGGGGAGCGCTCGCCATGCCGGAGACGCCGGATCGTACGGGATCCATGAACGCGCAGACCGTGAACCGTCGGGCGGTCCTCCGCACCACCGGGCTCCTCACCGCCGGCCTGCTCTTGGGCGCCGCCCCTGCTGCGGCCGTCACCCGCCGCCCCACCCCGGCAGGGGCCTGGGCGGAGCTCAGGCGGGGCAACCGCCGCTGGGCCTCCGGCAAGGTCGTCCACCCGCACCAGGACCGCGCCCGGCGGGACGAGGTCGCCGAGAAGCAGGAGCCGTACGCGACGGTCGTGTCGTGCATCGACTCGCGCGTGGCACCGGAGCTCGTCTTCGACGCGGGCCTCGGCGACCTGCTCACGGTGCGCAGCGCCGCCCAGACCATCGACCCGCTCGTGTCGGGCGCCATCGAGTACGGCCCTGCCCAGCTGGACGTCCCCCTGATCGTGGTGCTGGGCCACCAGCGCTGCGGCGCGGTGTCGGCCGCCGCCCACGCCCTGAACAAAGGCCGCGAACTCCCGGGACGTCTCCAGGACATCGTCGAGGCCCTGCGCCCCGCCTACGAACACGCCGACGGCGACGTGGAGAAGATGACCAAGCTCAACACCATCGGCGTCGTCACCGAGCTCAAGGCCGACCGGCTGCTCGTCCGCCGGATCACCAGGGGCCGACTCGAGATCGTCGGAGCCTACTACTCCCTCGACACCGGCCTCGTCACCCGCCTCGTCTAGGCCCCAGGCGCGTGGCCGACGGGAGCCGGCCCGGCCTCACCGGCAAGGCGTTCAGCCAGATCGAGCTCGTCCGGCAGGGCAGCCAGCTCATGGCGGAGGACACGTCCTTCACGCTCATCAGCGGCATGCTCGCCCGCGACCCGATCGCCACGGGCTCGGTCGCGTCGCCGGCCCTCGGCGCCGCCGGCGCGTACGCCCGCTCCGCCGAGGGGCGTCAGACCGGCCAGGTGTACGCGATGTAGCCGCCGGATCAGGGGCCGTGGTGCTGGTGTTCGCGGATCTCGCCGCCGAGCTCGGCACGGAGTTCGCCGAGGAGGGCCGGGGTGGAGACGACCGCCCACCGGTCGCCGACGAGGTACGTCCCGCCGTACGGCTCCGCCGCGTCGAGCCAGGCGTCCTTACCGGCCGGCGTCGTGAAGGTCATGATCGTGTAGCGGCCCTGCGGCGACTGGCACACGACCTGACGGTAGTCGGCGGCCCGCCCCTGCTCCTGCGGTCGCGGGCATCGCGTCACGGCGACGATGCGGTCCATGTCCACCGGCGGATGCGTTTCCGGCACGGTCGGGTGATGGTCGTGGCCTCCGGCGGTCGTCGGTTCCGAACCCCAGAACGTCACCACGGCCAGGCCCACGCCCAGGGCGGTCAGGCAACAGGCGGCGACGGCTCGTAATCGGTGCAGTGGAAGTTTCACGTTGAACCCAGCTGTCGGTACGGCTCTCATGCCTGGGTACGCAGCCGACGCGCTCAGGGTTCAGCTTCGTCCTTGAGGCGTTCGAAGACGAGCTGGGTGCGCTGGACGGCGCGCACGCCGTACACCTGGCTGATCAGCTCGGGGGTGAGGACCTCGCCGGGCGGGCCACCGGCCAGGATGCGGCCGGAGCTCATGACGTACAGGCGGTCGCAGAAGGCGGCGGCCTGGTTGAGGTCGTGCAGCACGGCCAGCGTGGCCACGCCCAGCTCCCGCACCAGGTGCAGGATCTCCAGCTGGTGGCGGATGTCGAGGTTGGAGGTGGGCTCGTCGAGCAGCAGCAGGCGGGGCTCCTGCACCAGGGCACGGGCGATGAGCGCGCGCTGCTTCTCCCCGCCGGACAGGGTGGCGTAGACACGGTCCTGCGCGCCGGCCAGGCCGACGCGGTCGAGCGCCCGCGCGCAGCGCTCCCCGTCGGCGGCGTCGCGTTCGTACGGCGTGCGGCCCATGAGCACGATCTCCCAGACGGTGAAGTCCAGCTCGGCGGGCGTCTCCTGGGCCACCACGGCGGTCCGCCGGGCAGACTCGCGCCACGGCAACCGGTGCACGTCGTCGCCGTCCACGCTGATGAGCCCGGCCGAGGGCCGCAGCGCCCGGTAGATCGTCCGCAGCAGGGTGGATTTGCCGCACCCGTTCGGGCCGACCAGTGCGACGAACTCGCCGTCGTCCACCCGCAGGCCGGCCTCGTGCACGATGGGGCGGCCGTCCAGGTTCACGGTGACGCCACGCAGGTCCAGCCTCATGTGACGGTCACCGCCCGGTCGACCGAGCGGCGGCGCAGCAGCCACAGGAAGAACGGCACGCCGAACAGCGCCGTGACGATGCTCAACGCCAGCTCCTGCGGCGCGGCCACCGTACGGGCCGCCACGTCCACGAGCTGCAGGAACGCCGCCCCCAGCAGCGCCGTCACCGGCAGCACCCGGCGGTGGTCGGCGCCGACCAGCAGGCGTGCGGCGTGCGGCACGATCAGCCCGACGAACGCGACCGCGCCGCTGGTCGCCACCAGCACGCCGACCAGCAGCGAGGTGAGCACGAACAGCGTGATCCGCAGGCGGTGCACGTTCACGCCCAGCGAGACGGCCGTCTCCTCGCCGGCGCTGAGCGCGTTGAGCGGACGATGCTGCAGCAGCAGGTACGTCAGCCCCGCGGCCAGCACGACGGACGGCAGCGGCAACATCTCCCAGCGGGCGCCGCCCAGGCTGCCCATCAGCCAGAACAGCACCTGCTGAGCCGCCCGCCCGCTCTGCGCCTGCTGCAGCACGAAGCTGTAGGCGGCCTGGAACAGGTAGGCCAGCGCCACCCCGGCCAGCACCAGCCGTGACGGAGTGAGCCGCCCGGAACGCTGGGCCAGCACGTACACCAACGCCAGGGCCAGCAGCGCCCCCGCGAAGGCGGCGGCCGACAGCGACAGCCCGCCCAGCGTGGAGGCGCCCATGATGAGCACCACCACCGCGCCGAACGACGCCCCGGAGGAGATGCCGAGCAGGAACGGGTCGGCGAGCGGGTTGCGCACCAGCGCCTGCAGCACCGCTCCCACCACCGCCAGCCCGGCCCCGACGAGCAGCGCCAGCAGCGCGCGCGGCAGCCGGAACTGCCAGACGATCTGCTCCTGCACCGGCGTCCACGTCCGCGGCACCAGGCCGGGCACGAGGCGGTCGGCGACGATGGCCCACGCCTGCGGGAGGGCGACGTGCACCGCGCCGATGCTCACGGCCAGCCACGTCGAGGCGACCACGGCCACGGCCAGCACGGTGACGAGCAGGGTGAACCGGCCGTTCCTGCGAGGCTTCACGGGAGCGACCGGCGCCGTCTCGATGATCATCGTGTGAAGGCGTCGGGGTGCAGGAAGCGGGCGATGTCCACGACGGCCAGCAGGTTGCGGTAGCCCGGGTGCTGGGCCGCCACGGGCAGCGCGAGCACCCGGTCGTCCTTCGCGGCGGGGCTGTTCGCGGCGACGGCGAGGGTGTCGGCGGCCTTGGCCTCCACGGTCGGCTTCTTCTCGCCGCGCAGCGTGGCGTACTCGCTGATCAGGACGGCGTCGGGTTGCGCGGCGGCGATCGCCTCCGGGTTCACCTCGGTGTAGTCGGCCTTGACGTCGGCCAGCACGTTCTGCCCGCCGGCGGCGGTGATCAGCTGGTGCGTCACCCCGGCGCCTCCGTACGCGTTGACCGGGCCCTTGCCGCCGTCGGTGGCCAGCACCCTGACCGGCGGCCGGCCGCTGACGCGCTCGCGCACGTCGTCGAGGTCGCCGCGCAGCTCGGCGATCAGCCGGTCGGCGCGGTCGGGGACGCCGAAGATCGCGCCGAGGTTGCGCAGGTCGGTAAGGGTGTCCTCGAGGGTGAACGCGAGCGTCTCCTCGGGGCTGCACCAGCCGCCCATGATGTAGACCGGGGAGCCGGCGGCGTCCAGCTCCTCCACGGTGGCGTAGCCGCCGCCCGCGTCGAAGCTCGCCATGCTGTTGTCCAGGACGAAGTCGGCGCCCTGGGCCAGCATGATCTCCTTCTGCGGCAGCATGATCGTCGGAGAGATCTCCGGGATCCTGTCGTAGAGCTCCTCGTGCCCGGGCAGGAACGCGCTCTCCGAGAAGTTCGTCCGGCCGGCGACCTGGTCGCCCAGGCCGAGGGCGAACAGCGTCTCCAGCGCGGGGTGGTAGCCGGTCACCACCTTGCCGGGCGGCTGGTCGAAGGTGAGCCTGCGCCCGCAGTTGGTCACCGTGACCGGGAACCCGGCCTGCGGGGCCACGGCCGGCTCGGCCTCGCGCGTCGCGGGGGTCTGCCCGCAGGCGGCCAGCGTCAGCGCCATCACCAGGAGGAACAACTTCTTCATGACGCGGCGCCGTCGTGGGCGGTGCGGGGCATGCGGCGGGCCTCCGGGGTCGGACGATCGTGATGCGATGCCATTTTGCACATAATTCGCAATTGCTAGCAACCTGCATCAAGCCGGACCTTGGCGTACGGTCGCCAGCAGGTTCGCGACCAGCGGATTCGCGTCGTCCCTGCGCCACGCCACGGCCACCCGGGTGCGGACGGCGCTTGGCTCGATCCTGCGGAAGGCGACCCCTCTGAGGCGGATGCGCCGGATGCTCGCCGGAGCCAACGAGACGCCCAGCCCGGCCCCGACCAGCGCGCAGACGGTCTGCCATTCCACCGCGCGCTGGGCGACCCGCGGGGTGAAGCCCGCCGCCGCGCACAGGCCGGCGATCTGGTCGTGCAGCCCTGGGCCGGCCGTTCGGGGGAGGAGCACGAACGGCATGTCCGCCAGCTGCCCGACCCGGACCGTGCGTTGGGAGGCGAGGGGGTGCTCGGCGGGCAGGACGGCCACGAAGGGCTCGCTCAGCACGGTCTCGCAGCCGAGCTCGGTCTCGCCGGCAGGCGGCTCCCGCAGCAGCCCGACGTCGATGGCCCGGTCGCGCAGGGCCGAGAGCTGGGGCGCCGTGGTCATCTCCAGGATGTCCAGCCGCACGTCGGGATACTCCCGCCGGAAGGTACGCAACAGGCCGGGCAGGAACGTCAAGGCGAGGGAGGCGGCGAAGCCGATGCGCAGGCGCCCGGCTCGGCCGCTCCCGGCGGCCCGGGCGGCGGCCAGGCCGTCCGCGAGGCCGGTGAGCGCGCGCTGGGCGGCGGGCAGGAGCTCCAGGCCCGCCGCCGTGAGAGCGACGCGTCCCGGCGTGCGGTGGAACAGCGCATGGCCGACTTTCTCCTCCAGCCGCCGGATCTGCTGGCTCAGCGGGGGCTGGGCGATGCCCAGGCGGGCGGCCGCGTGGCCGAAGTGGAGCTCCTCGGCGAGCACGACGAAGGCGTGCAGCTGCGCGAGGGGAAGTTCGGGCCGGTCCATACGTGTAGAGATATCAGTCGATGGCCGTGACTGTATTAGACGTATCCACGCTGGTCGTCCTAGTGTCCTGACGCATGACAGAGCGACGTGCGATCCTCAGCGGCTCGACGTTCGAGGAGCAGATCGGTTATGCCCGGGCCGTGGTGGACGGCGACTGGGTGCACGTGTCCGGGACGACCGGGTTCGACTACACCACCATGACGATCTCCGACGACGTGGTGGAGCAGGCCGAGCAGTGCCTGGGCAACATCGTGGCCGCGCTGACGGAGGCCGGGTGCACCCTCGCCGACGTGGTGCGGGTGCGCTACCTGCTGCCCGACCGGGACGACTTCGAGCCCTGCTGGCCGGTGCTGCGCCGCGCCTTCGGCGAGGTACGGCCGGCCGCCACGATGCTCGTGTGTGGCCTCTCCGACCCCCGCATGAAGATCGAGATCGAGGCGTACGCCCGCAGGCCGCCTGCGCGTTGAGCGCGACCGGCGTCCTCGGCAGGGGCCGACCTTCACGCTCCGGCTGCCCCTGACACGGTGAAGCCCGGTCACCGGCCGTCTCCTGCCGGGACGGAGCCGGCGATGACTACGAATCGGTCGCGACACCGAAGGCGGCGCGCAGTCGTGCCATGTCGTGACGGTCGCGGTCGCGTGGCTCGTACCCCTGGTGGAAGGCGATCTGCTGGGCCACCGACAGGCAGTTCACCGGCACGCCCTCGATCACGCCCGTGGCGAAGGCGTCCGCCGGGTAGTGGAAGAAGCCGCCGTGATCGTCGGCCTGCTGGACGGCGGACCCGTCCGGGTGGAACCGCAGCGGATGCAGGTCCAGCTCGTGGCCCTGGCGATCCTTCATGACGAACCGGGCGGGCCGGCCGGGCTCGGCGCCGGGCTGCTCGGCGAACCCCGCGTTCTCCAGCGCCGTGATCAGCAACGGCTCCTGCTCGACGCGGTGCAGCAGGTCGAGGTCGCCGTGTTCCCGCGTGACCTCGCCGACCAGGGCGTCGATGCCCCATCCGCCGGCGACCCAGACCTCGCACCCTGCCTCACGCAGCAGGGCCAGCACCCGCAGCACCGCACTCGTATCCATCACGCGAGGCATTCTGCCCGCTGCGCGCGCCGGGCGGGCGGCTCGTGCCGCCTAGGACGCGGTGCCGCGCAGGTCGGCGCCGGTGATCCACTCGATGACGGAGTGGTGCCGGGGGTGCCAGCCGAGGAGGTCGCGGGCGCGGGTGGCGCGTACGCGGCTGTTGGAGCCCAGGGCGTGCAGGGCGAACTGGGGATCCCAGACGTTGCCGGGCGAGTCGGGATCCCAGGGCTGCGGAGCGGTCATGCCGAGGGCGCGGGCGAGGGCCGCCGCCATCGCGGCGAAGGACTCCTCGCCGTTCTCGACGAAGTAGAACGCGCCGGGAGGGGACTTCTCCAGGGCGAGGGCGTACAGGTCGGCCATGTCGTCGACATGGACGTTGGACCAGATGTTGCGGCCCGCGCCGACGTGGCGGACGACGCCGTCCGAGCGCGCCTGCCGGATCAGCGCGTCGATCAGCACGCTCTGGCGGCCCGGGACCCTGCCCTGCCCGTAGACGAGGCTGTTGCACAGGACGGCCGAGCGCACGTCCTGCTCGGCGGCGGCCAGCACCAGCCGGTCGATGGCCAGGCGTGCCGCGCGGATGGGGTGATCAGGCTCCCAGCCGCCGAGGACGTCCTCGCCGAAGACCTCCTCCGATCGTTCGCCGGTCGTGCCGGTGGCCACGAAGCCGGAGCCGCTGGTGTGAAGCAGCGGCTTACCGGAGCCGGCCAGGGCGGCGATGAAGGTTTCGACGGCGCCGCGATGATCGCTGTCGGCGGCGTTGACGACGCCGTCGGCGCGGCGGGCGAGCTGAGTGAGCACCTCCGAGTCGTCCAGGGTGCCCACCACAGGCTCGATCCCCAGGCGGGTGAGGGCCGCGGCCTTGGACTCGTCGCGAATCAGCCCGGTGACGGTGTGGCCGGATTCGATCAGCCGCGCGGCGACGGTGCCGCCGATGAGACCGCTCGCTCCGGTGACGAAGACGTGCAACGGGACCCCCATGCCGGTTCGCGTGTTCGGACCAGGAGATCCTCGTCCTGCCTCCCCTCCGGAGCCAAGCCATGTTGCCGATCCGGCAAAGGCGCCTTCCCGCGACGCCTCCCGTCAGTCGTCGAGGACGGACAGGTCGAGGCGGGAGAGGCGGTCGGGGTCGGCGATCGCGTCGATGCGGACGATCTTGTCGTTCGCGATGGTGAACCCGAGCACCGCGACCGCCCGCCCGCCCAGCGTCACGACGGCACCCGCGGATCCGTTCACCAGCGCCGGGTGAGCCAGCGCGGCGTGCTGGTGGAACGTGAGCACCTGACCGGCGACGGCCGCCGCGCCGCGGACCACCACGGACGCCTCCGGACGTCCCGTCCCCCCGTCGGCCCGCAGCACGGCGTCCGGGTCGAGGGCTGCGACGAGCGCGTCGAAGTCGCCCCGGCGCGCCGCGGCGTAGAAGGCGTCGACGATCTCCCGCTGGCGGCCGAGGTCGGCGTCGGGAGTCTGGACGTCGGCTCCGCGCACCCGGCGCCGGGCCCGGCTGGCGAGCTGCCGGGCCGTGGCCGGGGAACGCCCGACCATGGGGGCGATCTCGTCGAAGGGCAGGTCGAACATGTCGTGCAGCACGAACGCCAGCCGTTCGGCGGGGGTGAGGGTTTCGAGCACCACCAGCAGTGCGAGCCCGACGGAGTCGGCCAGCAGCGCCTCCTCCTCGGGGGTCGTTCCGTCCGTCCGGCTGATGACCGGGTCCGGCACGTGCACGCCCATGAGCTCCTCGCGCCGGGTCGCGCGCGAGCGGAGCACGTTCAGGCACACCCGGGCGACGATGGTGGTCAGCCAGGCGCCGAGGCTGTCGACCCGGCCGGCGTCCGCCCGGCTGGCGCGCAGCCACGCCTCCTGTACGGCGTCGTCGGCCTCGGTGATCGAGCCGAGCATCCGGTACGCCACCGCCCTCAGACGGGTCCTGTTCTCCTCGAAGCCCTCCGTCAGCCAGTCTGACTCGGTCATCGGTCACATTCCTCCGCCGCTAGGGGTCATAGAGGTGACACCTCGAATCCGCTTGATGTGACAAGGCGGCAAATCATGCAGGTACGGAACGTTCAGGCCATGGTCGATCGCTTCGAGATCGAGGCGCTGCGCGGCGAGTTCACCGACGCGGGGACGATGCGGGACTATGACCGCTTCGCGGCGCTGTTCACCCAGGACGGCGCGTGGCGGATGCCGCACATCGGCGTCGAGTTCGGCGGCCGGGAGGAGATCCGCGCCGGGATCGAGCGCTTGCAGGGCCTTTGGGAGTACTTCGTGCAGAACGTGCACCCGGGCACCATCCAGCTCGACGGCGACACCGCGCTGGGCCGGGCGTACGTCGCGGAGTTCGGGCGCCTGCGCGACGGGCGTTCGCATCTGAACCACGCCGTCTACCACGACCGCTACCGGCGCACCCCCGACGGCTGGAGATTCGCCGAGCGCGTCTACCAGGTCAGATACGCCGACAGCACGCCGCTGGCCGGCTCGGCGGTGGAGGAGCGGCACGGATGACCACCACGACCAGTCTCGGCGAGCTGACCGGCGACTACGTCATCGACGCCACCCGAACGCGGATCGGCTTCGTCGGCCGGCACACGATGGCCACCAGGGTGCGCGGGTGGTTCGACGCGTTCGAGGGCGGCGCGCACCTGGACGGTGACGACCCGTCGAAGTCCGACGCCGAGCTCACGATCCAGGCCGGGAGCGTCAGGACCGGTGACCGGCGGCGCGACGCGCACCTGCGCGGCAGGTTCCTCGACGCGGACGGCCACCCGGCCATCACCTTCGCCTCGACCGGGGTGGTGCGGGCCGGCGAGGTCTTCAGGGTCACCGGCGACCTGACCATCCGCGGCGTGACCAGGCCCGTCACCGTGGACTTCCGGCTGACCGGCGCCGGGAACGACCCGGAGGGCGGCTTCCGGGTCGGCTTCGCAGGCGGCGTCACGATCGACCGCGACGACTGGGGGGTGAACTGGAACGCCGTCACGGGAGTCCTGATCAGCGGGAAGGTGACGCTGCAGCTGGAGGTCTCGGTGGTTCGGCGGCGGGGTGACACCTGACATATAAAGCGCGATATGTCCAACCTTGTGTTAGTTGGGGGCTCGTGTAAAGGTCGCTTGTGACCTTCCGTCAGCGGGTGCGTAAGCCCGTTCGGCGGGCGTACTTGGACCTGTGCGAGGAGCAGTAGGTGCACTTACACCGGGCATTTGTCAGTAAGAGGCTGGCGACGGTCGCCGTCGCGGCGGCCCTGACCGCGTCAGTCCTCACCGTTCCGCCCGCGCAGGCGGCGAAGGCGGCCGACCCAGGCAGCTGCAAGACCCAGGACGACCCGTCCTGGTCCGGCTGGTCCGACCACGCGGAGGTCGGTGCGGCCCTGGCGCAGATCGAGGCGAGCAGCGGCGGGCGCGTCGACGTCGAGGTCGCCGGCCGATCCGCCCAGGGCAGGGAGCTGTGGGTGGCCCGCGCCGGCACCGGCGACCGGGTGTTGTTGGTGACGTCCGCCATCCACGGCAACGAACGCACCGGCACCGAGGCCCTGCTGGGCATCCTCAAGGATGTCGCCAGGGGCGGTGACGCGCGCACGGAGCGACTCCTCGCCGAGATCACCCTCGTCGCGATGCCGATGGTCAACCCCGACGGCGGCGAGCTCAACCGACGCGTCAACGTGGTGCCGTGGGAGGACACGGTCGCCGCGTTCCCGCAGCTCGAAGGCGCTCCCCGCGCCTGGTACCACCGCCTCAGCGGAGACGGCATCGACCTGCCCGGCTACGACCTGAACCGCGACTTCAACCCGGACCTCGACTACGTGCCGCAGGCCGCGGACCTTCCCGGCGAGGAAACGGACGCGGGCTTCTTCCTGTCTTCCGAGTCCCGCGCGATCCGCGACGTGTACGTGGCCATGCGGGAGGAGAAGGGCGCCGTGGACGCGTACGTCGACCTGCACCACATGGGGCCGTGCGACATCCTCACCGGCGGCCCCCAGGACGGCGATCTCATCACCTTCTCGCTGGACTACCCGCCGCTCGGCGTCCAGGACGGCGCCGCGTACCAGGACGAATGGCCGGCGCTCGACCAGGACAAGTCCCGCCGTTACGCGCTGTCCGTCTACAAGGGCCTGATCGAGAAGTACGGCGCCCAGTCGCCGCACGTGGCCGTCGGCCGCTACTTCCACCCGGACACGCGCGAGTACGCGGGCCAGGGCCGCTCGGCGTTCGCCCTGAACGGCACCGGCACCGTGCTCTTCGAGGTCCGCGGCCAGCAGGACGACCTGGGCCAGAAGCAGAAGGGCATGTTCGTCCAGTCGGTGCGCACGGGCATCGAGTCCCTGATGGACGGGCTGGCGACCGGCAGCGCCGACACCCTGGACGGTGACGACTTCTTCGACCTGCCCGACTACGGCTGGGACACCGCCGCCGACTGACCGAACCCGGTAACAGCCGCGGAGCCCGCGCTCCGCGGCTGTTCCTTACGCCGGGGTGGTGGCGAGTCTGCGAGCGGTCTCGATCACCGTCTCGCGGCGCCGCGCCTGGCCGCCTCGTCGGTCTCCTCGTCCAGGACGGCGCGGCACATCCCGGGCACCGCGAAGTTCCAGGCGATCAGCCCCATGAGGGTGAACAGCAGGTCCTGGGCGGCGCGGACCCGGGCGTCCCCGGCCAGATCATCACCGTCGACGGCGGCGAAACGCTCAGCTGAGGCCCGATCGGCGGGCGTAGTACGTGTCGAGGGGGAGGACCAGGGCGTACAGGTGGGGTCTCGCCCAGGGTGGCAGGGCGGTGAGGGCCTGTTGGAGGCGGTGACGGGGGGCGGCGCCCGTGCATTCGTCGCACGCGCATCTGCGCAGGAGGCGCTCGGCGGTGCCGACGAGGGCCGCCTCCTGCCAGGCCACCAGGGCGTCCGCGACGGCGCCCGGCCACATCCGGGTGTGTTCGAGTGTGATCACCGCGCTCATGGGGCGGCGGCCGAGCCCGGGGACGTGATGGATCAACGCTCTGTGGGCCCCGCACGCCGATCCAGGCGTACGGACCTTGGAAGGGGGCCTACGTGGCATGGCCCTTTCCGGCCGAGATCATGCGCACGATGATCGCATGCCTGGAGCGCGGGCTCCAGGCATGCGGCCGGTGGATGCGAAGGTGTGGGTCAGCCGGCGCTGCAGGAGACCGTCGGCCAGGTCCGGTTGCCGTTGTGCTGGATCGTCACTCCCCAGTTGTTCCCGTTGCCGTTGGGTCGGGCGACCAGCACCTGCGAGCTGGGGTAGCTCGCGCTGACGTTCCAGGTCGACATGACCCTCGCCGGAGACGGAACGTTCATCGTCACGGTCCACTCGCTGGAGCCGCTGACCGAGACGTTGAGGTTGTAGCGGTCACTCCACTGCTGACCGGCCGACAGGGTCGCCGTGCAGCCCCCGCCGGGGTTGCCGGGGTTGCCCGGATTGCCGCTCGCGCCCACGGTGATGTTCGAGCTGCCGCTGCTCTGGTAGCCCTCGGTCGCGAGGATCATGTAGTCGTGGGTGCCGAGGTTCATCCCGTTCCTGGCCCACGCGTCGAAGTGGTTGCCGGCGGTGATGGAGCCGCCCGTCCGCTTCGACTGCCGGACGCTCCAGTATTGGTCGAACGTTCTGGTGCCCTCGATGGAGGGGGCGTTGTAGCGCGTCGTCCGGTAGATGTCGTACGTGCCGCCGTCGCTGGTCACGGTGCCCATGTACGTTCCGGTGGGCCGGTAGGTGCCCCAGTTGTCGACGACGTAATACTCCACGAGCGGGTTCCTCGTCCAGCCGTAGAGCGTCAGATAGGCGTTGCCGGACGGGTTGAAACTGCCGGAATACGTGACGGTTCTCCGGCCGCCGGGGTTCCAGCCCTTGCCGGCCACGAAGTTCCCGGTGTTCCTCCATGAGGTGCTGTAATTGCCGCCGGATCCCAGCTCCATGGAGACGGTCCCGGGGCTGTCGGTCCAGAACGAGTAGAAGTAGCCGTTGTGGTTCCCGGTCTGGTTCGAGGTCACGGGGGCCGCGTTGGCGGCGCCCGGCATCATCGTGGTGGCCGCGACCAGCGCTATGACGCCGACACGGCTGACGAGCCGCCTGATGCGGCCGCGTCTGCGGCTCTTGGGGTGGGCGGGGGCGTCGTTCATCTGCGTGCTTTCCTCCTCGTGAACGTGGCGGGGCCGGGCAGCGTGACACGTCGTGCCACGCGGCGGGGCGGGGAGGGCCTGGTCGCGGTGGGTGGACCGGATCTACGGCGACAGTGTTCGTCCGGCTTCGTCCGACTGTCAATGATCACGCCGCCGCCGCTGTGATCACGAATTGTTGCGAAGGCGTAGAGACTGCTCAGCGGTGCTGTCCCGGCGTCGAACCCGAACCCGAACCATGAAACTTTCAGTGATCACCCGAAATGTTCGGTTCTCCGAGCGTTGCGGGATGGGCGACACGCCGGGGTTCGGGAGCAAGGTCCTTAAACATCAAAATCGTGGTTGAATAATACCCTTTCGGTTTTGACGGGTTGTTTGGGCTTGAAGAGGTAACTGAGAAGATCCGTATGGGTATGTCTGCTCGCGTCTGAGTCTTTCGCTGAAATGGCGGATGCCAGATTTCATGCCGATCTATCCATGAACGGAAAAAAGAACGTGAATACTGAAAGTCGGCGGCCACGAATGCCGCGCCATGGGCGTTTCGTGGCACTAGCTCTCACCGGCGCGGTCGCCGGTGTCATGTTCCTTCCGCTCGGCCAGGCGGTGGCCGGAGCCTCCACGGGCTTCCCGGCCGTCGAGGCCGGCGGGCCGCCGCCGCAGCCGGCCAAGGCCGCTCCTCGCCCGGCGCCGCGCGCCAAGCCGAGGATCGTGACGCGCGTCCGTAAGGAGAAGCCCGTCATCGTCATGCCTCCGCGGCACCGCCACCACAGGCACCACCGCAACATCGAGGCCTTCATCGAGAACGACAACTTCAACAAGGGTCATCACAGGCACCACCGCCACGACAGGCGCGACAGGCACGACTTCCACCGTCACCACTTCGACACCATGCCCGCGGAAGAGATCGAGGACGAGCTCGAGCCCGAGGGCGACGTCGAGATGAACGACGGCCTCAACTAACCGAGCAATAAGGGCAAATGGCGCAATTGGCGCCGACTGCTGATATCAAGGTCGGCGCCAGCGAAAAATCGCCGGCACCCTTACCGATAACAGTGACGAATACGGCGCGCGTCGCCGGAACGCACCACCCTCGCAACGGAGCTGTCGTGGATCCACGATCCGCGGCAGCTCCGTCATGCTGAAACGGACATTTCCTTGCTGTGAAACGCTGAGCGGCGCCGAGCTCGACATCCACATCGGCGAGAAGGACTGCTGGGACAAGGGCTACGGCACCGAGGCAGGACTGACGCCTGTCAACGGCTCTGCCGGATCGCCCGGATCAGGATGGGAGCGGCGGCGAGCAGGGCGAGCGCTCGGAGGGCGGCCGAGACGAGGTAAGGCGCGCGCAGCCCCAGCGCGTGCGCCACCAGGCCGCCGGCCAGCGCGCCGAGCGGCATCAGGCCCCAGCCGAGCATCCGGTAGACGCTGTTCACCCGGCCGAGCATCTCCGACGGCACGCTCTCCTGCCGCAGGCCGACGGTCACGATGTTCCACAGTGTGGTGACGAAGCCGTTGACGGCGAGCAGGGCGCCGAGCACGAACGCGTTCGGGCTGAGGCCGATCCCCGCGAAGACCGCCACGTTCGTGACCAGGGCGGCGAGCAGCGCGGGGAGGGCGCCTGTCCGTTCGACGAGGCGGGCGTTGACCAGGGCGCCGAGCAGGCTGCCGATCGCGGCGGCGGCGAGCAGCAGGCCGAAGACGCGCGGGCTGAGGGCCAGCGTCTGGGTCGCCAGCAGGACGAGGGTCGCGTTGGCCAGCTGACCGCAGAAGTTGTTGACCCCGACCAGGATCGCGAGGGTGCGCAGCAGCCGGTGCCGGGCCAGCCGGCGCAGGCCGTCCGCGATCGCCTTGCCCATGGGCGGACGCTGCCGGGGGCCGCCTCTCGGGAGCGTCGCCAGCAGCGCGGCGGCCAGCGCGAACGAGCCCGCCGCCAGTCCGTACGGGAGCGCCGCGGCGACCGCGAAGAGCAGGCTGCCGATCGGCGGTCCCGCGAACTGCAGGCCGATCGTGGTGATCGCCTGCTGGTGGCCGTTCGCCCGAGGCAGCAGGGGTTTGGCGACGAGGTCCGGCAGGTGCGCCTGGGCCGCGTTGCCGACGACGACGGCGCACGTCCCCAGCGCGAACGCGACGATCGCGAGCGCCGCGACGCCGACCTGGCCGAGCGCGACGAGGACCGCGACCACGCCGGCCACCGCGGCCTGCACGATCTGCGCCCGCCACAGCAGGCCGACGCGGTCGTACCGGTCGACGAGCGCGCCGATCGGCAACGACAGCAGCAACCACGGGACGTACGTCGCCGCGGACACGATCGACACGAGCCTGGGGTCCCGCGTGACCGCGACGGCCAGCAGGGGTACGGCCGCCGCGAACACCCCGTCCCCGACGGCCGCCACCCCCGTCGCCCACCTGAACCGCCAATAGTGCCCGGACAGCCGTGACCCGGCATCGGTAAGCGTCATGCCAGGAGCTTCACGCGCCATCTCCGGCCGACGACACCTTTCAGCCCACCGCTACACCTTCGCGTCAGGGTGGGGATCCATAATCCGTGCATGGCCCTGACGATCCATCTCGGTGTGGAGGAGCTGGCGGCGACCCGGTTCGCGGTGTCGCCGTTGTCGGAGACGGTGTCCTGTCTGCGGCAGCTGGGCGACCGCGACAGGCACGCGGTCCACCGGCCGTGGTTGCGGTGGGCGCTGGACGGCCTCGCCAGAGAGCCGCTCGACCTCCCGCACACCTGGCCGCTGCTGGTGAGCGAACGGCTGAACTGGCCGGAGTTCCTCGTTCCCGCCCCGCGCGGCGCGAGCACCTCCATCGATCAGGACCTGGCGGCCCTGTGCCGGACGAGTGCCGACCAGGTGAGGACCAGCCTGCGGCGGGTGTTCGGCGCGGAGCCGCCCGCGGCGGTCGCCGCGCTCGCCGCGGACCCGGAGGAGGGCCTGCGGAAGATCGCCGCGGAACTCCGCGTGGCGCACGACCGGCTCGTCGCGCCGCACTGGTCGCGGATCCGGGCCGTACTCGACGCCGACGTCGGCTACCGCGCCAGGCGGCTGGCCGCCGGCGGGGCGGCGCGGTTGTTCGCGGACCTCCACCCCGACCTGCGCTGGCGCGACGGACGCCTGCTGCTGGGAGGAGCGCGCTGGCGCTCCGCGATCACAGTGGACCGAGGCCCGGGCGGGCTGGTCCTCATGCCGGTCGCGCTCGGATCGCCGCACGTGCTGATCAAGAAGAGGACGTCCACGCAGACCACGGTGCGCTACCCGGCGCGGGGCGTCGGCACGTTGTGGACCGCGGGCACGCGGGCGCCGTCGGCCGGCGCGGTCCGGCTGCTCGGCCGGGCCAGGGCCGAGCTGCTGGAGGCGCTGCGTTCCCCGGCGACGACGACCGAGCTGGCGCGTAGGTTCGGCGTCACCCCGAGCGCGGTGTCGCAGCACCTCGGCGTGCTGCGCGACAGCGGGCTCGTCGCGCGGGAACGGTCCGGGCGGAGCGTCCTGTACCGGACGACCCCTCTCGGCGAGTCCCTGTGCGATCCGACGGGTACGTCTTGACACGCCGTCGCCGCCACGCCCTACTCTTGCTCATATGAAGAGTTCTTCAGACGTGCGCGTGGACGGGTGCACGGTCAAGGTCGTCGACGCCGACCGGGTCGCCGCCGTCTGTGAGCGCATGCCGCCCGCCGACGACCTGGCCGACACCGCCGACGTCTTCGGCCTGCTGTCCGACCCCAACCGGCTGCGCCTGCTGGTCGCCCTGCTGGACGGCGAGCTGTGCGTGTGCGACCTGGCCGCCGTGACCGGCCAGAGCGAGTCGGCCGTCTCCCACGCGCTGCGGCTGCTGCGCGCCCACCGCATCGTGGCCGCGCGCCGTTCGGGCCGGATGGCCTACTACCGGCTGGAGGACCCGCACGTACGGATGCTGCTCGACCTGGCGCTCGCCCACACCGAGCACACCGAGGCCATCCACCCCGAACGCGAAGGAGCCCCGTGATGGGAGCCGGTCACGGGCACGGTCACGGGCACGCTGGCGGCAGGCACCGCTGGCGGCTGGCCGTCTCGTTCGTGCTGATCGGCGCGTTCTTCGTGGTCGAGCTCATTTACGGCCTGATCTCCGGCTCGCTGGCGCTGCTGTCGGACGCCGGTCACATGGCCGCCGACGTGGTCACCCTGGGCGCGGCGCTGGTCGCGACCCGGATCGCGACCCGCCCCGACACCACCGGCCGGCGCAGCTACGGCTCCTACCGGGCCGAGGTGTTCGCATCGCTGCTGGCCGTCGTGCTGATGCTGGTGGTCGCGCTGTACGTGGTCACCGAGGCAGTCGGGCGCATCGGCCGCGCCGCCGAGGTCTCCTCGGGCCCGATGCTCGTCGTCGGCCTCGCCGGCCTGGCGGTCAACGTCGCCGCCCTGGTCCTGCTGCGCGCCGGCGCAGGCGAGAGCCTCAACGTCAAGGGCGCCTACCTCGAGGTCGTCGCCGACACGGCCGGCTCCGTCGGCGTCATCGCGGCCGGCTGGCTGATCGCCGTCACCGGCCAGAGCGTGTGGGACACCGTCATCGCCCTGGCCATCGGCGTCTTCGTCGCCGTACGCGCCGTCGCGCTCGGCCGCCAGGTCTTCGCCGTCCTCGGCCAGCACGTCCCCGAAGGCGTCGACGCCTCCGCCGTCGCGGCAGACCTGGCCGCCATCGACGGCGTACGCGACGTGCACGACCTGCACCTGTGGACGCTCACCTCCGGCATGAACGTCGCCACCGCCCACCTCGTCACCGCCGAGCTCAGCGACAATCACGCCGTCCTCGACCAGGCCAGGGACGTGCTGCGCCGCCGCCACGACATCGCGCACGCCACCCTTCAGGTCGAGCCCGCCGACCACCGCGGATGCGACGAACTCGGCTGGTGACCCCAGATAGGTATAGTTGCTGATGAACCTCCCTTTTCGAGGTCGCGGTGGTGGGGCCCACCGCCCCGTCGATCAGACCGACGGGCAACCGCGGCGCGAGGCCGCCAACGGTCCCTACCAGAGGTGATGTCGTGCTGCTGGTAGGAGGAACCCGAGAATGTCCCGTCCCGAAGTGGAACGTCCCGCCGATGTCCGCACACCGGCTCAGCGCCCGGCGCCGCGCCGGGTTCCCTGGCCGACGCTGGGGGTGATCGCGCTCGGCGGCGCGTCGGGCGCGCTGGCCCGCTACGGCCTCGGCGTCGCCTTCCCGCACCAGGCCGGGGCGTTCCCGTGGACGACGCTGGCCGTCAACGTCTCCGGATGCCTGCTGATCGGGGTGCTCATGGTGGCCATCACCGAGATCTGGTCCGCGCCCGGATGGGTACGCCCGCTGCTCGGCGTCGGCGTGCTGGGCGGATACACGACGTTCTCCACGTACGTCCTGGAAGCCCGCCGGCTGCTGGACGGCGGGGCGGCGCGCGCGGCGCTGGCGTACCTGGTGATCACCCCGGTGCTGGCGCTGGCCGCGGTCTGGGCGGGCAGCGCGGCGACGCGGGCCCTGAACCGCCGGAGGCGGGCATGAAACTGGCCGGAGCCGCCCTGCGGCTGACCATCTTCGTCGGTGACACCGACACCTGGCATCACCAACCGCTCCACCACGAGATCGTGCACCGGGCGCACGCGGCCGGGCTGGCCGGCGCGAGCGTGTTCCGCGGCGTGGAGGGCTACGGCGCCGCCAGCCGCATCCACACCACGCGCATCCTGTCGCTGTCGGAGGACCTGCCGATGGCGATCGTCATCGTCGACGAGGCCGAACGCATCCGCGCCTTCCTCCCCGAGCTGGACGAGCTGATGTCCGAGGGTTTGGTCGTCGTGGACGAGGTCGAGGCGATCCGCTACGTCGCCGACGGGACGTCCGGATGAACGGCCCGCTCGCCGTCGTGCTCGTGGCGGCCGGCGCGGCGATCGGCGCGCCGCTGCGCTACCTGGCCGACCGCTTCGTGCAGGCCCGCCACGACACGGTGTTCCCGTGGGGCACTTTCACCGTCAACCTGGCCGGGTCGGCGCTGCTGGGCTTCCTGGCCGCGCTGCCCGCCGACCCGGCGCTGATGACCGCCGCCGGGGTCGGGTTCTGCGGGGCGCTGACCACCTACTCCACGTTCGGCTACGAGACGCTGCGGCTGGCCCAGGAGGGCGCCCGGTTCGCCGCGGTCGCCAACGTCGCCGCCAGTGTGGCGGGCGGGCTGGGCGCGGGCGTGTGCGGGTTCGCACTCGCCCGCGCCCTGACCGGATGACGTCCTGGCGGACGCGGATGAAGATCGGGCCGGAGGAGAACCAGAGGTCCTCCCACAGGCTCTCCTTGCCGTCCGCCTCCGGCTTCATCTCGTCGGTGCCGGTGCCGCGCACCCGCAGGTAGCTGCCCTGGCCCACGTGGCGCAGGGCGTACCGGATGACGCAGTCCTGGCCCTGCCGCCGCCGGTCGTCCGGGCCGAAGCGGGCCACGACCTCGGTGGTGGGGTCGGTGTCGGCGTCGAGGTCGGCGCTCACGCCGGTGACCTGGCCGACGATCAGGTCGACGCGGCGCACCTCCGGAGAGCCGCCGTTCAGCGAGCCCGCCTGGTGGCCGGGGGCGCCCTCGAAGCCGACGTAGACGTCGGGCGCGACGTTGTTGCCGTTGCGGAACTCGCGTGGGGTGTCCTGGCCCCGCACGCCCAGGCCGGTCGCCGAGCGGGAGGCGTGGTGCGCGATCACCAGCGGCTTCTGCCGCATGCCGCGGGCGGCCTTGAGGAAACAGCGCCGGGGCGTCGAACTCCATGCCCCAGAACTGCAGGACTCGGGGCGAGAGATCGCGGCGCGGTATAAACGGGCGATACCGTGATGAAACCTGCCTGGAGGTCGACCTCCGTGATTTCCCCCCGTACCGCCGTCGTGCTGCCCACCACGAAGGAGACCGCGATCTGGGGATATTTCCCCACCGACCGGGCGCCAGTGTTGACCGTGGACTCCGGCACGATCGTCAGGATCGACGCCGTGAACCAGACCGGGGTGTCCGCGGCGGACGGGCCGGTCGCGTACTTCGAGGCGCTGGGCGTACCGGCCGATGAGGTGCTGCCCGAGCTGGCCGAGATCGCGCGGAACCCGCGCCCGGCGGGCTCCAGCGGCCACGTCCTCACCGGCCCCGTCGCGGTGCGGGGCGCCGAGCCCGGCGACGTCCTGGAGATCAGCATCCTCGACGTGTCCCCGCGCGTCCCGTACGGCGTGAACATCTCCGGCCCCGGCAGCGGCGTCTGCGGCGACCTGCTCGACACGGCCTCCACCCGCCTGCTCCGGCTGGACGGCGACGGCGGCCACTACGCCTTCGGGCACGGCATCGAGGTGCCGTTCCGGCCGTTCGCGGGGATCATGGCGGTCGCGCCGCCCACGTCGGCCGGCTTCGTCTCCGCCAACCCGCCGGACCGGTGGGGCGGCAACATGGACTTCCGCGACCTGGTCGCCGGCACCACGCTCTACCTGCCGGTCTTCCAGCCCGGCGGCATGTTCTACGTCGGCGACACCCACGGCGCGCAGGGACACGGCGAGGTGAACCAGACGGCCGTCGAGCACTCGATGGCGTTCACCGCCCGGTTCACCGTGCGCAAGGACCTGCACCTGGAGTGGCCCCGCGCGGAGAGCGACACGTACGTCTGGTGCATGGGCATCGACGCCGACCTCGACGTGGCGCTGCGGATCGCGGTCGAGGAGGCGGTCGGCTACCTGGTCGAGCACTCCGGCGGCGCGCTCACGACCGCCGACGCGTACGCGCTGTGCAGCATCGCGGTCGACTTCGTCGTCGCCGAGGCGGTCGACGGCAACAAGGTCATCGTCGCCTACATCGCCAAGCCCCTGCTGCCCCGGCGCTGAGCGCCGGGGCGGCGGTCACTCGGGGGAGTGGCGGCGGATCTCCTCCGGCCAGGCCAGCGGCACGCCAAGGGCCCCGGACAGGAGGTTGGCCACCGTGACAGGGGTTGGGCAAAAGTCGCAAAAAGGGATGAACTAGATTCGGCGCTCGAAAGTACCCACAGACGATCACGTACGGGGGAGCTGATCGTTGGCCGACCGGTTGTTGCCGGCCTTGCCGGCGTTGCTCGGCGGGGCGCTGCTGGCCGTCATCCTGTTCGTGCCGTTCGTCTTCCACAGCTACCGGCGGCGCGGTGAGGTGGGGTTCGGGCCGGCGCTGCTCGCCTTCGGCTTCCTGGTGTACGGGTTCGCCCTGGTCGCGTACACGCTGTTCCCGGTGCCGCGGGTCGACGGTGCGTGGTGCGCCGCGAACACGGCGATGAGCCACCCGCAGCTCGACCCGCTGCGTTTCCTCGACGACATCGCGCGGGAGCAGCGGACGCCGGGGCTGCGCGGGCTGCCGGCGAACCCGGCGGTGCAGCAGGTGGTGTTCAACGTGGCACTGTTCGTGCCGCTGGGCGCGTACATCCGGCACTACTTCCGGCGGGGCGTGGTGACCGCGGTGCTCGCCGGGGCCGCGGTGTCGTTGCTGATCGAGGTCACCCAGGTCACGGGGGACTGGTTCCTGTTCCCGTGCCCGTACCGGCTGTTCGACGTGGACGACCTGCTGGCCAACGGCCTCGGCGCGGGGGTGGGCGTCCTGTTCGCGCCGCTGCTGCACCTCCTCTATGGACGGCACGCCGCGCTCTCCCCGGAGGCCGCCCGCCCGGTCACCGCGAGGCGGCGGCTGCTCGGGATGCTGGTGGACCTGGCCGCCGTCTTCCTGCTCGGCGGCGTCCTCACCGCCGCACTCGACCTCGTCCTCCGGTACGGCTTCGACGTCCGTCCCGCCGAGCTGCCGTGGACCGCCGTGGCGCACTCGGCGCTCGACCCGGGGCTGCCCGCGTTGCTCCTGCTCGCCCTCCCTTCGCTGGGCCGGTCCCGCGCCACCCTCGGTCAGCACGCCGTACGGCTGCGCCGCACCCGCCCCGACGGCGCGCGGCCCGGCGCCCGCATCGTCCCCGCGCTGCTGTCCGGCGGCTTCGGCTACTGCCTGCTCATCGGCCTCGCCCCCTTCGCCCCGGCGGCCGGCGGCCTGGCCAACCTGCTCCTCCTCGCCACCCTGATCCTCGCCCTGCCCCGCCCCCACCGCGGCCTGTCCGGTCTGGTGGCGGGGCTGACCGTCACGGATTCCCGGCCCGGCGGGGGCGAGCGCGGGGAGGTGGCGTAGGTTCCGTCGCGTTTCCTCTGGGCTAGGAGTTCTGATGAAAATCGGTTTCACGCTTCCGCACCTGCACACGCAGGCGCACCAGATCGACAAGGCCGCCTACTTCGCCCGGGAGGCGGAGAACGCGGGCGCCGACAGTCTGTGGGTGGGCGACCGCAACTTCGCCGCGGTCAATCCGAAGGTGGGGGCCGGCGGGTTCGGCAACACGATCCCGGTCGAGTACAACACCCCGGCGGACCCGTTCGTGGTGCTCGGCGTGGCGGCGGCTGTGACGGAGCGGGTCAAGCTCGGCACCCACGTGCTCATTGCGCCCTTGTACCCGCCCGTTCAGCTGGCCCGGTCGCTGACGTCGATCGACCTGGTCAGCGGCGGACGTTTGATCCCGGGTTTCGGCATCGGCTGGTCGCCAGAGGAGTACGAGGCGACGGGGCTGGACTTCGCGACGCGCGGCGCCCGCCTGAACGAGCTCCTGGACGCCTTGGAGATCCTCTGGACGCAGGACCCCGCGGAGTACCACGGCCGGCTGATCGACCTGCCGCTGCACCACTCGCCGCTGAAGCCCGCCCAGCGTCCCCGGCCGCCGATCTACCTCGGCGGCTCGGCGGAGACCGCGCTGCGGCGCATCGGCCGGCGCGGTGACGGCTGGCTGCCCCTGTGCATCGTCCCCACCTTCGTGAGCGTCGAGATGATGCGGGCGCAGCGCGCGGTCATCGACGAGGCCGCGCGCGAGGCGGGCCGCGACCCGGCGGCGATCGACACGATCCTGCGCGTCAACGTCGACCGAGGCGTCCCGGCGGGCCAGATCGCGGACGCGGTCAAGTCGATCGGCGAGCAGACCGGCGTCGACCACTTCCTGATCGAGCTGACGTACCTGGCCGACACCGCCGAAGCCGCCCTCGACGTGGTGCACGACCTGATGCCCCACATCGAACGCGGCTGAGGCCTCAGGGGGTCTGGTTGATGCGCACCATGTTGCCCGCCGGGTCGCGGAACGCGCAGTCGCGGACGCCGTAGGGCTGGTCTGCCGGCTCCTGGACGACGTCCGCGCCGCTCGCCCGCACCCGCTCGAAGGTGCCGTCGAGGTCGGGGGTGGCGAGCACGATGGTCGCGTAGCTGCCCTTCGCCATCAACTCGGTGATCGTGCGCCGCTCGTCGTCGGACAACCCCGGGTCGATGGCCGGGGGCTCGAGGATGATCGACGTCTCCGGCTGGCCCACCGGCCCGACGGTGATCCAGCGCATGTTCTCGTAGCCCACGTCGTTACGCACCTCGAATCCCAGCGCGTCACGGTAGAAGGCGAGCGACTTGTCGGGGTCGTCGGCCGGCAGGAACGTCTGGTGGATGATGAGGTTCATGCTGACGAGGTTAGGTCGCGCGGGAGGCCGCCGCTTCTCGATTCCTGATCGGTCGCATGACCTGCTTGGCGACGCAGCTGGGGATGCCCTCGGCGTCTCCGGCGGCCAGCCGGCGGTAGGTGCTCGGCGACATGCCGACCACCTCGGAGAACCGCGTGCTGAAGGTGCCGAGCGACGAACACCCCACCGCGAAGCACACCTCGGTGACCGACATGTCACCGCGCCGCAGCAGGGTCATGGCCCGCTCGATGCGCCGGGTCATGAGATAGCTGTAGGGCGACTCGCCGTAGACGGCGCGGAACTGCCGGCTCAGGTGTCCGGCCGAGAGATGGACGCCGCGTGCCAGCGCCTGCACGTCCAGCGGTTGCGCGTACTCGCGGTCGATCCGGTCGCGGACGCGGCGCAGCAGGACGAGCTCGCGCAGGCGGGCGTCTTGGCTGCTGGTCACAGATGACAGCCTGCCCTGTGGACGGCCTCGCTGTCCACGCGGTGTCACAGGAGGTAGGTGATGCCCGGGCCCCAAGAGAGAGGCCCGGGCGTGCGAGGTGACGGGTCAGTGGTCGAGGCTGATGCGGTGGTCCTCGACCTCACCGCTGTCCGCCCAGCCGGTCGCCGTGCCCGTCGCCGTGCTTGTCGTCGCGGCGGACAGGCGCAGGCGCATCCAGGTGGGGCCGCTGCCGATCGGCCGCGGCGTGGCCCAGCGCAGCGTGGCGGTCGTCGCTCGCGCGGCGACCTGGACCGTGGCGCGCTCGTTGGGGTCGAAACGGCCGTCGCGGTCGAAGTCGATCCAGCCGGCGACGTTCGACGGGGATCCCGGCGTCACCGGGATCGCCAGCGTGTAGCTGCCCCCGTGGCCGCCGATCCTGGCCGGCGAGCCGGTCACCGCGTCGTCGGCGTCCGTGTCGGCGGTCAGGCCGCGCGGCGTCAGGCTCACCGTGTCGGGGTGGTCGGCGGTCGCCGTACGTCCCAGGAAGGAATCGCCGATCGCGTGGGAGGCGGCGCCGTACGAGGTGGGCGCGTCGGAGGCGTCCTCGGCCAGTGACAGCTTGAACGCCGCCCACAGCTGCGGGGTCGTCCCGCCGGTGCCGTAGCGCACGTCCCGCGCCCGCAGCTTGATCGTGAACGAGGTCAGCGTGCCGTTCAGCTTGACCGTGCCGCAGGTGTAGACGATCCCGCACGTCGTGGACGACACCGTGTACACCCGCTCCGGGGTGATCGAGGCGGACGTGACGTGGAACCCGGGGAAGCCCGCCGCCTTGCTGAAGGTGGGCTTGGCCGGCGCGCCGCTGACAAGATCGACGGCGGGCCAGTAGTCGTCGCGGGCGCGCACAGAGGTGCCCGACGAGCCGCCGGTGCCGAACACGTGCAGGTGCGGGTCGCGTACCGGCCTGGAGAAGGTGAACGTGAGCGTGGCCACGTCGCTCCAGCCGCCGCGCTTGACCGTGAAGCCCTCGTAGAGATCGACGAACCCGGCGGTCGCCTTGGCGTTGGCGGGGATGAGGTACTCGTCGGCGGGCGCCGCGGCGTTGGCGGCGGTGGCCTCGGCCGAGGCCACCCGCGTCTGCCCGATCATCGTCTTGCTCACGGTCACCTTCACCCCGGACGGGGTCAGGCCCGAGGCGGTCTTCGCCGAGTTGGTGAAGGTGGACGACGTGTCGGTGGATGACGTGTCCGCGACGGCCACACCTCCCAGAGCGACCGCCATCGCCGTAAAGGCGAATGTTCCACGAAGAATCATGCGTGCTGCCCCCGATTGATGATGTGTTGCGATACGAAGCTGGAGGGGATGGGTCAAGGTGACCGTGGTACGCGCAGGCGGTTCACGAGCCCCCTCGTCACCCGGCGGGCGGCGAAGTCACACCCGTAGACGAACCGCATGGCCGGTCCGAACGTGGCCGCCGCCGCCAGCCCGACCAGGTGGAGCCCCGCGACGGGCGTCTCGAAGACGGGGCTGAGTCGCGGCGCCGGGCTCGTCGCCGCCACCGCGCGCCGCAGGCCGTCGTCGAGCACACGCAGCCTGGCCAGGTCCACCCGGTAGCCGGTCGCCGCGATGACGTGCTCGGTGTCCAGCGTGGTGGCCGTCCCCGACCAGTCGTGAAGGTGCAGCCGGACCCCGTCGCCGTGCTCGGCGGCCGCCAGCCGCGCGCCCAGGATCACCGGTACGGCGCCGTCGAACCGCCCGCGCAACCACCAGGATCCCGCCGGCCCGAGCGCGGTGCGTACGACGTGCCCCCGCGCCCGCTCCGGCAGGTACCGGAACGCGCCCGGCACCCGCGCCCAGGCCAGCGAACGCCAGCCGCGCCCGAGCCCGGACCGCGGCGCGAGCAGGCGGGACACCGTGGAGGGCCGCGCGACGGGCACGTCGTTCCACGCCAGCGCGCCCCTCCGGGTGACGACCCGGACGCTCGCCCCGGCCTCCGCCAGCAGCGTCGCCGTCTCCAGCGCGGACTGTCCCGCGCCCAGCACGGTCACGTCCCGGCCCGCGAACCGGCCGAGGTCGTGGTGGTCGGAGCTGTGTGAGACCGCCTCGGGCGGCAGCCCCACGAGTGGGTCCGGGCGGTGCGCGAACGGCAGGAAGCCCACGGCCATGACGACCGTCCTGGCCAGCACCTGCTCGCCCTGCGACAGGGTGAGCGCGAACGACCCGCCCTCGACGCCGACGGCCGTCACGTCCGATTCCCGCAGGGCCGATCCGACCGCCCGCTCCTGGAACCACCGGCCGTAGCCGACGAACCGCTCCACCGGCACCGGCTCGCCGTAGGAGCAGGGGTGGAAGGCGTCGAGCCCGTGCCGGCGTTCCGGGTCGGCGAGATGCGACGCGTCCGGCTCGGATTTCAGCAGCATTCCCCTGGGCATGTTTTTTTCCCACGCCCGCATGGGCGTGCCGAATACCCGTGCGTCCAGCCCTGCATGCAATGCGTGTGCGGCCACGGAGAGCCCGTACGGGCCCGCGCCCACAATCGCCACGTCGATGATCGGAGTACGCAATTCTCCTCCACAGTGCTATTTCCGGGAGCGGGTGAGCCGGGCGAGAACGCGCTTTGTCGTCTGCCCGGCCATGGCCGCGAACGGGTGGGGATCGTCGGCCGCCAGCCAGGCCAGCTCGTCGGCCGTGGCCAGCGCCCGCAGGGCCTTCGGGCCCCCGGTGAACAGGTCGTAGTTCTCCACCGCGTACGTCCGGCCGTGCGCCGCAGGTCCGCGCGGCGTCCAGCGGCCGGTCAGGTGCAGGTGCGCGGCCCGGACCAGGTCCAGGCCGCCGCCGTCGGTGAACAGCCGGAACTGGGCGCCGAGCCTGGGGTTGCAGTCGAGCAGGTAGTAGACGTCCTCGGCCGCGTCGTAGCGGAAGTCGATGTCGAGGACGCCCCGGTAGCCGACCTTGGCGGCCAGCTCGTGGGCCGTGCGCTCGACCTCCGGGTTGCGCAGCCAGCGCCCGTACGTCGTGAGCCCCGCGCCCTTCGGGTAGGCGCGCTCCTTGCGCCCGGCGCCGTCGTACAGGCTCTGCGCGTGCTCGTCGAAGTAGCCGTGGAAGAACCAGTCGCAGTCGGGACCGCCCCGCACGTACCGCTGGAAGAGCAGGTCACGGCCGCGTACGTGGCGCAGCAGGCGCACCACCTGGCGTGGGTGCCCGACGAGCGTGGTGTTGCGCAGCCCGAGACCGGGCGGCAGCAGCCACGGCTGGGCCCACTTGGCGACCAGCGGCAGCCCGAAGTCGGCGACGGCGGCCGTGGCGTCGCGTTCGCCGGTGATCAGCCGGGTCTCCGGCTGGGCGATCCCCAGCCCGGCACAGAGCTCGGCCAGCAGCCGCTTGTCCGCCAGCGTCCGCGGCAGCCCCGGCTCCTGCTCGGGCAGCAGGTAGTACGGCCGCAGCTCGGCCGCGTGCTCGGCGACGGCGATGGCGCCCGCGTCGTCCAGCGCCAGCAGCACCGCCCGGCGCCCGATGCGGCCGGCCACCTCCCGCAGCGCGCCGACGACGTCCAGGTCGCGCGGCCAGGTGTGCACGCGGGCCAGATATCGGGACCGGGCGGCCGGTTCGCCGCCGTGGGGGACCAGCCCGTGCACCTCCACTCCCGCCCTGCCGAGCGAGCGAATGGCGCCGAGCGTCCCGTGGTGAAACATATTGGAGTCCAGCCGCAGTACGAGCGCCGGGACGGTGCAATCGAGCATGGTTTTACGTTCTGCTCCTTCGCGGAATTCTATGGATCGGGCAATTCGCGAGTCGGATATCCCGGCAGCCGTCGCACCCGGTGTAGGCAATGAGGAAAACGCAGCGATGGGGGGTGTGCGGTGGCGAGAGCGAGGATTGTCCTGCACATTGCCATTGCTGCCGTCACGGCGGCGGTGGCAGCGGCATGGCTCGGTTTCGGTGAATGGCTCGGCTTCGACGAGCAGGAGGGCCGCGCGCGGGACGCCGGATCCGGGCCGGCGGTGGGCGTCTTCCTCGCCTCCGACGAGCGCGGGACGCGCGATCTGCCCGGGTTCGAGTCGTGGCTGAGCCGCGAGGTGACGGTGGGGCGCACGTATCTGCCGGGCGAGCGCTGGGAGTCGGTCCAGGGCCCCGCGTTCGTCCTCGATCCCTGGCTGCGCTGGAAGGCCGCGGCTCCAGGCCGGGTCCTGGCGCTGAACGTGCCGATGGTCGCCCCCAACGAGGTGGGGATGCCCGACTACGCGGTGTCGCGGGAGCTCGCGGCGGGAGCGAGTGGCGTGCGCGACCGTCTCTTCGCCGAGCTGGCCCACAGGCTCGTCGCCGGCGGCGGGGCCGACACGATCATCGTGCTCGGCTGGGAGATGAACGGCACCACGTACTCCAGCAGGTGCGCGCCGAACCCGCCGGCGTGGAAGGAGTACTGGCGGCGCATCGTGGCGACCATGCGCGCCACACCCGGCCAGCAGTTCCGCTTCGACTTCGCGCCCAGCCGCGGGCACGACGCGATCCCGTGGACGGAGTGCTACCCGGGCGACGACGTCGTCGACATCATCGGCATGGACACCTACGACCAGGGCCCGGGCGACGACTTCTCCGACTACGTCAACCAGCCGTACGGGCTGCGGGCGCAGGCCGAGTTCGCCGCCGAGCGGGGCAAGCCCATCTCCTTCCCGGAGTGGGGCTTGTTCCGCTACGGCGACCGTCCCGAGTTCGTCCGCGACATGCTCGACTGGATCGAGCGTCACAACGTGGCGTATCACTCGATCACCGACTACTGTCCCCATGGCGTCTGGCAGTGCCCGTCGAACCCGCGTTCGGCGGAGGAGTTCCGCCGGCGGCTGTGGGTCGAGCCGTCACCCGAGCAGACCGCGGCGCCCGCGCCCGATCCCGATCCGGTGGCGACGCCCAGCGTGTGCCCCGAGAGCGAGTCCAGCGCCTCCGACACGTCGAACCCGGAGGCCAGCGACGCGGCGGCCACGCCCTCGGCGGCGGCCAGCGCGGGCTGCTCCAGCCGCATCAGCAGCGCCTCGGCCAGCGCCGCGCCGTCCCCTGGGGAGACGGCCGCGCCGACGCCGGAGGTCACCAGCTCGGCCAGCCCGGGCACCGCGGAGGCGACCAGCGACCTGCCCGAGGCGAGTGCCTCCAGCGCGGTGAGCGGCAGCCCCTCCCAGCGCGACGGCAGCACCACCACGTCGGCCGCGGCGTACCAGGAGGCGACGTCGGAGGAGGGGCCGGCGAAGTGAACCCGGGGCACGGCGCGTGAACGCAGCGCGCCGAGCAGCGGGCCGTCGCCGACGACCGCCAGCCGGGCCAGCCCGTTGCGGGCGGCGACCCGCTCCCATGCCGACAGCAGCAGGTCCTGGCCCTTCTGGCGGGTGACCCGGCCGACGCAGACGGCGAGCGGCGTCTCGCCGGCGATGCCGTGGCGGGCGCGGGCCGCCGCCCGCTCCCGCTCGCCGGCGGGGCGGAAGCGGCGCAGGTCCACGCCGTTGCGGACCACGACGAGGTCGCCACGCAGGCCGTGGCGCCGGGCCAGGGCGGCCTCGTCCGCGCCGACGCAGACGATCTTGTCCGTCCAGCGGGCCGCCAGCCGTTCCCAGCCGAGGGCCGCGCGGGCGGCGGCGCCGCGTACGGCCAGCCACGACCAGCCGTGCGGCTGGAACAGCGTCGGCACCCGGCCCCTGACCGCCAGCCTGCCGGTCAGCCCGGCCTTGGACGAGTGCAGGTGCACGACGTCCGGGCGGAAGAGGCGGACGATCTGCCACAACCGCGCGGCCTGGGCGGCGTCGCCGATCCCGGGCGCGCGCCGGGCCGTCCAGTCCAGGTGCGGCACGCCGAGCGCGTCCAGCTCGCGGGCCAGCGGGCCGGTGCGCGGGCAGGCGACCGCCACCGGCCAGCCGCGCCGGGCCTGGTCGGCGACGGCCGTGGCGACGTACGCGCCCACCCCCCCGTCCACCGGCTGCGTGACGTGCAGAACTCTCGGTGTCACCGCCATGACGCGACCTTCTGCACGAGGCGCGGGCAGCGCCGCTTCACCAGGTCGCGGCCGGCCGCGCGCATCCGGGCGGTGGCCGCGTAGGCGGCGGCGCGCACGCCGCGGCCGAGCAGCACCCGCTGGTTGGCGACGGCCTCGCACTCCCACTTCGCCTTGTACGGCTCGTCGCCGCGCAGCAGGCTGAGCACCGGCTTGCCGAGCCGGTGGGCCATCGTCAGGTTCTGCCGCAGCAGCATCATCAGGACATCGGCCTCGGCCCGCAGGTCGGGGTGGGCGCCGTACAGGTAGCCGCCCACGAAATCCTTGCCGATCACCGTGAAGTCGCAGGCCAGCAGCCGCCCGCCGATCCGGAACTCGGCCAGGGCGGCGTGGCCGTCCGCCACCATCGACTGCGCGGCCCGGGTGAGGTGCTCGCGGAAACGCGGGTGCGTGTGGTGGGTGTTGATGGGCCGGCTCTCCCACTGCAGGGCGTGCAGGCGCACCAACTCGGCCATCGTGTGCTCGGCCCGGTCGGCCCCGACGGGCGTCACCGACAGGTCGAGGGTGTCGAGCTTGCGCAGCGCCGAGCGCAGCCGGCGCGCCCGGCTCGCCTTCAGCCCGGCGAGCACCTGGTCGACCGGGCGTCCGGGCAACTGCAGGCAGGTGGAGGCGGGCAGCGTCCAGGACCGGCCGTCCCAGAGCTCGGCCAGGCGGCGGATCGCCGCGCCGGGCCGCGCCTCGGGCACGTCGATGACGTCCCAGCCGGGCTGGGCCAGCAGGCCGGCGCGCAGTTCGAGCAGGCCGGCGTCGTCCTCGGCGTCGTCCACCACGATGTCGGTGAAGTCCGACTGCTCCCCGCCGACGGGGGTGAGCACCCGGCAGCCCATCCGGTGCTCCAGCCGGAACGGCGCCGCCGCCACCAGGCGGCCGTCCCGGCGGGCCAGGAACACGCGCAGCCGCCCCGAAACGCCGTAGACCCGCCACCAGGAGCACAGCCAGCCGTACGACTGGAACGGCGTGGCGGCCGAGCTGCGGGCGTACAGGTCGGCCCACTCCGCCGACAGCGCGGCCAGGTCCTCGCCCTTGGTGATGACCTGCACCGCCAGCCGGGCTCTTGAGGTCCGCGAGGTGGTGCCGGTCACGCGTGCGCTCCCCTCAGCACGGCCGCCGGCTCACGGCGGGCGAACGGCCCGGCCAGCCGGACGAGACCGGTCACCAGCGCGGCCGCGCAGCCTCCCGCGGCCATGCTCACCAGCGGGATCGGGGAAGAGGGGCGGGACGGGGCCAGCGCCTCGGCGAAGGACGCGAGCCGGACGCGGGTGTCAGTGGCGTGGGTGTTGGCGTACCTGATCAGCGCGGCGGCGGCGCTGTTGGCGCGCTCGGCCGCCTCCGACCCGGTGGGCGCCTCGGACGTCAGCCGCACCAGCGGGGCGTCGGGCGAGGCCGCCACGCTGAGCGCGTCCTGCTCGGCCTGGTCGGTGGTGAGCAGGCCGGGGTGGCCGGCGATCCTGGCGTACGCGGTGGCGAAGTGGGCCGCCTGCACCGGGTCGACCCCCGACACCACGACGTAGGCGTCCGCGGCGTAGACGGCGTCCCTCGCCATGGCGTACGCCAGGCCGCCCAGCGCCCCCACCGTCAGGGACAGCACGAGCCACCATCGCGAGAGCCGGCCGGTGATCCGGGTCAACGTCATCGTTCCTTCTCCGTGGGTGAGGCGCCCAGCAGGCGCAGATAGAGCGACTCCAGTTGCTCCGCCTGGCGGCGGACGTCGTAGAAGCGGACGGCGTCGGGCGGGGCCAGCCTGGCGGGCGGGCTTGCGGCGAGCGCGGACAGCTCCGCGGCCAGCAGGTGTGGCGGGACGCGCCGCGCACCCGGGGCCGAGCCCGGCGGCAGGTCGTCGACGGCCGGGCAGGAGTCGTACAGGACCGGCAGGCCGCTGGCGAGCGCCTCCACCACGGCGAGGCCGAACGTCTCCTCCGCCGAGGGCGCGACCAGCACGTCCATCGCCGACAACAGGGCCCGCACGTCGAGCGACTCGCCCGCGAAGACCACCCGCCGGTCGACCCCCAGCGCGCGGGCCTGGTCCCGCAGCCGTGCCTCGCACGTGCCGGAGCCGACCAGGAGCAGGGTCGCGCGGCCGAGCGACGGCATCGCCGCGACCAGCCGGTCGAAGCGCTTGACCGGCTCCAGGCGGCCGACCCCGCCCACCACGAACGCGTCCTCCGCCAGGCCCAGCCGCTCCCGGGCGCTCCGGCGCAGCCCGGCGTCGAAACGGTACGCGGCGCCGTCGAGGCCGTTCGGGATGACGACCATGCGCCGGCGCGGGACGCCCCACGCCGCCAGCCGCTCCACCACCGACGGCGAGACGGCCACCGTGCGGTGCCCGAGCCGCTCGCTGGCCAGGTAGAGCGCCCTGACGGGGCGGGTGAGGCGGCGGCCCTCGATGTGCCGGTGGCCGATGGAGTGCTCGGTGGCCACGATCGCCGGGACGTTCGCCAGCCGCGCGGCCAGCCTGCCGTACACGCAGGCGCGGTAGAGATGGGTGTGCACCACGTCGTAGCGGCGCCCGCGCATCAGCCGGGCCAGCCGGCCGACGGCGCGCACGTCGCGGTTGCCGCGCATGCCGACGTGGTGCACGGGCACGCCGGCGCGTTCGATGGCCTCCGCCAGCGCGCCGTGCCCGGTGAGCACCGCGACCTCGCAGCTCGCCCGCAGGTGCGGCAGGAGCGAGCGCAGCTGCTGCTCCGCGCCGCCGGCCGCCAGCCCGGTGATGACGTGCAGGACCTTCACCGTGCCCACCGCACCCGGTGCCGCGCCCGCTTCGCCCACAGCCGCAGCGCGCCGTCCCGCTCGCCGACGTACGTACGCGGCAGTGCGTGCGTGCCGGTGACCGGCGACCTCCAGATCGCGCAGGCGTAGGAGTAGCCCGCCCGGCGCACGGCCTCCGCCTCGCGCTCGGCGACGTGCCCGTACGGGTAGCAGAACCCGCTGACCTCCAGGCCGAGGACGTCCTCCAGCGCCTTCTTGCTGTCGGCCACCTCGTGCCGCAGGTCGGCGTCGCTCAGCCCGGTCAGCGACCGGTGGCCGGCCGAGTGGGAGCCGACCTCCATGCCCTGCATGGCCGCCCAGCGCATGCCCTCGGCGTCCATGAGCGCCTTGCGCGGGGCGCCGGCGTCCCAGACGTTGAGCTCGCCGAGCAGGCCGGAGACCACGAAGACCGTCGCCGTGAACCGCAGCCGGAGCAGGACGGGCACGACCTCGCCGATGAAGTCGGCGTACCCGTCGTCGAAGGTGAGCCCGACCAGGCCGCCCGCGTTCCCCGCCGCCCGGGCGCGCAGCAGCTCGCGCATCGACACGCCGGTCAGCCTCCGGTCGGCCAGCCAGCGCAGCTGCTGGGCGAAGCGGGCGGGGGAGACCGTGATGTGCAGCGGGTCGCTGTCGCACTTCTCCACGGAGTGGTACATGAGCACGTACGGCATGGCGGTCACGCGCGGCCTCGCATCCTGGTCGGGGTGTCGTCGGTGAGCGCCGTCACGGCCCGCGTCGCCACCACGACGGCGCAGAAGACGGCGGCGATGGCGGCGCCGGTCACGGTGAGGCGGACCAGCTCGGGCAGGTCCGCGGCCGGCGCCCGCACCGCCCAGCCGGCTCCGGCGGCGGCCGTGGCGGCCAGGAGCAGGCCACCGATCGGCCGGGCGACCGCGCGCGGCGGCAGGGTGATGACCCGCCGCCGCAGCCCGGCGACCAGCAGCAGGGCGGTGAGCGTGATCCCGGCCGCGTTGGCCGCGGCGATCCCCGTGGTGCCCCAGGAGGGGCGGGCCAGCACGACCGTCACGGCCAGGCCCGCGGCCATCGCGGCCGTCGGGTACCAGTACGAGCCGGCCCGGCAGAAGTACGCCCGGCTCACGGCCCCGACGACGGCCTGACCGAGCAGGCCCAGCGAATACACGCGCATGATCTGCGCGGTGGCCTCGGTGTCGGCCGCGGTGAAGGCGCCGTACTGCAGCAGGACGGCGACGAGGTCGGGAGCGCAGACGATCAGGACCGCGGCGGCCGGGAGCACGATCGCCGAGGCGGCGACCAGGTCCCGCGTCATCCGGCGGCGCGCCCGCCCGTCGTCCCCGGCGCTGATGGCCCGGGCCAGCTGCGGGAAGCTCACGGTCGCCACGATCAGCGACAGCACCATCGGCACCTGGGCGATCTTCTGGGCGTAGTTGAGGTGCGAGATCGAGCCTTCGGGCAGCGACGATCCGACGAAGCGTTCGACGAAGACCTGGCACTGGCGGGCCAGCGTGAAGACCGCGACCGGCAGGAACGCCAGCACCGGCAGCGGCACCCGCCGCGCGGTCCCGCGCGGGGCCCCGAAGCGCCGCAGGAAGGCCGGCGCCTGGACGAGCACCATGCCGAGGCCGCCCGCGGCCACCCCGACCGCGGCGGCGTACGCGCCCTGCTCCCGCAGGGCGACCACGCAGGCGACGATCCCCACGTTGTACGCCACGTAGATCGCGGCCGGCGCGGTGAACGACTGGTGGGACCGCAACGCGGCGCTGAGATAGCCGGCCAGCCCGAACGTCAGGATCGTCACCGAGGCCACCCGCATGCAGTCGACGGCCAGCTCGGGCCGCGGGATGCCGGGGGCCAGCACGCCCACCAGCCACGGCGCCGCGGCGGCGGTCAGCGCGCTCAGCGCCACGAGCCCCAGACACAGGTACGGCAGCGTCGCGGAGACCAGCTCCCGCACGTCGTGACCCAGCTCGATCCACCGGCTGAACAGCGGCACCAGCACGAACGCCATCGCGCCCTCGATGAGCAGGGGCGCGGCCGTCTCCGGGATCGTCCAGGCGACGAGGAAGGCGTCGGTGCCGGCGTCCGCCCCGAACAGCATGCCGAGCAGCAGGTCGCGGACGAACCCGAGCAGCGAGCCGATCCCGGTCAGCACGGCGGTGATGCTGACCGCCTTCACCGTGGCCGACGTGGCTGCCGTCATCGCGCCGCCCCCACCGGCGTGGCCGCCTCGACCGGGGCGGTCGTCTCGCGGCGGCCGGCGACGAGCGCCAGGGCCAGTCCGAGCGCGACGGACATGACCGTCGTCGAGGGGCCGCCGATGTCGCCGTACGCGAAGCTGATGGTCTGGCAGGTCAGCAGCCCGGCCGCGACCAGCACGCCGCCGCGCAGGGCCCACCAGGTCAGGGAGCCCAGGAACGCCACGAACGCGCCCAGCCCGAACAGCCCCTGCTCGCTGAGGGTCAGCAGGTACATGTTGTGCGGCGACAGCAGCGGCCGGCGCTGGTATCCGTGCACCGGGTCGTCGGTGTCGCTGCCGGAGGACAGCTCGATCGGGGCGTAGGTGTCGCGCAGCTCACCGAACCTGCGCGGGCCGACCCCGGTCGCCGGATGTTCCGCCCACATGCGGGTGGCGGCGAGCCAGAGGCTGTAGCGGTCGCTCACCGACTGGTCGGGGTCGCTGACGGCGGAGGCGATCGAGGCCAGCCGCCGGTCCATCAGGTCGGACCCGGTGCCGGTCGCGAAGGCGAGCACCGCGGCCGCCGCCACGACGAGGACGACCCGGGCGGCGAGCACCCGGCTGCGCAGGAAGACCACCACCAGGGCCGCGCCCAGCACGGCGATCCAGCAGCCGCGGCTGAGCGAGAGCGCGAGCGGCACGCAGAGCAGGCCCGCGCCCGCCAGCGTGAGAACACGCGCCCTGCCGCGCTGGGTCAGGCCGGCGCCCAGCAGGATGACGATCCCGTAGCTGACCATGGTCGCCATCGCCATGACGTCGGGGGCGCCGAAGGTGCCGACGGCGCGTACCCGCTCGCCTCCGTAGGCTGCGCCGGTGCCGGTGAGGACCTGGACGCAGCCGATCACTCCCTGCAACGTCGCCGCCCCGACGAGCGCCCCGCCGACGATCATGACGTCCGCCCGGTCCCGTACGGTCACCAGGACGGCCAGCGGGACCAGCACGAACACCTGGAGGAAGCGTACGAACCCCGGCAGGCTCACCAGCGTGTCGGGTGAGGCCAGCAGCGCGAGCGCGGCCGCCCCCGCGACGGGAGCGAGCACGACGGCCCGCACCGGCAGCACCCCCCGGCCCGCCCAGCCGCCCGTCCCGCGCCCGAGGCCGGGCGAGAGGGCCCGGCTGGTCGTGAACAGGACGACGGCCGCGATCGCGACCAGCAGCACCGAGGCCACGTCCGACGCCGTGACGTCCACGCCGGCGGGCGCGTCCGCCCCGCCCGCCGGGAGGCAGGCGAGCAGCACCGTGACGGCGGCCGCCAGACTGGGCCGCCCACGCAGAGCCCCCATGGCTAGCTCCCGCCCGGCCGGAGCATCGACCACACCGTCAGCAAGATGATCTTGAGGTCGGTACGGAGGCTCCACCCGTCGATGTAGTGGTTGTCGAAGCGGGCACGGTCCTCGATCGAGGTGTCCCCGCGCAGCCCGTGGATCTGGGCCCATCCGGTGATCCCCACCGGCATCCGGTGCCGCAGCTCGTAGCCGGGGACGGTCCTGGAGAACTCCTCCACGAAGTACGGGCGCTCCGGCCGTGGCCCGATGACGCTCATGTCGCCCTTGAGAACGTTCCACAGCTGGGGAAGCTCGTCGAACGACGTCCGGCGGAGCATCCTGCCGACCGGCCCCACCCGGGCGTCGTGGGCGATGCTCCACAGGGTCTCCGACTCGTGCGCGTCCACGGGCTTCAGCGTGCGGAGCTTGACCAGCTCGATCGGCTCGCCGAGGTAGCCCACCCGCCGCTGCTTGAACAGCAGGCCGGGGCCGGTCTCCCAGCGGACCAGCAACGCGCAGACCGCCAGGATCGGCGCGCTGACGATCAGCCCGGTCAGGGCCAGCGCGACGTCGATCGCCCGCTTGAGTGGCCAGGCCAGGCTGTGCTGCGCCTCGGCGCGCATGCGGACCAGCGGGAAACCGCGTACGTGCTCGCGCAGGCTGACGAAGTCGGCGACCGGCTCGCCCGGCTCGGGGGCGAGGAACACCTGGCAGCCGAGGGCCCGCGCCGTCCTCGCGACCGACGGGTGCCCCTGCCCGGTGACGACCACCGCCCGTACGTCGTGGGCCCGGATGACGGCGCCCGTGTCGGCGGGACCGCCGAGGACGGGCAGGAGCGGCCTGTCTCCGGCGGCCTCGTCGAGGAAGCCCAGGGGGAGGAGGCCGTACTCGGGGTGGGCGAGCAGGGTGGCGGCCAGTTTGTGCGCGTGCGGGCCGGCGCCGATCACCACGGCGGGGGCCGACCTGCCGTTCATGCGGGCCCTGCGTACCAGGAAGTACAGGACGCTGCGCAGGCAGAGGGCGCAGACGGTGAAGAGCGCCGCGCTCAGCCCCACCACGGTGAGCGTCGCCGGCCAGAACGCGGCGAGCGCGGCGGCCGCCCCGGCTCCGGTGAGCCAGAAACCGCGATCCAGGGTTGAGGGCAGGATCCGCGCAGCGTAGACGTGGCCGACGCAGCCGAAGGCCACGACGAGGACGGCCGCGAGCCCGATGCGCAGCGCTTCCTGCCCGGCGACGGCCGCGGTGAACGCCATGCAGATCAGGTCGATGCCGGCCAGGCCGAGCGGCTGGACAGCCATCCGGGGCCTGCGGTGCACCACCTGCCGCCTGACCTGGCGGTCACCCCCAACACGAACAGCCACTACTTCTCCGGAAATATCTAGTCGGACCAGATCAGCGGATGATCGGCTGGCCTAATCCACCGAAAAAGCCAATAGTCACCTTTTAGGCAACTTGCCGTTATATAGGCATTGAGCAGGGTTTTCCTAGGTAATACGCGAACAATGGCTAGCGAAACCTTGATCGTAGTAGCGCTCTCGGGCGAAATCGAGAACATGAAGGCCCGGTTGCCCGGAAGGTCACGCAAGATTTCATTGATTGGCCGTTGGTGATGTGAATGCCGGAGTGAGGTTTGGCCGACGAATTGCCACGGAGAGTCCGTCGCTGCCCCCAAAGCTCCTGCGCCCCGCGACGGGATACCATCGCCATATGGCGATTGATTCAGAGCGTTGCGTCACCGCCGGCATCGCGGCCGGTCTGTCGCCGGCGGCGGCGCTGTTCCACTCGCTGGCCGACGAGACCCGGCTGCGCATCGTGCAACGGCTGGCCCGGGGCGAGGCCAGGGTCGTGGACCTGACCGGCGAGCTCGGGCTGGCCCAGTCGACGGTCTCCAAGCACCTGGCCTGCCTGCGTGACTGCGGCCTGGTCGATTACCGCGCCGAGGGGCGCCAGTCGTTCTACTCGCTCACCCGGCCCGAGCTGATGGACCTGCTCTCCTCCGCCGAAAACCTGCTCAGCGCCACGGGCCACGCTGTGACGCTCTGCCCCTCCACGGCCCGTTCTGTGGAGTAATGCACGTTCGGCGGGTTATGCGTATTTGGCCACAGAACTGATCGCCTGTCCTCCCTAACGTGAGCGTTGTCCGGAACACGTGTCCGGTACGGGGAAACCGGCGTTCTCGTCCCGAGGACGCCCTCTCACTGGAGGAAACTGTGCGAAACGTTCGCAAGCTGCTCGTCGGCACCGCCCTCGCCGGTGCCCTGGCCACGGGGATATTCGCGGCTCCGGCTGCCTCCGCCGCGACGGCCACCACGGCGAGCGCCCCTGTCGCCGCCTCGGCCCAGTCCTTCTCGGCCGGCTGGAAGTACTTCAACACCGGCGGCCACGACGGCCGCATCGCCTATCAGTGGGGCCGTAAGGGCGGCCACTACTGGCTGGACTTCAAGCTGTGGGACCGTGACCGCCGTGACCGCGGGTTCACGTACTTCGACGTCTACTACAAGCGGCACGGCAAGTGGTACCACTTCAACCGCTACTCCACGAAGGGCTTCTTCGACAAGGGCAGCCCGATCATCTTCCCGCAGGACGTCCAGGACATCCGGTTCAAGGGCGGCTACGGCTGGAGCAACCACTACGGCTGGGGCGGCTACCGCTCCTACAACTGATCACACCTTCCCGCCTCAGTGAGGGAGGCGGGAAGCGGGGGAGAACCGGGCGGGCGCCTCTTCGACGGGGGCGCCCGCTCCGCTTGTGTGCGCGGCTCAGGGGCGGGTGGCGGTGCCGCGCATGTGGAAGGAGAACGGCGTGCCGCCGAACGGGAACTGGTAGCGCTCCAGCGTACGGATGGCGAAGCCGGCCCGCTCCACCTCGGCCACGATGTCGCGGCCGGTGTGGCAGCCGCCCGCCAGGCGCGGCCAGAAGGTGGCGTCCATCATCTGCTGGACGTGTACCAGCCCCGGGGTGTCGGCGCGGCCGTGCTCCAGGAAGCGCAGCTCGCCGCCCGGCTTGAGCACGCGCCGCGCCTCGGCCAGCGCCGCGGCGGGATCCGGCACCGAGCACAGCACCAGCGCGAACACCGCCGCGTCCATGCTCTGGTCGGTGGCCGGCAGATGGTCGGCCACGGCGTCGACGACCTCGACCGGCACCGGCGCCCGCGCCGCGGCCTCGGCGGCGCGCCGGCGCAGGTGGGGCTCGGGCTCGACCGCCAGCACCCGGGTGACCGCGGGCGGGTAGTGGGCGAACATGACGCCGTGACCCGCTCCGATCTCGACGACGTTCCCGCTCAGGCCGGCCAGCAGCGCCTTGCGGTGCTCGTCCATGCCGCCGCGTCCCATGACACGGCTGAGCAGGGGCCACACGCTCGCGAAGAACGGGTGGTTGACGCGGGTGGTGGTCGTGGGCATCGCTATCACCAGATCACTGGTCGGAACCACGGTCGCACAATGTGCGTATTTCGTCACCGTACCCCGATGGAGGGCCCGTCACCGGGGCTCGGTGACGGGCCGGTGGCTCACTTCTCGCGCGTGCCGCCGTCGAGCCGGAGGTCGACGCCGTTCACCGCCCGGTTCTCCAGCAGGAAGACGGACGCGTCCACGACCTCCGCCGTGGTGGGCAGCCGGTCGGTCAGCGAGCGGCTGCGCACCTGCGCCAGTTGGTCGGTCTTGTCCCGCCAGAACGGCGAGTCGCCGACGATGCCCGGGTGCAGGGAGTTGACCCGGACCGGGGCCAGCTCGACGGAGAGTGTCCTGGTCATGCCCAGGACACCGGCGTTGATCGTCGACACCGTCGTGGACCCCGGGTACGGGAGGTCCTTCGCCACCCCGCCGAACACCAGCACCGAGCTCTCGGGCGTGAACCGCGGCAGCAGCGCGCTCACCACCGCGTGGTAACCCACCAGCTTGAGCGTGGTGAGCCGGATCGCCCGGTCCACGTCGTAGTCCTTGATGGAGTTGAGGTCACGCTCGATGGCGGCGAGGGCGAGCCGGTCGACCGGGCCGACGCCCTCCAGGGCGGCGGCGACCTCCTGCGGGCGGCTCAGGTCGACGGCGAGACCGCGGGCCCGTGGAACGTTCCCGTCGGCGCCCCCGCGCGCGACGGCATCCACCTCGGCCGCGGCCTTCTCGGCCCGCGATCGGTCGCGGCCGGTCACCACGACGGACCGGCCTCTGGCGGCGTACTCCTTCGCCAGCTCCAATCCGATGCCCGAAGTGCCCCCGATGATGATCACACTGCTCACTGGTGTTCCTCTCACTTCGCGGTCAGGTCACGTACTGGCCGTCATGAACCCTTGCAACACACGAGCCGCCTACGGCGTTCCGCCCGGACGGCGGCGGACGACCACAGGGGGCCGCTGCATGGCCTTGACGAGCCGGTCCGGCCGGGGCGCGGAGGGCAGCGGGGCGGCGCCGTCGGGGCGCAGCGCGTCGAGAGCCAGGGCCAGGAAGCGCGGGGAGCTCTCCGGCGCCTCGTCGCCGAGCGACTGCACGATGGCGGCGTGCGCGACGAGCAGCAGGACCACGTCCTCGGGGGTGAAGTCGGCCCGGAGCGCGCCCTGCTGCTTGGCGGCGCGGATCAGCCGGTTCTGGGTCGAGTGGATCCGGTAGCGCAGCTCGACCAGGCGCGGCGAGTCGGGCAGGTTGAGGGTCAGGACGTCGGTCACCACCCGGTCCTCGGCCTGCATGGCGCAGAGCCGTTCGAGGTAGGTGCGGAACCCCTCCCAGGCGTCCTCGTGCCGGAGGGCCTCGCGTGCGGTGTCGAGGTAGCGCTGGGCGCGTTCGAGGAAGACGGTCTCGATCAGCTCGGTACGGTCGGGAAAGCGCCGGTAGAGGGTGCCGACGCCGACGCCCGCGCGCTTGGCGATCTCGTCGACGGGGGCGTGCACGCCCAGCTCGGCGATGACCTCGCGGGTCGCCTCGATGATGCGCCGCCGGTTGCGCTCGGCGTCCTTGCGGAGCTTCGGCGCCCCCGCCTGGACGTTGCCCTGGGAGATGCGATCGCCCTTGTTCACTTTGCGTATTTTTCCCGGTTCAGTCGTCCAAAGCCATGCTACCGTCGAAACGGAACTAAGAGTTCCGTTTTTTTGATGACGATGAGGAGAGATGTCATGACGGCAGGTCGGTCGCCGGCGGTTCCCATGCAGGCGGAGTACGAGCGCATGATGGGCATGGTCACCGGTTACTGGGTGAGCCAGGTGGTGCACGCCGCCGCGGAGTTGAACCTGGCCGAGCACGTGGCGGCGGGGCGTACGACCGCCGAGGCCGTCGCCGCGGCGGAGTCCGCCGACTCCGACGCCACCCGGCGGCTGCTGCGCACGTGTGCGTCATTGGGCCTGTTGACCTCTGAGGACGGTGTGCACTTCGCCGCCACGAGTTTGCTGGCCACGCTCCACCCGGACAGCCCCCACTCCCTGCACCACCTCACGCTGTCCCTGACGGCCCCCGGCCACTGGCTGCCCTGGGGCAGGCTTCCCGATGCCGTGCGCACCGGGAAGCCGCAGGGCCCGGCCGTGTACGGCAGCGAGGTGTGGGACTACATGGCGACCCACCCGAAGGAGGCCCACGACTTCACCCTGGCGATGGTGAACCTCACCGCGATGGCCAATGACGAGGTGGCCCGCCAGATCGACGCGCGGGGAGTGGGTGTGGCCGTCGACGTGGGCGGGGCGAACGGCTCGCTGCTCCGCGCCTTCATGCGCGAGAACCCGAACGTCAACGGCATCGTGCTCGACCGGCCGGACATCGTGCCGTCCGCGATGGAGGCGGCCGCGGCGGACGGCCTGGCGGACCGCTTCGGCGTCGTGGGCGGCGACTTCTTCGAGGAGGTCCCCGCCGGCGATCTCTACCTGCTGCGCCACATCCTGCACGACTGGAACGACGACGACTGCGTCCGCATCCTGTCCAACTGCCGCAGGTCGCTCAACCCGGGCGGGCGGGTCGCGATCGTGGAGCTCCTGGTCGGCCCCATCGGCACCCCGGGCCTCGCCCCCGTGATGGACGTCAACATGCTCGTCATGGCGGGCGGCCGGGAGCGCGACCTCGCCGAGTACGACGCCCTCTTCGCACGCGCGGGGCTGCGCCGCACGCGGGTGGCGGAGGCGGGCGACATGGTCCTCATCGAGACCGTCGCATAAAACGGTCGAGACAAAAGATGATCATGGACAAGAGCATGAGGGCAGCGCTGGCCTTCGTGGCGGCGCTCGTGGTGCTGAGCCCGGTGGGGACGGCGCACGCCGCCTCGCAGGCGTACCAGGACGTCGCCGACGCCTCCCACGCCACCAAGCAGGCCGCCTCCTTCTTCCGCTCGTACTTCACGGCGAAGAGCAGGCACGACGTCCGCGCCACCATGGCCCACGCGCCTCCGACCGGATCACGGCCGTCTCCCGGAACCTGAACGCCGCGTTCGCCGCCGGGAACGCCGAGGCCGCCGCCCGGCTGTTCTCGGCCGGCGCCGTGTTCGAGGACCTCACGCTGCGCACCACGATCCAGGGGCGGGCCGCGATCGGCCGCTACCTCGGCCGCGCCCTGCGCGAACTGCCGTACGGCACCGGCGCATCCGTGCGCCACGTCGTGGGCGGCGAACAGGGAGGCGGCTACGAGTGGAAGGCCGACGGCCACACCGTCCCGCGCGGGGTCGTGGCCCTGGAGCTCGGCAAGGCCGGCGAGATCACCCGCCTGACCACCACGTGGGACGGCGGCCTCATGGACGAAGGCGTCCTGTCGTCCCCGGCCGCCCTCTCCTTCGACCGCTGACCGGCCCTCACACCAGGTCGAGCACCCCGACCGTCTGGCCGCCGCTGATCTCACCCGTGAGGTGGAAGCCGAGCTTGCGGTAGAAGCCCTCGGGGCCGTCGTCGCCGGGCTCCCAGGTGACGTACATCCGGGTCGCGCCGCGCCTGCGCAGCTCGGCGGCGACGGACTCGACGGCGAAACGGCCGACACCGCGCCCCTGGGCCTCGGGGGTCACGTTCAGCCGCCACAGGCCGGAACGGAAGTCGACGCCCTTGTCGTCCCAGTCGATGTCGATGAACGCCATGAGGAAGCCCACGGGGGTGTCGCCGTCGAGGACGAGGCGGGGCCACGCCTCGGGGTGCACGTACGCCTCGGCGAGCGACTTCACCACCGGCGAGACGAATCGCTCCTGGTCGGGCCGGACCCGTACGGCGATGGCGCGGTCGATGTTGGCTCGGGAGATGGGGGCGAGCCTCAGACTTGAGGTCATGGAGCACACCATAGGGGCTGACGTTCCGGACATCGAAAGGGACGATCTCGTACGGCGGATCGACGAGATCGTCCCCTGGGACGAGCAGGAGGCCGCCCACGCCGCACGGGCGTCGGCGTGGGCGGCCGGCGGCGCGCCCCTCTACCGCACGCGGGAGCCCGACACCCCCGACCCTCACCTGGTGAGCTACTTCGTCGCCCTCAGCCCGCGCGAGGAGGTGCTGCTCGTCGCGCACCGCAAGGCCGGCCTCTGGCTGCCGAGCGGCGGCCACGTCGAGCCGGGGGAGTCCCCGTGGCAGACCGTCGTCCGCGAATGCCAGGAGGAGCTGCACGTCCCCGCCGTGCCGTCCGCCGTGGCGGGAGACCGTCCGTACTTCATCACCGTGACGCCGACCCGCGGCCCGCGCTCGCACACGGACGTGTCCCTCTGGTACGTCGTGGACGTCGAGGCGGTCACCTCCTTCGACCGGGACGAGTTCTCCGCGGTCAGGTGGGTGGCGTTGCCGGAGGTCCTCGACGAGCCGATCGAGGGCCTCGATCCGCATATGCACAGGTTCGCGCGGAAAGTGATGGCCGCGCTGAGCGGCGAGCCTGCCGCCTGAGCGCGTCCCCCGGCGGTCAAGATCAAGGGACCAGGCCATTGACCACGAGGGGGACGGACCGATGACGACCTGGACGAGTGACGAGATCCACCGGATCGCGACGGCGGACGAGCTGGAGGTCGCGCCGCTGGGCGGCGACGGTACGCGGCTGCGGCCGGTCCCGATCTGGGTCGTCCGCCACGACGACGACCTCTACGTCCGCTCCTACAAGGGCGACGACGGCCGGTGGTACCGCGCGGCCAAGGCCAGCGGCCAGGGACGCATCCAGGCGGGCGGCGTCGACCGGGACGTCACCTTCGTGGCGGAGGGCGACCCCGGCCTCAACGAGCAGATCGACGCCGCGTACCGCAGCAAGTACCACCGCTACGGCCAGGACTACGTCGAGACCATCGTGTCGTCCGACGCGCGCACGACGACGCTCAAGCTGCTGCCGCGCTGAGCTCGAAGAGAGGTCCGAAGGCCGCCAGCACGCGGCCCGGCCTGCGGTGAGAGTGGACGGTCATGAGCATTGACACGCGTCCGGTTGCCCGCGCGCACACCTCTCTTGAACCGAACATCCTCTACTTCGGCACCCCCGTCGTCCTGATCTCCTCCTGCGACGAGGACGGGACGCCCAACCTGGCCCCCATGTCGTCGGCCTTCTGGCTGGGATGGCGGGCCGTGCTGGGGCTGGGGGTCCGGTCGAAGACGGCCCAGAACCTGCTCAGGACCCGCGAGTGCGTCCTGAACCTGCCGTCCGACGCCCTCGCCGGCGCCGTGGATCGGCTGGCGCTCACCACGGGGGCGGACCCCGTTCCCGAGCGCAAGCACGAGCGCGGCTACCGGTTCGTCCGGGACAAGTTCGGCCGCGCGGGGCTGACCGCCGTCGCGTCGGAGACGGTGGCGCCGCCGCGGGTGGCCGAGTGCCCGGTGGCCATGGAGGCCGTGCTCGAACGCCACCACCCCGTGGACGACGGCGGGGTGGTGGCGTTCGAGGTGCGGGTGCAGCGCGTCTGGGTGCACGAGGAGATCCGCATGTCCGATACGGACGACCGCATCGACCCCGACGCCTGGCGCCCGCTGATCATGAGCTTCCAGCAGTTGTACGGCCTCGGCCCCCGGGTGCGCCCGTCGACCCTGGCCACGATCCCCGAGCGCCTCTACCGCAGCGACGACATGGACCGCGCCCGCGCGATCTCCACCAGGGGCAGCCAGGTGCTCTGAGCGCAGACGCGCCCGATCTCGGCCGTGGACAGCCAGTCGGCCCGGGTGCTCTCCGACCCGGCCGGCGGCCGCGTCGGCGCCCCCGGCCCCGGCACGCTCCCGCGGAACATCACCATGTACGCCAGCTCCGGATACCGGTATCCATCGGGCGCCGGCTCCAGCAGCTCGATCCGCTGCCAGGCGAAGACCGACAGCGAGGAGACGGGCACGCGCAGCCCCGTCTCCTCGTACAGCTCCCGGGCCGCCGCGTCGGCGGCGTTCTCGCCGGGCTCCAGGTGGCCGCCGGGGATGTCCCAGCCGCGGCCCTCGCGGTCCACGCAGGTCATGAGCGTCCTGCCCGGCTCGTCGGCCACGAACGCGAACGCGGACGTCGTCCGGTCCACGGGCGGGAGGGTCTCGGAGAGGACGAGGTCCAGGCGGTGGGCCACGGGGATCCACGGCACGGTGTGGGTCGCGACGAGCTTCGTCATGGCCCCATCCTGCCGGTCAGACGCCCTTCCGCATCGCGCGGTTGCCCAGGTGGAGGCCGATCGCGGCGATGGCGCAGACCGAGATGGTGCCGTACAGGACCGAGGGGTCGGCGAGGTCGCCGGCGAACAGCGCCCGCTGCGCGTCCACGATGTACGTCACCGGGTTGAGCTGTCCCAGGATGCGCAGCCACCCGGGGGCGGTCTCCAGCGGCAGCAGCACCCCCGACAGCAGCAGCAGCGGGAAGAGCACCGACTGGCTGACCATGTAGAACAGGGTGCCGTTGGGCGCCGACTTGATGGCCAGCACGAACGACAGCGAGCCCAGGCCCACCGCGAACACCGCGAGCTGGGCCAGCCCGGCCAGCACCCCTGCGACGTGCAGCTCGAAGCCGAGCGGCACGGCCACGACGATGATCAGCACCGCCTCCACGAGCAGCGTGATCGTGGCCTTCATGCTCTTGCCCACCAGCATCGCCGTACGGTTCAGCGGCGTCACCAGCATGCGCTCCATCGCGCCGCCGAGCAGCTCGACCAGCAGCGAGTACCCGGCGCTCAGGGGCCCGGTCAGGCACATCATCACGAGGATGCCGGGCACGAACCACTGCCACGACGACCCGACCGCCCCGCCCAGCAGCGCCCCGAACAGGAACAGGAACAGCAGCGGCTGTCCCATCTCGAACAGCAGCCCGACGGGATTGCGCAGGCTCGGCCTGATCTCGCGGGAGAAGACGATGGTGGTGTCACGCAGGAATGTCGTCATCGGTGAGGCTTCTCCCGGTCAGGCTGAGGAACACGTCGTCGAGGGTGGGCCGGATGGTCTCGGCGGCGAGGACCTTGACGCCGGCCGCGTCGAGGGTGCGCAGGTGGTCGGGCAGCGCGGCGGTCGCCCGGTCCACCCGGAGCGTCACGGTGGTGCCCTCGGCCGTCCCGCCGCCGATGCGGGCGGCCTTCTCGGCGTCCTGCTCGGTGCCGGCGGTGATGACGATGCGGTCGCCGGCCAGGTCGTTCTTGAGCTGCTCTGCCGTGCCGTCGGCGATGATGCGCCCGCCGTCGATGATCACCACCCGTTCGGCCATGTTGTCGGCCTCCTCCAGGTAGTGGGTGGTGAGGAACAACGTGGTCCCGTACGCCTCCCGCAGCCGCAGGATGTGTTGCCAGATCTCCGCGCGGCTCTTCGGGTCGAGTCCGGTGGACGGCTCGTCCAGGAACAGCAGGTCGGGGCGGTGGATGAGGCCGAGCGCGATGTCGACGCGGCGGCGCTGCCCGCCCGACAGGGTGCCGGGCAGCCGCTTGGCCAGCGGGGTCAGGTCGAGCAGGTCGAGCAGCTCGTCGGCGCGGGCGGCGGCCTCGCTGGGGCGCAGGCCGTAGCAGCGGCCCTGGGTGACGAGCTCGTCGCGGATGCGGTACTCCTCGCCGACGCTGTTGTGCTGGCCGACGTACCCGATGCGGGAGCGCACGCCGGCGGGGTTCTCGGCGACGTCGTGGCCGGCCACGGTGGCGGTGCCGGAGGTGGGGGGCAGAAGGGTGGTGAGCATGCGGAGCGTGGTGGACTTGCCGGCGCCGTTCGGGCCGAGGAAGGCGACGAGCTGACCGGCCTCGACGTCGAGGTCGATGCCGCGTACGGCTTCCACTTTCTCCTTTCGTTTCATCGTGAAGACTCGGGTGAGGCCCCGGGTGTGGATCATGGTTGAACTCCTCCGGGCATGGCGAAGAAACCCCTGGTCGGGGGCGCAATCGAGGATCAGCACCAGTGTGAGCAAGGGAAACCGGTTTGGCAAACGTGAATGTCACGTTTACGAAGCGCCCTGACCTGCGAAAACGCCGTTCGCGGCGGCGGCGTCCGGGAAGCTTTTTCACGCCTCTGAGGTGCGGCTTCTTGCATGTGCGCAAGATTTCTGCGCAAGCCCTGCCATCATGCGATCACGCGCCGGACGATCGTGCCCGTGAACGGCCTTGACCACGCTGGCGCGGGCCCTCGGGCCCGCGCTGGCCTTCCCGTCGTCAGCAAGGACGATCACCGTGACGCTGAGGGCGCGGCGAGCGGTGGCGGGAGTGGGTCGCCCGCCCCGGCCGCTCCCGTTGGGGCTGGTCTATTGCGTCGATACGACAAAAGCAGTTGATATTTCGCGACTTGCGGAATTGTGCGTGGCTCCGCAATGATCTCCGGCGTGAAACGTCTGTTATTCATTGCGGTAATTGCCACGGTCGGGATGACCGGCGTCGCCCAGGCGGCCGACGGAGTCCCCGGCGTGGATGTGAGCAACTGGACCGGCGACATCGACTGGGCCACCGCCGCCGCCGGAGGCGCCAAGTTCGCGTTCGTGCACGCCACCGAGGGGACCGACTACCGCAATCCGCGTTTCGAGGCCCAGTACGGCGGCGCCGCGGCGGCCGGGCTCTTCCGGGGCGCGTACCACTTCGCGCAGCCGCACGAATCCGACGGCACCGCCCAGGCCGACTTCTTCCTCCAGAACGGCGGCACCTGGGTCAGCGACGGCCGGACGCTGCCGGGCGTGCTCGACGTCGAGGACAACCCGTACAAGGACCAGAACGGCAAGAACAACTGCTACGGGCTCTCGGCCAAGGACATGGTCACCTGGCTGAAGGACTTCACCGGCAGGTACCGCGAGGTGACCGGCCGGCACGCGATCATCTACACCACCACGAGCTGGTGGCGGACCTGCACGGGCGACTCCAAGGCGTTCGCGGCCAACCCGCTCTGGCTGGCCCGCTGGGGCAGCGAGCCGGGGGAGCTGCCGAAGAGCTGGAAGCGGCACACGTTCTGGCAGTCGGCCGAGAAGGGCCCGCTCGTCGGCGGGCAGAACGCCTTCAACGGCACCGAGTCCGCGCTCAAGTCGCTGGTCAACCCGCCGGCCGAGGTGCGGGTGTCCGGCGCGGCGAAGAGCCGTACGCGCTATCGGGTCACCGTCGCCAACACCGGCCCGCACCCCGTCAAGGACATCAAGGTCTCGGGCCGGGCGTTCGGCGGTCAGCGCGTGGTCAAGGCGCCCGCCTGCAAGTTCAGCGGCACGGCGGTGTCGTGCCGGGTCGAGGAGCTGCCGCGCGGGAAGCAGGTGACGTTCGAGTTCACCACCAAACCGAGCAAGAGCAAGGGCACGGTCGGGATGAACGTCACAGTCGGTTCGGTGAAACTCACTCTCAAGTCTCGATAAGGCAGGATAAATCCCAAGCCCATGTTTTTTCGGGGGGTGTGGGATGAAAAGGCCGCCAGCCGTGGCGGTGGCGCTGCTCGTGCTGGCCGCCACGGCCTCCGCCCCGCTGAGCCTGCCGGTGCCGCCGCCGACGGTGCGGATCGCGTACGAGCTCGAACAGCTCGGGATCGTCTACTCGTGGGGCGGCGGCCACGCGGCGTCTCCCGGCCCCTCGAAGGGCACCTGCGTGGGCTACCAGGGCAGCATCAAGCCCTGCCCGGCCGCCCGGACGACCGGGCTCGACTGCTCGGGGTTCGTGCGCTGGGTCTACGCCCTGGCCCGCGGCGAGGACGTCCTGGGCCCCGGCAACACCGACGACCAGGTGCGCAAACTGCGCCGGGTCGCCTCCGCCCGCCCCGGTGACCTGGTGTTCTTCGGAAAGGTCACGAAGCGGACGGTCAGGACCCACCACGTGGGCCTCTACCTCGGCAACGGGAAGATGATGAACGCTCCCGAGACCGGCGCCGTGGTGCGCGTGGACGACATCGCGCCCAAGAAGGACTTCGCCGGGTTCTACCGGTACTGAGTCGGTATGGCGGTAACGCCTGTGGCGTGGCGAAAAATGAGAGACCCGGCGGCTAAGGTGTGCCGCTGTGGAAAGACGATGGATGGGCCTCGACGGTTACGAGGTGGTGGCGGCCGTGCTCGCGGGTCGGCAGGTGCTGCGGGTGCGCAGAAACGGCCGGGTGGTCGCCGACTGCATGTCCGTGGCCGAGGTGGCCAGGCACGTCGACCTGGCGGATCTGTGCGAGGTCATCGACTTTCCCGTGCGGCGCGCGATCGACGAGCCGGCGGAGGCCCGAACGAGTTCGCATCATCGCTGAGTGCCGTGTATGGTTACACCTGTCCGCAGCGCCGGACAGGCCCCTATAGCTCAGTCGGCAGAGCGTCTCCATGGTAAGGAGAAGGTCAACGGTTCGATTCCGTTTGGGGGCTCCACTTCTGAACAGCCACAACGCCCGGCCGCGAGAAACGCGGAGCCGGGCGTTCGTCGTTGTGAGCTGGAACAATGTCCCCTTTTCCGGCGTTATGCCCACCCAGAGGATGCTTGCTTCAGCTTCCCGGGTTCCCGGCCACTGTGGCCGGGTTCGCGGGGTGTGGCGGGCGCTGCTACGCTGATCACCCTCGATGCGGTGGCGGGCGGGGGTTCGCCGGTTATTGATTTCGAGTGACGGGGGTTCCTGAGGCATACTGGGAGCACCCCACCCGATCGGGCGAGTTACTAATGTGCTCACCGCTTCGGGTATCCTCTACGAGGCCGGGTCGTTACCGGCCCAAAGGCGGAGTAGCTCAGTCTGGCAGAGCAAACGGCTCATAATCGTTGTGTCGCCGGTTCAAGTCCGGCCTCCGCTACTGCCCTAACCCAGGTCCACCGACCTGGGTACGGGCGTGTCCATGTCCCAAACGTAGAAAGGCACTCCCAAGTGGCTGCCACCGACGTTAGGCCGAAGATCACGCTGGCCTGCCAGGAGTGCAAGCACCGCAACTACATCACGCGGAAGAACCGGCGTAACGACCCGGATCGGCTTGAGCTGAAGAAGTACTGCCCCAACTGCCGCTGCCACCGCGCGCACCGCGAGACCCGCTAGGTCCCCGGGCAGAGCCTCTTCCCCCTTACCCTCCATAGCGCACCAACCGGCGTCCTGTGACAGGGCGCCGGTTTGTCGTGTCTGCCCCCGGATATCGGGGCCTGCGTCAGGGGCGGTTCTCCTGGGTGACGAGGCGCATCTCGTTCGCGACGGCTTCGGTGAAGGCTCGGACCACGCGTCTTCCTGAGCGGGCCGTGGCCAGCGACATGGTCCAGCACAGCTCCTCGCCGCGCAGGCGCTGCACGCGGACCCCGTCGAGGGGCACGAAACCCGGCACCAGCGCCACCCCGAGCCCGGCCCGTACGTACGCGGGCATCATCGCCACGTCGGCGGTCTCCAGCGTGATCGAGCGCTGGAGCGACGCCCGGGCGAACACCTCGTCCACGATCGCCCGGTTGCCGAACCCGGGCGGCGAGTCGATCCACCGGTCCCCGCTCAGCTCGGCCAGCGAGACGTCCGGCGCGGAGGCGTACGGATGACCGGGCGGCAGGATCAGCCGTAGCGGGAGGCGGGTCAGGTCGCGCAGCTCCACCCCAGCCGGCGGCGGCGTGGAGATCGAGACGAACGCCGCGTCGAGCAGGCCGTCCGTCAGCGCCCGGATCAGGCCGGCCGACCCGTCGGGGAACGCCCGAATGCTCACCGTGACCTGCGGATAGGCGGCCTGGAAGCGGGCGAGCAGCCGGGGCAGGTCGAGCACCCGCAGCGGCGTCATCGTGCCGACCACGAGCGGCCCCCGCACCTCGGCCAGCGTCTCCGCGACGGCCTGCCGGGCGCGGTCGGCCGCGGCGAGGGTGGCTCTGGCCTCCGGCAACAGCGCGAGCCCCGCGTCGGTGAGCACCGCCCTGCGCGCCGTACGGATGAACAGCGGCGCGCCGAGCTCGCTCTCCAGGGCGCGCAGCGTGCTGGAGACTCCCGACTGCACCAGGTGCAGCCGCTCGCCGGCCGCCGTGAGAGTGCCCTCCTCGGCGATCGCCAGGAAGACCTCCAGATGGCGTAGGTCCATCACCCCTCCCATCTCTGTTGGAGATGGTTGTCAACATAATCAATTGTTGGCGGAGATGGCATACCGTCCCGCATAGTTGCGAGGTACATAGTTGATAATTTCAAGGAGTTAGCGTGGCCACGCGCAGCGCCGCGGTGCGGGCGTCGAGCTCCCGCCACGGCATCGGGTTCTGGATCGTCGCTTACGTCTTCGCCGTCGAGATGGCCTTCTCCGCGGCGCCGACGCCGATGTGGAGCCTCTATCGGGAACGTGATCATTTCTCCACGATGATGGTGACGGTGGCCTTCGCGGCCTACTCCATCGGCGTCGTGATCAGCATTTTCCTGGCCGGCCATGTGTCCGACTGGCGAGGGCGGCGGCGCATCCTGCTGCCCGCCATCCTGTTGCAGACCGTTTCGGCCGTGCTCTTCTTGGCCTGGCCGGACCTGCCCGGTCTCATCGTGGCCCGGGTGGTGAGCGGCCTGAGCGTCGGCATGGCCACCGCGACGGCGACGGCGTACCTCGCCGAGCTGAACGCCGTCATCCGGCCGGGTAGCTCGCACAACCGCCCGACGCTGGTCGCCACGGCGGCCAACCTGGGCGGCATCGGCCTCGGCCCGCTGCTCGCGGGTGTGCTGGTGCAGTACGCCGACGCCAAGCTGACCGTGCCGTTCGTGGTGTTCCTGGTGCTGCTCGTCCTGTCGCTCGTGGGGTTGTGGCTGGTGCCGGAGACCGTCAGGGTGCGGCAGGCGCGGGCGTACCGCCCGCAGCGGGTGGTCGTGCCGTCCCACGCCCGGTTGCGCTACTTCGCGGTCGCGGGCGCGAGTTTCGGGCTGTTCGCCATCCTGGGCCTGTTCACCTCGCTGGCGCCGAGCTTCCTGGCCGCCATCGGGCAGCCGTCGCCCGTCGTGGCCGGGGTGGCCGCGTTCCTGGTGTTCGGCGGCGCCGCCGTGGCGCAGATGGGGCTCGGCCGGCTGACGTTGCAGCGTCAGCTCGCCGTCGGCTTCTGGATGACCGCGGTGGGCGTCCTCGTGCTGGCCGCCGGCGTGCTGGCGGCCAGCACGCCCGGCTTCCTCGTCGGCGGCCTGGTCGCCGGCAGCGGCTCGGGGATCCTGCTCAAGGGCGCCCTGGGCACCGCCGCGATGCTCGCCCCCGCCGGCGCGCGCGGCGAGGCCATCGCCGGGATCTTCCTCGCCGGGTACGTCGGCCTCGCGCTGCCCGTCCTCGGCATGGGCGTCGCGACCGGTCTCGGCGCGTCCCTGGATGCCTCGCTGATCGGCCTGGCGGCGTTCGTCCTGGTGGTCGTGGCGGCGGCCGCCGCGATGCTCCGCCGCAACCCCGTCACCGGCTGACTCCCGGGCGTGAAAGCCCTGGCCGTGGGCAAAATCAAGGCCATCAACCCCGCCGGCCGAACGTTGTTCCGTTAGCGTTCGCCGACGGTAGTGCTCGGGAAAGATGCGAGGGAGCAGATGGCCTTGAACCGTGACTTCGTCGGCAAATCGTACGGGCCCACTGCCCCCTACGAGGTCAGCCGGGTGAAGATCAGGGAGTTCGCGGCGGCGATCGGCGACAGCAACCCGCTCTACCGCGACCAGGAGGCCGCCCGGGCCGCAGGTCACCCCGACGTGGTCGCGCCACCCACGTTCCCCATCGTGTTCAGCCTGCAGAGCGGCGGCGAGGCGCTGGTGGACCCCGGCCTGGGGGTGAACGTCGCCATGGTCGTCCACGGCGAGCAGCGCTTCGAGTACGTCCGCCCCATCCACGCCGGCGACCAACTGGTCCTGACCTCCACGATCACCGACATCCGCACGGCCGGGCAGAACGAGCTGCTGACGATCAGGAGCGACGTGACGACGGTCGAGGGCGAGCCGGTCTGCGTGACGTACAACACGATCGTCGAGCGCGGAGGGGCCGCCTGAGATGACCGCCGCGGTGAGGTACGACGAGGTCGAGGTCGGTCAGGAGCTGCCGCCCGTCGACTACAACGTGCGCCGGCTGGACCTCGTGATGTACGCGGGCGCGTCCGGCGACTTCAACCAGATCCACTGGAACGAGCGTTTCGCCAGGATGGTCGGGTTGCCGGACGTGATCGCGCACGGGATGTACACGATGGCGCAGGCCGGACGATTCGTCACGGACTGGGCGGGTGATCCGGGCGCGGTGGTCGACTTCGGGGTGCGGTTCTCCTCGATGGTGGTGGTGCCCGACGACGACATGGGGGCCGTGATCACGGTCAGCGGCGTGGTGGAGGAGAAGCTCGAGGACAAGCGGGTGGTGATCGCGCTGACCGCGAAGTCGGGCGACGTGCGGGTGTTGTCGAAGGCGCGTGCCGTGGTGCAGCTCACCTGATAGGGCGGCCCTCTGCCGGGTAGCGGGTTCAGCTATGAGTGATGTCTGGCCCACGGTTCGATCGATCCCCGTCTCCGCTGTGACCGACGCCCGGAGTCCTGGACACCTGCGCCCCGCGCGGGTCGAGCAGATCGCCGGGACGGTCAGCACCGGGCGTGACACGGCGGGCGGCGCGACGGCCCCCGCCCGGGGGAGGCGGCCTGGCGCGGCGACCGGCGTGGGCACGGCGGGTGCCAGACCGGCGGGAGAGCACGCCCGGATGAACCCGGCCGCCGAGCTCGGCTTCTCCGGCGACCCCGAGCAGCACGGCGACCGCGGCGACGGCATGCTGCACGCCCAGCGCACCTGGGACGGCACGCTGGCCACCAACCGCCTCGACACCCTCGGCGTCAACGTCGAGCGGCAGCGCATGGAGATCCAGGAGGTCACCGCCACGGTGAGCCTGCTGGTCGACGGCTGGCCCGACGACGTCATGAAGAGCGTGTTGTCGGTGATGGACCACACGCGCGCCCGGGTGCTCGCACTCGACCTCGGCAACGTGGACGGTGCCGGCGACGTGCTGCGCGAGCTGGCCGAGCGGTATCCGGAACGGATCACCGCCTGGCACGTCGCCGAGACGCCGCACTGGCGCGGCGGCACCGCGACGTGGGGCGAGAGCCGGATGAAGCTGCTGCAGCTGGACGAGTCCGAGGTGCACGTGCTGATGGAGACGTACGTCCTGCTGCGCGGCGACGCGCTGACCCCGCTGATCGCGGCGGTCGCGGAGGGCGCGGTGGCGGCCGGCTGGAAGGGCGCGGAGCCGGGGGACGGCGAGCCGCGGCCGGCCGGGCCGGGCAAGGTGCGGGCGCTGACCGGGGAGCTCATGGCGGTGCGCAGGGCGCAGGCGTTCCGCGCGCTGCCGGCGGAGGCCCGCTATGCCGGCAACGCCGACCTGGAGCTGTCGCTGGCGCTGCCGGGCGACCTGGTGGTGCCGGAAGAGCCGCTGCCGGTGGTCGCGCTGGAGCCGCACGCCGTCGCGCCCGACTACCGTGACCGGGAGGCCCGGCGCAACTACGGCGAGGTGTTGCGCATGCTGCGCGCCTCCTAAGCTAGGTGCTCATGGAGATGATCGCGCCGTACACCACGCTGCGCCTGGGAGGGCCGGCCCGCGAGTTCGCCGAGGCCACGACGGCGGAGGAGCTCGTGTCGCTGGTCGCCGAGGCCGACAGGAACGGCGTGCCGACGCTGGTGCTCGGTGGCGGCAGCAACGTCGTGGTGGCCGACGAGGGCTTCGACGGGCTGGTCATCAGGGTGGTCACCCGGGGCGTGTCGGTCTCGCGCGACGGCGAGCAGGTGGTCGTCACCGCCGAGGCGGGCGAAGACTGGGACGCGCTCGTGGTCCGCGCGGCGGGCGAGGGCTGGTCGGGCATCGAGTGCCTGTCCGGCGTGCCCGGCCTGGTCGGCTCGACCCCCATCCAGAACGTCGGGGCGTACGGCCAGGAGGTCTCCCAGACCATCCGGTGCGTCCGCGCCTACGACCGGCTGACGCGGCACGTCGTCGACCTGGAGGCGCGGCAGTGCGGCTTCTCCTACCGCGACAGCGTCTTCAAGCGTGACCCAGCGCGTTACGTCGTGCTGGCGGTCACGTACGCGCTGGAGGTCTCCGAGCTGTCCGGGCCGGTGGCCTACGCGGAGCTGGCCGCCAGGCTGCAGACCGGGATCGGCGGCCGGGTGCCGCTCGCGGCGGCGCGTGAGACGGTGCTGGAGCTGCGCCGCGGCAAGGGCATGGTGCTCGACCCGGCCGATCCCGACAGCCGCAGCGCGGGCTCGTTCTTCACCAATCCGCTGCTGCCGGCCGAGCAGGCCGCGGAGCTGGCGGTGCGCGCTCCCGGGCATCCGCGCTGGGAGATGCCCGACGACCTGGTCAAGGTGCCTGCCGCGTGGCTGATCGAGCAGGCCGGCTACCCGAAGGGCTACGAACGCGGGCCCGTACGCATCTCCACCAAGCACACGCTCGCGCTCACCAACCCCGACGGGAGCGGCACCACGAACGACCTGCTGGCGCTGGCCAGGGAGGTGCGTGACGGGGTGCGCGAGAAGTTCGGGGTGACGCTGGTCAACGAGCCGGTGCTGGTCTGCTGCTCCCTCGGGGAATAGGCGAGCCGCCGCTCCTGTTAAGGTGTCTGAGAATTTCCGAAGGGGAGTAGTCCCAATCGTGTGATCGACACACTGGCGCGTTCGCGCGCCCGGTCACGCGGGCCTCATGCGGGCGGACGAGACCTTCGGCCTGGCAGCCATTCGACACGATGCTGCCGGGCCGAAGCCGTGCCCGACAACTCCCCGGGTTTCGCTTCCGGCCCGGTCGCGCGGAAGGGGACCGTTGGAAGCGTTCTGGATCAGTCTCGTCGCCATTTTCGTGGCCGAGCTGGGGGACAAGAGCCAGCTGATGGCGATGACGTTCGCCACCCGTTTCAAGATCGGCCCTGTGCTCCTGGGCATCACGATCGCCACGACCGTCGTGCACCTGCTGAGCGTCGCCGTGGGCGGCCTGATCGGGGACGCGCTGCCGACCACCGCCATCGAGGTGGTGGCGGGGGTGGCCTTCCTCGGGTTCGCGCTGTGGACGTTGCGCGGCGACGAGCTGACCGAGGAGGAGTCGCGCAAGGCCCAGCGGGTCACCAGGAACGCGCTCATCGCGGTCACCGTGGCGTTCTTCCTCAGCGAGCTGGGTGACAAGACCATGCTGGCCACGGTCACGCTGGCCACGCAGCACGGCTGGGTGGGCACGTGGATCGGCTCCACGGTGGGCATGGTCGCGGCCGACGCGCTCGCCATCCTGGTCGGCCGGCTGATGGGCCGCCACCTGCCGGAGAAGGCCGTCCGGTACGGCGCCGCAGCCGCGTTCGCGATCTTCGGCGTCGTCCTGCTGGTGCAGGCGCTCGCTCGTTAGCGGGACAGCAGCGACAGGCGGTGGCCCGCCGCGGCGGCCTCGCCGCGGGTGGTGACGCCGAGCTTGGCCAGGATGTTGGACACGTGCACGCTCACCGTCTTCGCCGAGATGAACAGCTCGGCGGCGATGTCCCGGTTGGTGCGGCCCTGGGCCACCAGGCGCAGCACCTCGCGTTCGCGCGGCGTCAGCAGCTCGGACTGCTCCGGCGCCGCCGGGCCGCCGCCCACCCGCCGCAGGAGCGTCTCGATCCGCTCGGTCAGCGGGGTCGCGCGCAGCGCCTGCGCCAGCGGCAGCGCCTTCTTCAGCCGGGCCGCCGCCCCCTCCCGGTCGCCGCCGTGCGCGGCGGCCCCGGCGGCCCGGTGCAGGGCCATGGCCGCGTTGTGCGGGCGCTGGAGCCGCTCCCAGGCCGCCGCCGCGGCGTCGAAGTCCCCGCTGTACGACAGCCGGTACGCCTCCACGACCGGTCCGATGACCGACAGCTCGGTGGCCACCCCGGCGGCGTGTTCGCGCAGAGCCGCCGTACGCTGCGGCTCGATCTCGTGGGCGGCGTCGCAGACGGTGCGCAGCAGCGAGAGCAGCCGCCAGCTGAGCACGGCCTTGCTCGACTGCCGGGGATGCGCGAGCACCCGCTCGGCCTCCTCCAGCGCGGCGCCGCGCTCTCCCCGGCTCAGGAACCAGCCGATGCGCATCCGCGCGTTGCTGATGACGTCCTGGATGTACTCCTCGCGGCGGCCCTTGAAGACGCCGATCTCCGACAGGATGCTCTCGACGAGCGTCAGCTCGCCCCTGGCCAGGGCGATGTCGGCGCGCACCCGCAGCAGCGAGTGCCGGGTGCGCAGCACGGGGCCGTGGCTGAGCGCGCCTTCGACGATCTCGACGGCCTCGTCCCAGCGGCCGAGCGCCTCCAGCGACTCGGCCCAGTTGTTCTTGATGAACAGGCCGCTGGCGCGCAGCCGGCCGTACTTCTTGGCGATCCGCCAGCCGTCCTCCGACATGCGCAGGGCCTCGTCGTGGCGGCCCATGTCGAGCAGGGCGTCGATGCTGTTGCCGATCGCCCGCAGGATCACGCGGCCGGAGTCGGCCTCCCGGCCGATGCGCAGCGCCTGCTCGTTGACCCGGATGGTCGACTCCATGTCGCCGTTGAGCGAGTGGCCGAGCCCCATGTTCAGCAGCAGGTCGGCCTCCAGGCAGGCGTCGCCGTACTTCCTGGCCAGGCGCAGGCCCTCGTCGATGAGCTCGTTCGCCTCGTCGATCTCGCCGCGCAGCATCAGGTGGCGGCTCAGCGGCGTGAGGACCTCGGCGCGGTCGCGGCTGGAGCCGGAGACGAGGCGCAGCGCGTGGCGGAGGTCCTCGATGACGCCGGGCTTGCCCTTGGAGTCGATGAACGGCGTGCGGCGCACGATGAGCTGGGCCACCCGCTCCGGCTCGCGGGTCTCGTCCAGCTCCGCCAGGGCGGCCTTCACGAACTTCGCGCCCTTGTCCACGTCGCCGCCCGCGCCGCCGGCCTCGGCGGCGCGTTCCAGGACGGCGGTGTGGTCGGCGCCGATGAGCCCGGCCGCGTCGTCCACCCGGTCCCACAGCATGAGGACGCGTTCGAGCAGCGGGATGGCCTCGGTGTAGGCGAACGACTTGAACGACTCCAGCGCCGCATCCCAGGCCGAGATCAGGGCCCAGCGGTCGTCGCGGGCGCCGAACCAGTGGTGGGCCAGCTCGACGGCGGCGCGGCCCGGCGGGACGAGCCCGCGGTCCTTCGAGATCTCCTCGGCGAACCTGCGGTGCAGGCGCTGGTGCTCGCCCGGCAGCAGCTCGTCGTGGACGGCCTCGCGGATGAGGGCGTGCCGGAAGACGTACGCGCGGCCGTCGGCGATCTGCAGGACGTTGCCGGCGATGGCCGGGCGCAGGGCGGTCTCCAGCTCGACGTCGGACAGGCCGCTCACGGCCGCCAGCAGCGCGTGGCCGACCCGGATGCCGCCCGCGGCGGCGACGCGCAGCACACGCTGGGTCTCCTCCGGCAGGCGCTCGACGGAGCCGAGGATGAGGTCGTTCATGGAGTCGGGGAACGTGCACTCGTCGCCGCTCTCCAGCATGGCCTCCACGAACAGCGGGATGCCCTCGCTGCGTTCGTAGACCTTCTGGACCTTGGCGTACTCGGGGGTGCTGCCGAGGATCGCGGTCATCTGCTGGCCGACCTCGTCACGCGACAGGCGCGGCAGGTCGAGCCGGTGCACGCCCTGGACCCGGCCCAGCTCGGCCAGCACCGGCCGCAGCGGGTGCTGGCGGTGCAGGTCGTCGGAGCGGTACGTCATGACGATCAGGGCCCGCGGGATGTACAGGTTGCGGCTGAGGAACGCGATGAGGTCGCGGCTGGAGCGGTCGGCCCAGTGGATGTCCTCGATGACGAGGACAGTCGGGCGGCACTCGGAGAGGCGTTCGAGCAGGGTGAGGAACTGCTCGAAGAGGCGGGCGCGGCCGGTGTCGGTCTCGCCGTCGCCGCTGGGCTCGCCGAACTCGGGCAGCAGCCGGGCGAGGTCGCGCTCGGCGCCGTCGGGCAGCAGCTTCGTGACCGCCGCCGGGCCCTGCTCGCGGACGAGCTGGCGCAGCGTGGCGGTGAAGGGCGCGTACGCCAGGCCCTCGGTGGACAGCTCGATGCAGCCACCGAACAGCACGTGGGCGCCGAGGGCCGTGCACTGCTCGGCGAAGCGCTGGACGAGCCTGGTCTTGCCGACCCCTGCCTCGCCACCCAGCAGGACGGCCGTCATCGCCCCTTTCCTGGCCTCCTCGAAGCACTCGGCCAGAGTGGCGACCTCCTCTTCCCGCCCCACGAAGACGGGACTGACAGAACGTCCCCGCATGTCATTCAGCATTTCACGTCCCATGAGCAACTTTCGACACCTTTTGGGGGTATCTGCCGCCCGGTCAAGGGGGCGCTGAGGCCCGGCCATGGGTGAGGAGATGGCCGGGCTCTCGTGGGGCGGTCATGAGGTACGGCGCTTGCCGAAGAACGAGCGGCGCTCGGCCTTGTTGTGCCGCTGCACGTCGCGTACCAGCCGGTGTTCGGCGGCCGCGCGGTGCAGTTCGTCCGCGGTGGTCTTCATGAGCTGGTATCCGATCTCGGGATTCACCGAAGTTCTCCTGCCGATTCGCACTTTTTCCTGACATCTTTAAGGTTCGTGCTAAGGCCCCCTCTCCCACATCGGGTGGATGCCCTATCTCCGAAGCTCAGGGGCGTACGGCATACCTAGGACCGCGGGGGCGAGTGCCCTAGGGTGATCCGGTTTGGAAGTGGCGGCCCTGGTCGGCGATGCTGTCTAGGTGTCAACTGTGACTACCTCGCTCACCGACGTCGCTTCGTCCGACGCGGCGTTGCGAGCCTTCCTGCACGGCCTACCCGGGGTTGACCGGGTCGGCGCCGACCAGCGGGCGGCGATGCTCGGCACCCGTTCGATCAAGACCACGGCCAAGGCCCAGGCCATCGACCTGGCCATCTCCATGGTCGACCTGACCACCCTCGAAGGAGCCGACACGGCCGGCAAGGTGCGCGCGATGTGCGCCAAGGCCGTCCGTCCCGGCGGCGGCGCCCCCTCGGTGGCCGCCGTCTGCGTCTACCCCGACCTCGTCGCGGTCGCGGCCGAGGCGCTCGCCGGCACGCCCGTCAAGATCGCCTCGGTGGCCACCGCGTTCCCCAGCGGCCGCTCCACGCTCGATGTCAAGATCGCCGAGACCGAGCGGGCCGTCGCCGACGGCGCCCACGAGATCGACATGGTGATCGACCGCGGCGCGTTCCTGTCCGGCCGCTACAAGAAGGTGTACGACGAGATCACCGCGGTGAAGGCCGCCTGCGGCGACGCCCACCTGAAGGTGATCCTCGAGACCGGCGAGCTCGCCACCTACGACAACGTGCGCCGCGCGTCCTGGCTGGCGATGCTGGCCGGGGCCGATTTCATCAAGACCTCCACCGGCAAGGTGTCCCCCGCCGCCACGCCGTCGGTGACGCTGATCATGCTGGAGGCGGTGCGTGACTTCCGCGCGGCCACCGGGCGGCAGATCGGCGTCAAGCCCGCGGGCGGCATCCGTACGACCAAAGACGCGATCAAGAACCTCGTGCTGGTCAACGAGACGGCCGGCGACGACTGGCTGACCCCCGAGTGGTTCAGGTTGGGCGCGTCCTCGCTGCTCAACGACCTGCTGATGCAGCGCGAGAAGCTGGCCACCGGACGCTACGCCGGCCCCGACTACTTCACCCTGGACTGATGATGGCGATCTTCGAGTACGCCCCCGCGCCGGAATCACGTGACGTCGTCGACCTGCGGTCGTCGTACGGGCTGTTCGTCAACGGCGAGTTCGTCGAAGGGTCGGGCAAGCCGTTCAAGACGGTCAACCCGGCCACCGAGGAGACGCTGGCGGAGGTCGCCACGGCCACCTCCGACGACGTCGACCGGGCCGTTCAGGCGGCGCGCAAGGCGTTCGGCGTCTGGAGCGCGCTGCCCGGCGGCGAGCGCGCGAAATACCTGTTCCGCATCGCCCGCATCATCCAGGAGCGGGCGCGAGAGCTCGCGGTGCTGGAGTCGCTCGACAACGGCAAGCCGATCCGCGAGTCGCGCGACTTCGACCTGCCGCAGGCGGCGGCCCACTTCTTCTACTACGCGGGCTGGGCCGACAAGCTGGAGTACGCCGGGTTCGGCACCAAGCCGCTCGGGGTCGCCGGGCAGGTGATCCCGTGGAACTTCCCGCTGCTCATGCTGGCCTGGAAGATCGCCCCGGCGCTGGCCTGCGGCAACACGGTGGTGCTCAAGCCGGCCGAGACGACGCCGCTGACCGCGCTGCTGTTCGCCGACATCTGCCGCCAGGCCGAGCTGCCGCCCGGCGTGGTCAACATCGTCACCGGCGCCGGCGAGACGGGCGCGGCCGTCGTGGCCCACACCGACGTCGACAAGGTGGCCTTCACCGGCTCCACCGAGGTCGGGCGGATCATCGCCCGCACGGTCGCCGGCACCGGCAAGAAGCTCACCCTGGAGCTGGGCGGCAAGGCCGCCAACATCGTGTTCGAGGACGCCGCCATCGACCAGGCCGTCGAGGGCATCGTCAACGGCATCTTCTTCAACCAGGGTCACGTCTGCTGCGCCGGGTCGCGGCTGCTGGTGCAGGAGTCGATCCAGGACGAGCTGCTCGCCGCCCTCAAGCGGCGCGTCGCCACGCTGCGGGTGGGCGACCCGCTCGACAAGAACACCGACGTCGGCGCGGTCAACTCCGCCGAGCAGCTGGCCAGGATCCGCCGGCTCAGCGAGCTGGGCGAGTCGGAGGGCGCCGAGCGCTGGTCGCCCGCGTGTGAGCTGCCCGACAGGGGCTTCTGGTTCCCGCCGACGTTGTTCACCGGGGTCGCGCAGTCCCACACCATCGCCCGTGAGGAGGTCTTCGGTCCGGTGCTGTCGGTGCTGACCTTCCGCACCCCCGCCGAGGCGGTCGAGAAGGCCAACAACACGCCGTACGGGCTCTCGGCCGGCGTGTGGACCGAGAAGGGCTCGCGCATCCTGTGGACGGCCGAGCGGCTGCGGGCCGGCGTCGTGTGGGCCAACACGTTCAACAAGTTCGACCCCGCCTCGCCGTTCGGCGGTTACAAGGAGTCCGGCTTCGGCCGCGAGGGCGGGCTGCACGGGCTGGAGGCGTACCTTGATGTGTGATCATCGCCGGAGCCGGCGGGCCGCGCGGCGCGCCCAGGCCACCCGGGGGCACGCCTTCGCCAGGGCCGGCCGTCCCACGCGGGTCGGCTGGTACGCCCACCGCTGCGGCGTGAGCCGGTGCGGTCAGGTCTTCGTGCCCGTCCAGATGTCGCAGGAGTCCACGTGGAGGGGTCGGGGCGATGAGTAGGTTGTCCGTCAGAAAGACCTACAAGCTGTATATCGGAGGGGCGTTCCCGCGCTCTGAGAGTGGGAGGTCCTACCCCGTGACCTCGGCCAAGGGAGACTTCCTCGCCAACGCCTCGCTGGCCTCGCGCAAGGACGCCCGCGACGCGGTGGTGGCCGCGCGCAAGGCGTTCGCCGGCTGGTCGGGCGCGACCCCGTACAACCGGGGGCAGATCCTCTACCGCGTCGCGGAGATGCTGGAGGGGCGGCGCGCGCAGTTCGCCGACGAGCTCGGTGGCGGCAAGCGGGCCGCGCTGGAGCGGGTGGACGCCGCCATCGACCGGCTGGTCTGGTACGCGGGGTGGTCCGACAAGATCGCCGCGCTGCACGGGGCGGCCAACCCCGTCGCCGGGCCGTACTTCAACCTGTCGACGCCCGAGCCGACCGGGGTGGTGGCGATCGTCGCGCCCGCCGATCCGCTGCTCGGCCTGGTGTCGGTGGTCGCGCCGGTGATCGTGACCGGCAACACCTGCGTCGTGGTGGCCTCCGAGCCGGCGCCGCTGCCGTCGATCACGCTGGCCGAGGTCCTGGCCACCTCCGACCTGCCCGGTGGCGTGGTCAACATCCTCACCGGACGGCAGGCCGAGCTGGCCCCGTGGTTGTCCGCGCACATGGACGTCAACGGGCTCGACCTGACCGGGGTGGCCGACCCGGACCTGGCGCTCTCGTGCGAGCAGGCGGCGGCCGAGAACCTCAAGCGGGTGGCGCGACCGGTCGAGGAGGACTGGAGCGCCGATCCCGGCATCGCCCGGATGACGCGGTTCCTGGAGACCAAGACCGTCTGGCATCCGATCGGCGTCTGAGCCTTCGGTCAGGTCCGAGGCTCGGACCTCGACCGCGAGCGCGGCGAGTGGTGCGTGGCCATCCAGCCCTGGGGCTGGATGGCCACGGACGCTTTTGACGACGGTCGGCGAAAGTCCTTCGAATATCAGAAGAAGCTCTTCACAGATCGCCAAAAGCGGCTTACCTTCGGGGCAATCACGGCATATGCGGAGGAACTGTGAAGCGAATGCCCTCGGCGGCATGTCGCTCTCCTCTCCGCTGATCCCGTGCCGGGCCATACCGCCGATCAGTGAAAGGAAGCCCGCCCATGCCCCCCAGGCGGACCCCTCGCGCCTCCCGATGGACGGCGCGGATCTGCGCCTTACTCCTGCCCCTCGCGGGGTTGACCGTGCTCCCCATGGCCGCTCCCGCCCAGGCACACCCGGCGGCCATCGACCCTGCGGACTACCAGCGCGTCGAGCTTGCCAAGGGCGTCGACGAGATGGGCGAACCCCTGACGATGGCCGTGCTGCCCGACCTGTCGGTGCTGCACACCTCGCGTGACGGGACCCTGCGGCGCACGGACGCGACCGGCGACACCAGCGTGGTCGGCGCTCTGAACGTCTACACGCACGACGAGGAGGGGCTCCAGGGGGTGGCGGCCGATCCCGGCTTCGCCACCAACCGGTTCATCTACCTCTACTACGCGCCCCGCCTGGACACCCCTGCGGGCGACGCCCCGGCCACGGGCACCGACTTCTCGGCCTGGCAGGGGGTGAACCGTCTGTCGCGGTTCACCGTCAAGCCGGACTGGACGCTGGACATGTCCAGCGAAGTGAAGGTGCTCGACGTGCCGGCCGACCGCGGCATCTGCTGCCATGTCGGTGGCGACATCGACTTCGACGCCGCGGGCAACCTCTACCTGTCGACCGGCGACGACACCAACCCCTTCGACTCGGCGGGCTACTCGCCGATCGACGAGCGCACCGACCGGAACCCGGCCTACGACGCCCAGCGCAGCTCCGGCAACACCGACGACCTGCGTGGCAAGATCCTGCGGATCAAGGTCAATCCCGACGGGACGTACGACGTCCCCGAAGGCAACCTGTTCCCGCCGGGAACCGAGAACACCCGGCCCGAGATCTACGCGATGGGCTTCCGCAACCCCTACCGCCTGAGCGTCGACAAGACGACCGGCATCGTGTACGTCGGCGACTACGGCCCGGACGCGGGCAGCTCCGACCCCAACCGCGGGCCGAGCGGCCAGGTCGAGTTCAACCGCGTGACCGGCCCCGGCAACTACGGCTGGCCGTACTGCACGGGCACCAACACGCTCGCCGAGACCTACAACGAGTACACCTTCCCGTCGGGGCCCGCCGGCCAGAAGTACGACTGCGCCACGGGCGGCCCGGTCAACAACTCCTTCCGCAACACCGGTCTGCCCAAGCTGCCCCCCGCGCAGCCGGCGTGGATCAAGTACGGAGGTGACAGCGGCTCTCCGCCGGAGTTCGGCGGCGGCTCGGAGTCCCCGATGGGCGGCCCCGTCTATCACTACGACGCCGACCTGAAGTCCGCCGTCAAGCTGCCCGAGGACATGGACGGCCACTTCTTCGCGGGCGAGTTCGGCCGCCAATGGATCAAGGCGATCGACGTGAACGCCGACGGGACCGCCGGCGCCATCTCCGACTTCCCCTGGACCGGCACCCAGGTGATGGACATGGCGATCGGCCCGGACGGCGCGCTGTACGTGCTCGACTACGGCTCCGGCTACTTCGGCGGCGACGAGAACTCCGCGGTCTACCGGATCGAGTACATCAAGGGCCGCGACCGCTCGCCGGTCGCGGTGGCCGAGGCCGACAAGACCTCGGGGAAGACCCCGCTGACCGTCACCTTCTCCTCGGAGGGCTCGGCCGACCCGGAGGGCGCGGCGATCACGTACGCCTGGGACTTCGGGGACGACACCACGTCCACCGACGCGAACCCGGTCAAGACCTACACCGACGACGGCACGTACACCGCCACGCTCACGGTGAGCGACCCGGCGGGTAACACCGGCACGGCGAGCGTGCAGATCACGGTGGGCAACACCGCGCCCACCGTGACCCTGGAGACGCCGGCCGAAGGCCGGCTGTTCCAGTGGGGCGACACCGTGCCCTTCACCGTCAAGGTGACGGACCCCGAGGAACCGGAGATCGACTGCGAGAAGGTCACGGTGACCTACGTGCTCGGACACGACGGCCACGGTCACCAGATCAGCTCGGAGAACGGCTGCTCGGGCGAGTTGACCATCCCCGTCGACGGTGAGCACGACGACGCCGCGAACATCTTCGCGGTGTTCGACGCCTCGTACACCGACAAGGGCGGGCTGACCACCAAGACCCAGCACATCCTGCAGCCGCGGCACCGGCAGGCCGAGCACTACACGGCGATGTCGGGCGTGTCCAAGATCGACAAGGCTCCCGCCCACGGCGGCAGGACGGTCGGCGACATCAACAACGGCGAGTGGATCTCGTTCAAGCCGTACGAGCTGAGCGACGCCAAGATGTTCACCGCCCGTGTCTCCTCCGGAGGCGTCGGCGGCACCATCGAGGTGCGCGCCGGCTCGGCGACCGGCACGCTGCTCGGCAGGGTGAGCGTCCCGGTGACCGGCGGCTGGGAGACCTTCGTCGACGTCTCCACGCCGCTGTCGCAGGCACCGGCCGGCGCGACGGAGCTCTACCTGGTCTTCACCGGCGGCTCCGGCGCGCTGTTCGACGTGGACGACTTCACCCTCCTGGCCGAGGGCGGCGGCGAGGGCGAAGGCGACGTCCTGGTCTTCTCGCGTACGGCCGGCTTCCGGCACGACTCGATCCCGGCGGGCATCCAGGCGATCAAGGACCTGGGCTTCGACGTCACCGCGACCGAGGACCCCGGTGCCTTCACCACGGACAACCTGGCGAAGTACAAGGCGGTGATCTTCCTCAGCACGACGGGCGACGTGCTCAACGACGCCCAGCAGGCCGCCTTCGAGAGCTACATCAAGGCGGGCGGCGGCTTCGTCGGCGTGCACGCCGCGGCGGACACCGAGTACGAGTGGCCGTTCTACGGCGAGCTGGTCGGGGCGTGGTTCGCCTCCCACCCGGCGATCCAGCCGGCGACGATCAAGGTGGAGGACCGGGCGCACCCGGCGACCGCCCACCTCGGCTCGCTGTGGAACCGCACGGACGAGTGGTACGACTACCGGACCAACGCCCGCTCCACCGCCCACGTACTGGCCACGCTCGACGAGTCCTCCTACTCCGGCGGCCGCATGGGCGACGACCACCCGATCGCCTGGTGCAAGGAGTACGAGGGCGGCCGGTCCTTCTACACCGGTGGCGGGCACACGAGGGAGTCCTTCGCCGAGCCCGACTTCCTCAAGCACCTGCTCGGCGGCATCAACTACGCCATGGGCGAGGTCAATGCCGACTGCCGTCCCGAGGCCGGTTACACATCGATCTACAACGGCGACACGGAGGGCTGGGAGCAGGCCGGGCCCGGCAGCTTCGCCAACGCCGACGGCACCCTCACCTCCCAGGGCGGCATGGGCCTGTTCTGGTACAAGGCGAAGGAGTACGGCTCCTACTCCCTCAAGCTGGACTGGAAGATGGACGGCGACGACAACTCCGGCGTCTTCATCGGCTTCCCCGCCTCCGACGACCCGTGGTCTGCGGTGAACAACGGTTACGAGATCCAGATCGACGCCACCGACGCCCCGGACAGGACCACGGGTTCGGTCTACGGCTTCAAGTCCGCCGATCTGGCCGCCCGCGACGCCGCGCTCAACCCGCCGGGCCAGTGGAACGCCTACGAGATCCGGGTGGAGGGCGAGCACCTGCAGATCTTCCTCAACGGGGTGAAGATCAACGACTTCACCAACACCGACCCGGCGCGTTCTCTCGAGCAAGGGTACGTGGGCATCCAGAACCACGGCGCCGGTGACGAGGTGGCGTTCCGCAACATCCGCATCAAGGAGCTCACCCCCGAGGACGACAAGGCCCCGGTGACGAAGGCCGCGCTCGACCCGGCTGAGCAGCCGACCGGCTGGTACACCGCGCCGGTGACCGTCACCCTGACGGCCGCCGACGAGGGCTCCGGAGTCGCGAAGACCGAGTACAAGGTGGACGACGGCGACTGGGCCGCCTACACCGACCCGTTCAAGGTCGACGACGACGGGACGCACAAGGTGTCCTTCCGGTCCACCGACAAGGCCGGTAACCAGGAGGCGGCCAAGGACGTCACGCTGAAGCTGGACGCCACCAAGCCCGAGCTGACCGTCGGCGGGTTGACCGGCGACGGGAAGTACGGCGACAGCGCCCAGGTCACGGTGACCGCCGAAGGAAAGGACGAGGGCTCGGGCATCGACACGGTGGCGGCCACGCTGGACGGCGAAGAGCTGAAGCTCGGTGAGCGGCTCGACCTGTCCACGCTCGCACTCGGCACCCACCAGATCACCGTGACCGCCACCGACAAGGCCGGCAACGCGACCGAGCAGGCGGTGACGCTGACGGTGACCACGTCGTTCGGCGACCTCGCCACGCTGCTCGGCAGGTTCGAGGTCGACGGGCCGCTCGGAGCCCAGCTGGCCAACTTCCTGAAGTCGGCGAGCGCGAGCGACGTGAAGGCTCATCCCGAGCAGGCGCTCCACCACCTGGGCAAGTTCCGGGAGGCGGCCGCGAAGGTGGCCGACGAGAACGCCAGGGCCGTACTGGTCCGCGACGCGGATGCCTTGATCGTCCTCCTGGGCGGCCAGGCCTCCGCCGAGGGGACCGCCGCCAACGGCGGCCGATCCTTCGCGGATCTGGCGAGGCTGACCGACCAGGTTCAGTGACCGAAGAGCCCGTGGCCCGATCGCGGATCGGGCCACGGGCCCCGTCGCTCTGAGCAGCGCGAACCCTCAGAAGGAGAAGCCGGGCGCTCTGGTCGGGGGGTGGACGGCCTGGAGCTGGGCGGCCAGGCCGAGCAGCTGCGGCTCGCCGCCCGGCGGGGCGACGAGCTGCACGCCGATCGGCATCCCGGTGGAGTGGGTGGCCAGCGGGACGGTCATCGCGGGCCAGCCGCACATGTTCCACGCGCCGGTCGCCGGCGCGTACCTGACGTTGGTCAGGGCGTTGCGCAGGAACCCGCGTTCGCCCCAGCGCTCGGCCACGGGCGGCACGGCGGCCAGGGCCGGCATGACCAGCACGTCGGCCCTGCCCAACCACTGGTCGGCGCCGTAGCCGCTCCAGCGCTGCCGGCCGCGTACGCCGTCCAACCCGAGCGCGCCGAGCACCCGTCCGGCACGGACGAGCGCGCGCGTGCGTCGTTCGAGGCGAGGACGGTCGAGGTCACCGGCGGAGGAGGCGGCGCGGCCGAGCCAGGTCGCGACCGTGGCCGGTCCCAGCCAGAAGGGCAGCCGGTGGTCGTGCTCGACGATCGTGTGCCCGGCCACCCGCAACGTCTCCGCCGCCGCGCGTACGGCCGCCCGGAACTCCCGGTCCATCGGCAGGCCCACCGGCAGTGGCTGCGCGGCGTAGGCCACCCGCAGGTCGAACGGCTCGGGCCCGTCCGGCGGCGGCTGCGGCTCCCATACCTGGTCCTCGTCCGCCCAGACCGAGCGCAGCATGGGTTTCGGCGGCTCCACCCGCCGCCCGCCGCGCCACGCCTCCGCCAGCGACGGGTCGCCGGCCAGCACCGACAGCGCGAGCGCCAGGTCGGCCGCGGTGGTGGCGAAGGGGCCGTTCTCGGCGAGCCGGTCCCAGTCGTCCGACGGCGGCGGCACCAGCCCGGGGCCCGGCTTGATGGCGAGCACTCCGCAGCAGGCCGCCGGGATCCGCAACGATCCCATGCCGTCGTTGCCGAGCGCGAGCGGCACCATGCCCGCCGCCACGGCCGCGGCGCTGCCGGACGACGAGCCGCCGGCCGTGCGCGAGAGGTCCCACGGGTTGCGGACGACGCCGTACGCGCTGTCGCCGAACGCGACGAGGGCCAGCTCGGGCAGGTTCGTCAGCCCCACGATCACGGCGCCCGCGGCGCGCAGCCGGGCCACGGCCGGGTGGTCCTCAGAAGCAGGCGCGTCGGACGTCGCGGCGGACCCGGCGCGGGGGGCCTCGCCGGCCACCTGCAGGTTGTCCTTGACCGCCACCGGCACCCCGGCCAGCGGCAGCTCGGCCAGGTCACGCCGTTTCCGCAACAGCCGCGCCTCGTCCACGGCCTGCTCCCGGACCAGCCGGAACGCGCGGATCCGGGGATCGCGCTCGGCGATGACGTGCAGGTGCTCCTCGACGACGGTCGTGGCGGCGACCTCCCCGCGCCGGACGGCCGTCGCGATCTCCACAGCGGACCTGCCTGCCCACACCATGTCTTGAGTGTGCAGGTTCAGGTACGGTCCGTCCATGTGAACGGGGCCCCATGAAAGCGCCCGGCTCTCATGGCTTGAGCCAGACGCGGAGGGGGCCGATGGTGGTGAAGCCGTGGTGGAGGGCGGGCTCCGGGTCGGTCTCGTAGCCGACCAGGGGGCGGCCGGGGAACAGGGCGGCGGCCGTGGCGAGGACGCCCGGCCAGGGGTCGGGGCCGAAGACGTTCGACACGCCCACGGCCGGGCCGGTAGCGGTGAGCACCGCGCCATGGGCGTTGACGCGGTCGTACACGATCGTCGCCTCCGTCAGGAGGGCGGGCGGGAACAGGTCCGTGACCTCGCCCGCGAAGCACGCCCGCTCCCACCCCGCCAGCGTGGCGGGGTCGCGGACGACCTCCCACGGCATCCCCGCCGCGGCGGGCGCTGCGCGGTGGATCCACTGGGCCTCGAACAGCACGTCGAAGCCCGGCAGGTCGAGTACGGCGAAGCTGTCCTTGACCGTCGCCCCGGTGCCCGCGTCGATGCCGCCGAGCACGTCGGCGGCCGTCGCGTCGGGGGAGAGCGTGACGGCGTCGGGGTAGAAGGGCGGTGTCCTGACCGGGTTGGTCCACGCCCGGCCGGTGAACGCCCCGGGCCTGCCGTGGGCGCGGCACATCAGGTCACACCACGCCGCGTTGTCGCGGGCGGCCTCCGTCAGCACGTTCACGCTCTGCCTTTCGTACGGCGGGTGGGGGGTGCGGTCAGCGGGTCCTCCGGCCACGGGCGCTTACGGTAGCGGCCGCGCATCTCCGCGCGTACGGAACGGTAGCCGTCACGCCGGCCAGCCGCAGGTCGTGGCGCTCCCACCGCCGGACGGCCGTCGCGCTCGCCGCGAGCGGCCACGGCGCACCCGGGGCCGGTCACCCGCCGATCTCCTCCGGCCGGACCTCCTGCAGTTCGCCGTCCAGCAGGAGCCAGCGCGTGATGCCGATCGACTCCAGGAAGGAAAGGTCGTGGCCGGCCACGATCAGCGCCCCCTCGTAGGACTCCAACGCCGACGTGAGCTGGCGGACGCTCGCCATGTCGAGGTTGTTCGTGGGCTCGTCCAGCATCAACAGCTGCGGGGCCGGCTCGGCCAGCATCAGCGCCGCGAGGGTCGCGCGGAAGCGTTCACCGCCGGAGAGGGTGTCCGCGCGCTGGTCGGCGCGGGCACCACGGAACAGGAAGCGGGCGAGACGGGCTCTGATCCGGTTGTTGGTGGCGGCCGGCGCGAAACTGGCCACGTTCTCCGCGACCGTCGACTCCCCGTCCAGCACGTCGAGTCGCTGGGGCAGGAAACGCAGGGGCACGTGCGCCTGGGCCTGGCCGCCGACGGGTTCGAGCTCGCCCGCGATGGTCCGCAGCAGCGTCGTCTTGCCGGCGCCGTTACGGCCGATCAGCGCGATCCGCTCGGGACCGTGGGCGTGGAAGGAGCCCACCCGTGCGCCGTGGGCGAGTTCGAGGTCGTCGAGGGTGAGGACGGCGCGGCCCGGTGGTACGGCGGTGCAGGGCAGGTCGACGCGGATCTCGTCGTCGTCCCGTACCGCGTCCGCCGCCTCGTCGAGCCGCTCCCTGGCCTCGGTCAGCTTCTCCTCGTGCATGATCCGGTGCTTGCCCGCCGACACCTGGGCCGCTCGTTTGCGCGCCCCCATGACGATCTTGGGCTCGCGCTTGTTCTCGTACATCTTCTGGCCGTACCGCTTGCGGCGGGCCAACTTGGTCTGGGCATCCATGAGTTCGCGCTTCTGTTTGCGCAGGTCGGCCTCGGCGACGCGCACCATGCGCTCGGCCGCCTCCTGTTCGGTGGCGAGTGCCTCCTCGTAGTCGGTGAAGTTGCCGCCGTACCGGGTGACCGTCCCGGAGCGCAGGTCGGCGATCTGGTCGACCAGGTCGAGGAGTTCACGGTCGTGGCTGACCACGACCATCACTCCGTTCCAGGACGCGACGGTGTCGTGGAGGCGCCGGCGCGCGTACAGGTCGAGGTTGTTGGTGGGTTCGTCGAGCAGCAGGATGTCGGGGCGGGCGAGCAGCAGCGCGGCAAGGCGCAGCAGCACCGACTCGCCGCCGGAGACCTCGCCGACGGTGCGATCCAGGTCGATGTGGCCGAGGCCGAGCTCGCCGAGGGTGGCGCGGGCGCGCTCCTCCACGTCCCAGCCGTCGCCGACGGTCTCGAAGTGCGTCTGGGAGACGTCGCCCGCCTCGATGGCGTGCAGCGCGGCACGCGACTCCGCGATGCCGAGCGCCTCGTCGACCCGCAGGGCGGTGTCGAGGGTGACGTTCTGCGGCAGGTAGCCGACCTCGCCGGTGACCCGGACGGTGCCGTACGCCGGGGCGAGCTCGCCCGCGATCAGCTTGAGCAGGGTCGACTTGCCGGAGCCGTTGACCCCGACCAGGCCGGTGCGGCCGGGGCCGAAGGCCACGTCCAGGCCGTCGAGGACGGCGGTGCCGTCGGACCAGACGAAGGAGAGCGACGTGCAGGTGATGGAAGCGGAGGTGGTGGACACATGGGCCTCGCGGTGGCTCGATGCGGACGGGGCGAACGCGTATCGAGACACCGGAGCGGCGACCACCAGCGACGGCTGGGGGAGGCGGGGGCAGCGAAAAAGCCCTGTTCCGGAGGACGGCTCGGGTGCCGAGGTCGCACGCGGCGCACACCACGGGCGGGTGTGACGCGGTGTCTCAGGACCTCAGACGAACAACGTCCTTCTCCAATCGGCGGCAACAGGATCTTCTACACCGTAGGAGGCGGGCTGTCGGCCGTCAAAGGAATTACGGCCGCGATGCCGGGCCTGTCGTGGGCTCGGCGTCTGTCACGGCCGTCCCTTCGTACGGCGGGTGGGGGGCGCGGTCAGCGGATCCTCCGGCCACGGGTGCTTGGGGTAGCGGCCGCGCATCTCCGCGCGTACGGAACGGTAGGCGTCACGCCAGAACGACGCCAGGTCGGCCGTGACGGCCAGCGGCCGGCCCGCCGGGGACAGCAGGTGGACGAGCACCGGCACGCCCGCGATCCGCGGCGTCTCCTGCCAGCCGAACACCTCCTGCAGTTTCACCGCCAGCACCGGCTGCTCGCCCGAGTAGTCGACGCGGACGCGGGATCCGCTCGGCACCTCGATGCGTTCGGGGGCGACCGCGTCGAGGCGTTCGCTCCACGGGATCAGGCGTCTCAGGGCTGTGGCCACGTCGATGCGTTCGAGGTCGGCGCGGCGGCGGGCCCTGGAGAGCTCCGGTTCGAGCCACTGGTCGGCCAGGTCGGCGAGCGCGTCCATCGGGGGCCAGGGGTCGCCGATCGCCCGGTGGCAGAACGCCAGACGGGCTCTCAGCTCGTTCGCCTGCTTCGTCCAGGTCAGGACGTCTTCGGTACGCAGGCCGTACCGGATGGCCTCGCGGACGTCGGCGTCCCGGAGCTGGGTGGCGGACAGCTCGATGGCGCCCAGCCGTTCGACCCTGCGGGCGGACACGTCGCCGCGCCGCTCGCCCGGCGGGACGCGCCAGACGACCTCGTCCTCGACGGTCGGCTCGACGGCCAGCCGCGCGATGGCCTCGTCGATGACCACGGCCTGCCGGACGCGGGCCGACGCCGAGCCCGTCGGCCGGTCGGCCACGGCGATGGCCAGCCACTCGGCGGTCCGCAGCCTGGACCCCTCGGCGAGCTGCGCCTGCGTCCCTGACGCCATGAGGTAACCGCCCCCACGCCGCCGCGCCACCCGTTCAGGAAACGCCAACGCCACCACCATCCCAGCCAGCACATCCTCTCGCGGGACGCCCTCACCGCGTCCCCCTCCCGCCGCTACGTAGGCGCGCTCCGCGGTGGCTGGGCTCTTGGAGGG
>NZ_SMKQ01000200.1 GCF_004348995.1 Nonomuraea terrae
GAGAGAGGGTGGGGGGGTGGGTCAGGATTCGGGGCCGGCCACCTGGTCGGCTACGCGGCCGATGCGGGCCAGGCGGGCCAGGGCGGGGCGCGAGAGGACTTCGCCGATGTCGTGCAGGGCGATGATCAGTTCTTCTACGCCGTCCAGTGGCATGTCGGGCTCGCGGTTCAGCAGGATGCCGCGGTAGTCCTCTGGCGAGACGGCGCCGGCGGGCAGCTCGATGCGGGCGTCCTCGGCGCGGAACAGCACCGGGATCGAGGTGTCGAGGGCCAGGGCGAGGGCAGTCAGCTCCGCGGCGGTGAACGAGCGCTGTCCGCGTTCGGCCTGGTGGACGGCCTGGCGGCTCCACGGCTTGTCGAGATGGCGGCCGAGGGCCTCGCCCAGCTCGGTCAGCGACATCCGGCGCTCCGCGCGCAGGCGCGCGATCTGCCGACCGATGGCTTCTTCCACTCGCATCCGACCGCTCCTGTCATTCTCCACGATGACGCCGAAAGCATACTATTGACAGATCGCCGTGTTCGCCCTACTGTAATGCTCCAGAATTCCCCGTCAACGTAGCCGATGACATGGTGAGGCATGCGATGCAAGGGATCGTCCTGGAAGTGATCGGGCCCGTCGGCAACTGTGCTGTGCTCAAGGTGGGCGGCGAGGTAGACGTCTACACCGCGCCCAAGCTGCGCGAGCAGATCGTCGACCTCGCCGGCAAAGGCGTCGTGCACCTCGTCGCCGACCTTGGTGGGGTGGAGTTCCTCGACTCGACCGGGCTGGGGGTGCTCGTCGGCGGGCTCAAGCGGTTGCGTGCGGTCGAGGGGTCGCTGCAGCTCGTCCTGACCACCGACCGGGTCATGCGGATCTTCAAGATCACCGGGCTGACGGCCGTGTTCCCGACCCACGCGTCGGTCGCCGAGGCGATCGCGACCGACCCGCACTGGGCGCGGGCGGTCGAGCGTGATGCGGGCGGCGTCGAGGAGTGGTGCCGCCGCCACACCCTGGCCTGAGCCAGGCCACTACGTGGTGCCGGTTAGTCTCTCAGGCCGCACCGTGACCTTAGAGACCAACCGGGGCCGAGAGACCTCGCCAAGGAGAGCGGACCCCTCGCCGGCCGGTCAGGATGAGGCGCGAGACGCCTCGCCTGGAAACGGGCTCCTCGCCGCTCACGAGCAGCCGCGTGTCCTCGTCTCGGAGGACGATCTCGTCGCCGGTCACGGCCAGGCGCGGTGAAGGTCCTCCCCGGCCACAACCGCCGTAGCGAAGGGCCGGTCCGGGTCAAGGGCGGGAGGCCTCGTCGAGGAGGGTGAGTTCCTCGGCCGTCAGGCTCAGGGCGGCGGCGGTCAGGAGTGGCCGCAACTGCTCCACGTTGCGGGCGCCGGCGAGTGGCGCCGTGATCGTCGGCTGGGCGGCGAGCCAGGCCAGCGCCACCGCGGCCGGTGCGACCTGCCGTTCCTCGGCGATCCGGTCCAGGGCCTCCAACGTCCGCGGCCCACGCTCGGTGTTCAGGTATTCGCCGGCAAGGCTCGCCCGCGGGCTGTCCACGGTCACGCCTGGCCGGTACTTCCCGGTCAGGAAGCCGCGGGCCAGCCCGAAGTACGGCGTGCTGCCCAGCCCTTCCCGGGCCACCACGTCGCGCAGTTCGCCCTCGTAGCGGCGCTCCACCAGGTTGTACGGCTGCTGCAGTGCGACGTAACGAACCAGCCCCTCCTCGTCGGAGACCTTGAGCGCCTCGGTCAGCCGCCCGGCGTCGTAGTTGGACGCCCCGACGTGACGAACCTTGCCTTCGCGGACCAACGCATCGAACGCGGCCAGCGACTCCGTCAGCGGCGTGTCCCGGTCGTCCACATGCGCCCAGTAGAGATCGATGTAGTCGGTACGCAGCCGCCGTAGCGAATTCTCCACCGCCGTGCGGATGGTCGCCGGAGCCAGCCCCTCCAGGCCCTGGAGCATGCCGACCTTGGTGGCGATCACGACGGAGTCGCGGTTGCCGCGGGAGGCCAGCCACTCGCCGATGATGATCTCGGAGGTGGACTCGCCGGTCGCCCAGGACGGGTACACGTCCGCCGTGTCGATGAGGTTGCCGCCGGCCTCGACGTACGCGTCCAGGACGGCGAACGAGGTCTGCTCGTCGGCCGTCCAGCCGAAGACGTTCGTACCGAGCACCAGCGGGAAGACCATGAGGTCCGTGGTGCCTAGTGATCTCATATCGTCATTATCGGCACACCCCCATGGACGGTTCGACGCCACCCGGCGTGGAGGTCAGCTGACCCGGTTCACCAGCCAGGTGCACAGCTCGCGCAGCTGCCCGCCGTCCGGCAGGCACTCGTCAATGACGCCGAGCGCCGATGACATGTAGCGAGCGGCCAGCGCTTCGGCCTCAGCGCGCCCGCCGGCCTCCTCCACCAGCCGGGCGGCGTGCCGTACAGAGTCCTCGTCCGTGACTCCGGCCGCGAGGAGGGCGGACAGCTCGCGCGCGGCGGTTCCGTCCGAGGCGAGGGCGGCGAGCACGGGAAGCGTCTTCTTCTCGCGCCACAGATCGCTGTAGACCGGCTTACCGGTGATCTGCGGGTCGCCCCAGATGCCGAGCACGTCGTCCACGATCTGGAAGGCCACGCCCAGGTCGCGGCCCATCTGCCACATGCGGTCGGCGATCTCGGGGGCGCCGCCGAGCGCCACGCCTATCGCCGCGGCGGCGCCTATCAGGCTGCCGGTCTTGCCGGCTGCCATCTCGGCGTACTCGTCGATCGTGACCTCGTCGGGGCCGCGCCAGGGACGCTGCTCGAAGGCCATGTCGGCGGTCTGCCCCTGGACGAGCTCCAGCAGGGCGGCCGACAGGTACGGCATGGCAGCGGGCCGCCCGGCGAGCTGCCCGACGGCCAGGGCGAGCAGCGCGTCGCCGGCCAGTAGCGCGGGCCCGACGCCGTACGCCTTCCACAGGGCAGCGCGGTGGCGGCGCAGCTCGTCGCGGTCGATGATGTCGTCGTGCGCCAGCGAGAAGGCGTGCACGAGCTCCACCGCCACGGCCCCCGGCAGAGCCGAGTCGGCGGTGGCGCCGACGGCCTCGGCGCTCAGCATGACGATCGCGGGCCGCAGGGACTTGCCGACTCCGCCTTCCCTTGGCCGACCGTCGACGTCGGACCATCCCATGGAGAACGCGGCCATTCTGGCCGCCCAGGGATGGAGCGTCGAGATCGCGTCACGCAGAGCGGGTTCGAGCAGCCGACGACAGCGGGTCACCACCTCGACGCCCGACGGGAACGCGTCAGGGATGTTGCCGTCCATCAGGCGCTCCCACCTCCGATCGATCTTGAAGATACATGCAGAAGCATGTGATACTCCACCCTAGGTTCTGACACCAGTCACGATATGTCCGTTATGCGAGACAGAAGCCGAAGGCGGGGCTCGCCCGAGTCCGGGGCACCACCAGGCCGCGAGGACTCAGAAGTGCGGCATCGATCGATGCGATCGGCCGGCGGGCCGACATGGGGGCCAACTACCGGGAGAAGAAGGGTCAAAACGGACGCCCAGCATTCCCCAAAAGGTAGCGGGAGGGCTACATGTGGCCAGCCCAATATTGATCATACAAGAGGTCCATACGATAATCTCCGCAAAGCAGACAAATGCTGACATGCATAACTCTTAGCTAATTTTGAATCGGGACTCCACGCCATGCCGCACCCCACGGGAGAGACTCCGTGACCCATGTGACCCACCCCCACGTCATCCCCTTCTACCGGGCCTTCCCCCGGCTGGTGAAGGACCCGGTCACCGAGCTGGCCCGCATGGGAACCGAGGCGGACGGCCGGGTCGTCCGCCTCGATCTCGGCCCCTTCCGTCCGTATCTGGTCTCCCATCCGGACCACGTCGAGCAGGTGCTCAAGACGGAGTGGACGAAATACGCCCGCGAGGGCATGTTCTGGCGACCGCTGCACCGCGTGACCGGTCAGAGCATCCTCGGCGAAGGCGACGCCTGGGCTTCCGCCCGGAAAATTCTCGCGCCCCTTTTCACCTCGCGCTACGTCGCCTCGTTAGCCGAGGACATGGCCGACATCATCGCCGAGTCCATCGTCGAGCTGGAGGGCTTCGCGGCCACCGGCCGGCCGGTCGACGGCGGGCACCAGATGACCACGATCGTCAACCAAGCCGTCATCAAGGTGTTGTTCGGCGGCCGGATCTCCCGTGACACCGCCGAACGGCTGGCGCCGGAGTTCGCCACGTGTGCCACGTCGATCGGCTTCCGGTTGCTCTTCCCCTTCGCCCCGTACTCGATCAAGGTGCCCGGCGACCGGCCCTTCCTGCGGTCCGCGAAGAAGATCGACGAAATCGTCTACCCCCTCATCCAGCAGGCTCAGCGCGAGAACTCGCGTAGCAAGGAGGTCGTCTCGGCGCTGCTGAGCGCCCGGCTGGAGCAGGAGGGCAAGGCGGACGTGCAGCAGGTGCGCGACGACCTGGTGAGCATCTACGGCGCCGCCTCCGAGACGACGGCGATGTCGCTGACCTGGCTGTGGTCGGTGCTGCACGACCACCCCGACGTGAACGCCCGGCTGTGCGAGGAGATCGACCAGGTGGTGGGCGACCAGCCCGTGCGGCCCGAGCACATCCCGCAGCTGCCGTACCTGCGCATGGTGCTGCAAGAGCTGCTGCGCCTCTACCCGTCGGCCTGGATCATCCCGCGGCAGGCCACGGAGGACACGGAGATCGGCGGCATCCCGATCAAGGCGGGTTCGCAGGTGCTCGTGAGCCCTTACACGACGCACCGGCTGGCGAAGTTCTGGGACCGGCCGCTGGACTTCCTCCCGGACCGCTGGGCGGACGAGAAGGTCGCGCGCCGGCACCGCTACTCGTTCATCCCCTTCGGCGCCGGGCCGCACGTATGCCTCGGCCAGCACCTGTTCTACGTCGAGGCGCCGCTCGTGATCGCCAACGTGCTGAGCAGGTACCGGCCCGAGCTGACCAACCCGCAGCGGCTCACTCCCATGCCCGGCGCGTCCGTACGGCCCAAGGAGAAGCTCATGCTGCGCCTGCTCCCCGTCGAGCGGAAGCGTGCGGCATGAGCCACGTCGACACCGGCACCGACATCGCGGCGGACGCGGCCCTGCTGCTGAAAAGCCTCATGCTGCGGCCCTGGGGACAGGTGTCGCCGTCGGTCTATGAGACCGGACGGCTCGTCTCGCTCGCCCCGTGGCTCACCGGGCACCCGCAACGCATCGACTACCTGATCGACACCCAGCGGCCGGACGGCGCGTGGGGCGCCCCCGACGGCTACGGCCTGGTGCCGACTCTGAGCGCCAGCGAGGCCATCCTGGCCGCGGCGACCCGGGGCGACGCCGGCACGGACCCCCGGCGCCTGCTGGAAGCGGTCGAACGCGGCCTGCGCGTGCTGCGCGGCTGGCTCGGCGGCCCGCTTGAACTGCCCGACATGCCGGCGATCGAGCACATCGTGCCGTCACTGGTCGCGCTCATCAACCAGCGGGGCGAGGAGCTTGAGGGCTACGAGCCTCTGCCGCTGCCGGGCGGGATGACGTACGACACCCTTCAGCTCGTCAAGCAGTGGATCAAGTCGGGGGCGGAGGTCCCGGAGAAGCTGCTGCACGCCCTGGAGATCGCCGGGGAGGAGGCCGCCGGCGCTCCGGGGATCCGGCCCACGCCGATCGGGACGATCGGCGCGTCCCCCGCGGCGACCGCGGCCTGGGTGGGTGAGCGGGGCGCGCGCGAGGCCGACGAGCCGGCCCGCGCGCACCTGGAGGCCGTCGTCCGGCTGCACGGCGGTCCGGTGCCCGTCGGGCTGCCCATCACCGTGTTCGAGCGCGGCTGGGTGCTCAGCTTGCTGGTACGCGCCGGCGTGCCCGTCACGGTGCCGCCGGAGATGCTCGCCGACATCAGGGCGGCCATCTCCCCCGACGGCACGCCCGCCGGGTACGGGCTCCCGCCGGACGCCGACACCACGTCCGTGGCGCTGTACACGCTGGCGCTGCTGGGGTCACCGTGCGAGCCGGAGTGCCTGTGGTCGTTCCGTTCCGGAGTGCACTTCTCGACCTGGCCCGGCGAGCAGGGGACGTCGGTCAGCGTCAACGCCCATGTCCTGGACGCCTTCGGCCAGTACGCCGCGCGCCGGCCCGCCGCCGCGCCGCGCTACGCGCAGGCCGTCGCCGAGCTCTCGCGCTGGATCGCCGATCGGCAGCAGCCGGACGGGAGCTGGACCGACCGCTGGCACGTCTCGCCCTACTACGCCACGGTGAGCTGCGCGCTCGCGCTGGACGAGTTCGGCGGGGAGCCGGCCCGCGAGGCCGTGCGCGCCGCCGCCGAGTGGGTCCTGGCGACTCAGCGGCCGGACGGCTCGTGGGGCCGCTGGGAGGGCACCGCGGAGGAGACCGCGTACGCGATGCAGATCCTGCTCCTGACCGATGGGCGGGCCGACCACCGGCGGACGGCCGCCGCGGACCGCGGCTTGAGCTACCTGACGTGCCCGACGGACGCTTCCCCGCCGCCGCTCTGGATGGACAAGGACCTGTACGCGCCGTTGGCGATCACCCGGGCAGCGGTGCTCGCCTCGACGTACCTCGCCACCCGGGCACGGGTGGCCGGCCCCGCCTAACCTCCGGTGTGCCGCTCCACGTCGCCGGCCAGCTCCCGGACGGTGTAGGCATGGGTATCCCTGGCCATGTACCAGGCGCCGTTGAACGACACGCTCCTGTGTTGTCCCTCGGCGACGCCGGCCAGCTCGGGCGGCAGGCCGGCGAGCTCCGCGGCGAAGGCGGCGTTGAGCTCGGCGATGTGCGCGGAGACACGTTCGACGGCCGCCGCGGTGCTCATCCCGGAGCGCTCCAGGATGAGCACCGCGTTGGGCTTGCCTTCGTGCTTCTCCCGCTCGAACGTCCTGATGTCGTTGGCCAGGCGCATGCACTCCGCTCCGATGTCGATGGCCGCTTCGACCGCGTCCCAGTGGCCGGGGTCGGCCGGGTCGGGGCCGCAGATGCCCAGGGCGGCCGCCCACCAGGTGTGGTAAAGGATCGTCAGCCCGCCGTTGGCGAGGTACGGGGCGTACTCGGGCCAGGGCTCACCGCCCATGGCCCACCGGCGTTCCAGGGCCATGGCGGCGCCGGCGAGGCGGAGCTGCTCCAGCAGTGTGGCGGTGTGGGCGGCGGCCCCGGGGTGCCGGCGGAAGCGCTCGCACCAGGCGCGCCAGGCGCGCAGCGCGGCGTCCATGGGTTCGTCGGCTCCGGCCTCGACGGGGTCGTCCGCCAGGATGGCGCGGACGCGGGCGAAGAAGGCCTCCACGTCCCGGTCGGTCCAGTCACCGGCGATGCTGTCGGCGATGTCGTCCATGCCGAACAGGACGGCGGTCAGCGCCCCGAGATCGGCGATCTGGTCGCGGGCGGCCGAGGGGAAGGTGGCGGCGGCCGACAAGCAGCTGAACGCCAGCCGGCTGGAGTCGCTGTCGCCCTCGGCGAACAGGGCGGTGTGGGGGTTCAAGAGGCTCGCCGCCTCTGGCACGGCGTCAAGGGCGGCGGTCAGCACCGCGGCGCGGTCCTGGTAGGGCACTCCTGCCAGCTGGTGGGACGCCTTGAGCAGTCGATCTGCGAGGTCGTTGCGGATGCCGAAGTATGCGGAGGTGGAGTCGCTCACGGTCCGCAGCATAAGCAGTTCCACCATTTTTGACTATGTTAGTCAAAAATGGGATATTCGTGCCCAAAGGGTTTGGTGTTGCTTGAGAGGCCCTTTGCCCTACGCTACAGTTACGTGATCAACACCGTCCGTTGCCGCCGCACCTGTTGGTGGCCAGCACACGTATCACTTTCAGGGTGGGTTAAATGGGCTTCCGCAAAACGAGCCTGCGGACCAAAGTAACGGCTCTGCTACTCTCCCTGGCGGCGCTCTGGGCATTCGCCGCATGGGTCACCTTACGTGAAGGCGTCAACCTGCTGTGGGTCACCCAGGTGAACGAGAGCGTGGTCGACCCGAGCGAGTCGCTGCTGGAAGAGCTCCAGAAGGAGCGCCGCATGTCGGCCGTCGAGCTGAGCGACCGCGCCTCCTCCATGAGCGACCAGCTGGACGAGCAGCGCAAGCGCACCGACGGCCTTCTGGCCGTCTTCCGAGAGTCCGCCGGCGGCACCCTGGTCGGCTGGGCCACCGACGAAGAAGGCGCCGAACGTCTCAACGAGGTGTTCCGCCAGCTCGACACGCTCCGGCAGACCCGGCAGGCCGTCGACGCGGGCGACATGAACCGCACCAAGGCGACCGACGCGTACAGCGAGGTCATCGACTCGTTCTACGCCCTCTACGGCTCGCTGGCCACCCTCGACGACAAGGCGCTGGCCAAGGACGTCCGCAACCTGCTGGCCCTGAGCCGCGCCCGCGACATCATCACCAAGGAAGACGCCCTGCTGTCCGGCGCACTCGTCAGCGGCCGGCTCTCGCCCGCCGAGCACGCGCAGTTCACCCAGAACATCGGCGCCTGGCGCCTGGTGGCCGAGCAGGCCGGCACCGACCTGTCCGACTTCGACCGGGCCGAGTACGAGAAGGTCTACGCGGGCCCGTCGTTCACCCGCCTGCGCAACCTTGAGACCATGGTCGCCGAGCAGGGCCCCACCCTCGCCGGCGACCTGCCCTTCACCGCACAGGCCTGGCGCACCGCCACCGACCGGGCGCTCGCCGACCTCAACACCATGGTGCTCGGCTCCGGTGACCGCCTGGTCGAGCGGTCGGTGCCGGTCGCCGTGGGCGTCATCGTCCGCCTCGCCCTCGCCGGCGGCCTCGGCCTGATCGCCGTCATCGCCTCGATCGTGTTGTCGATCACCACGACCCGGCAACTGCTCGCCCAGCTCAAGAAGCTGCGCGACGCGGCCCACGAGCTGTCCGACCGGCGGCTGCCCGACGTGGTCGAGCGCATCGGTCACGGCGAGGAGGTCGACGTCGCCAAGGAGGCGCCGGACCTCGACTTCGGTGACGACGAGATCGGGCAGGTGGGCCAGGCGTTCAACACCGTGCAGCGCACCGCGATCAGCGTCGCGGCCGAGCAGGCGGAGCTGCGCCGCAGTATCCGCGACATCCTGCTCAGCCTGGCGCGCAGGACGCAGGGCCTGGTGCACCGGCAGCTCACCGTCCTGGACGTGATGGAGCGCCGCGAGACCGACCCCGAGGAGCTGAAGGAGCTCTTCCGGCTCGACCACCTGGCCATCCGCATGCGCCGCAACGCGGAGAACCTGATCGTCCTGTCCGGCTCCTCCCCCGCCCGTACGTGGCGCCGCTCGGTCCCCATGGTGGACGTGGTCCGCGGCGCGCTGGCCGAGGTCGAGGACTACACCCGCGTGACACTCATGCCGATGGGCGAGGTGGTGCTCGTCGGCCGCGCCGTCGGTGACGTCATCCACCTGCTGGCCGAGCTGATCGAGAACGCCGTGTCGTTCTCACCTCCGTACACGAACGTGCAGGTCAGCGGCCAGCTCGTGGCCAACGGCTACGTGATCGAGATCGAGGACCGCGGTCTCGGCATGAAGTCCGAGGACCTGGAGGCGGCCAACGCGCGCATCGCCGACCCGCCCGAGTTCCGCATCACCGGCACGGCGCGCCTCGGCCTCTACGTCGTCAGCCAGCTGGCCAGGCGGCACGACATCCAGGTCGTGCTCAAGGCCTCGCCGTACGGCGGCACGACGGTCGTGGTGCTGCTGCCGCAGGAGCTCGTCCAGCTCGACCCGTCGCCCGAGCCGCAGGACGACGACGGGCGGGACCGGCTGCCGCGCCGGCAGCCGGGAGCGGCCGCGGCCGCCCGTTCGGTCCCGTCCGGCAACGTGCGCACGCTGCGGCAGGTGCGCCCCGCACCCGTCTCCGCAGACGTGCCCGGCGTGCCCACCGCGATCGCACCCGTGACCGACCCCGTACGGCAGGAGGCCGAGACCACGACCGCCCCTCCCCCAGCCCCGTCCGAGACGCCGGCCGACCCGGAGCAGCAGCCTGTGGCCGAGTTCACCCCTTCGGGGCTCCCGCTGCGGGTGCCCCAGGCCAACCTGGCGCCAGCCCTGCGTGACGACAACCCCACGCAGCCCGACATCGAGGAGGACGATGACGAGCGCTCTCCGGAGGAGATCCGCGCGATGATGGGATCCCTCCAGTCAGGCACCCGTCTCGGCCGGTCGCGTGCGGCCGAGATGATGGACGACCAGCCGGGAGGTGAGGCATGACGCCCACTGCCGGCACCGACCTCAACTGGTTGCTCGACGACCTCGTCGAACGCGTCAAGGACGCCGACCACGCCATCGTGCTGTCGTCCGACGGCCTGCTGATGGCCTCGTCGGCCGGTCTGCACCGCACCGACGGCGAGCACCTGTCCGCCGTCGCGTCCGGGTTGCAGAGCCTGGCCAAGGGCGTCTCCGAGCAGATCTCCGGCGGATCCGTCCGCCAGACGGTCGTGGAGTGGAAGCATCAGTTCCTCATCGTGACCATGGCCGGCGAGCGGGCCTGCCTGGCCGTGCTGTGCCCGCAGAACGCCGACATCGGGCTGGTCGCGTACGAGATGGCGATGCTGGTGGCGCGGGTGGGCCAGTACCTCACCTCCGGTGCCCGGAGCGCCGCCGCCGAGGCCGCCTCCAGGAGTGACCGGTGAGAGGCGACGAGCCCACGGACGAGAACTGGGTCGACCCGGAGATCATCCGGCCCTACGTCGTGACCCGCGGCCGCACCCAGCCCGCGCACGGCCGCTTCGACCTGATCTCCATGGCCCTGGCGGTCGGCCCGCCGCCGGGGCCGGACGCGGGGCTGGACCCCGAGCACCTGCGGATCCTCCAGCTCTGCCGCGAACCCAAGTCCGTGGCCGAGATCGCCGCGTACCTCGATCTGCCGGCAGGCACGGTCAGGGTGCTGCTCGGCGACCTGTTCGACCGCGAACTCGTCTCTGCCCAGGAACCACGATCCGAGGTGGACATGCACGACATCAAGATGTACAGGGCGGTGCTCGATGGCCTTCGCTCGCTCTGAGCGCCCGCGCCTGCCGACGGCGATCAAGATCCTCATCGCCGGCGGGTTCGGCGCGGGCAAGACGACGATGGTCGGCGCGGTCTCCGAGACCCGGCCGCTGCGCACGGAGGAGGTGCTGACCGACCGGAGCATCGGCGTGGACGACATCACGTCGGTGGAGGCCAAGCGCACCACCACCGTGGCGATGGACTTCGGCCGGATCACCCTCGGCAACGACTACGTCCTGTACCTGTTCGGCACGCCAGGGCAGGAACGCTTCTGGTTCGTCTGGGACGAGCTGGCCGAGGGCTCGCTGGGTGCGGTCATCCTGGCCGACACCCGGCGCCTGGCCGACTGCTTCCCGTCGGTCGACTATTTCGAGCGGCGCGGCACGCCGTTCGTGGTGGCGGTCAACTGTTTCGACGGCTCGCCGTCGTTCCAGCTGGACGAGGTGCGCCTGGCGCTGCAGCTCGACCCGTCGATCCCGATCGTCATGTGCGACGCGCGCAAGCGCGACTCCAGCCGGGAGGTGCTGATCACGCTGGTCAAGCACTCCGCCCGGCTGCGCGCCGAGCCCGTCGGCAGCTGAGCCGGCTCCGCGGCCCCTCCTCGTCCTGAGGAGGGGCTACGGCTGCGCCAGAGTGGCCTTGATGCCGGAGACGCGGCCGAGCTCGTCGAAGTCGATCACGGCCTCGAGCCCCGGTCCGGACAGCCGCCCCTGGTCGCGGCCGACGTCGGCGCCCAGCCCGCGCCTGGTCGCGTAGCTGTGCAGGGCGCGCCGGCGGTCGCGCAGCGTCAGGCCGACGAGCCCCTGCTGGATGACTCTCATGACGCGGGCCGGCTCGGGTGACGGCAACTGGAAGTCCGGGTGCTGCACCAGGAACGCCGCCCGGGTGCCGCCGCCCGCGTCCCCCTGGTACGACGTCCAGATCCCGGTCACCGCCTTGGCCGCATCCGTCATCAGCCCCGCCACCAGGTGCGGCTGCGTCGGGGAGCCGGGCAGCGCGGCGAACGGCACCTCCGGCGAGACGAGCTCCGGGATGCCGTGCTGGTGGCCGAAGTCGCGCAGCCCCTTGGCGGCGGCGACCACCGCGTCGGGGAAGTCCGAGGGGTTCGCCCACGCCCACAACCAGGTGCCGAGGTCGGGGGCGGCAGTGCCGAGCAGGTGGAAGCCGGTGCACGTGATCGTGCGGTCGCCGGTGAACCCGAAGAGCGGCTGCTGCAGGTCGGCGTGCCAGCTGTGGTTTCCGAGGACTTCCTCCAGGTGCAGCTGGTGCTCCAAGGCGAGGAGCCCGGCGTCGTCCAGGAGGTGCCCGAAGGTGAGCGAGTTGTGCATCCCCGAAGATTACGGCCCAACTAACCACTTCACCTGATTTTTCGATGATTGTCGGACTATCTGCGTACAGGGGCCGCGGGCTCAGGGCTCGGCCGCCAGCGGGACGCGGGCGAGAACCTGTTCGCAGGCCAGCAGGAGCACGCCGGCGCTCCAGGCGTGCGACAGCGTCAGGTACATGCCCTTGGGCTGGAAGCAGTCCGTCTGGTAGTAGCGTTCGGTGATCATGCCGCGGTAGGCGTTGAGGTCGCCGTCGGCCGCCGGGAGGAACTGGCGGAAACAGGCGAGGGTCTCCTGGGCCCGTTCGGCGTAGTACGGGTCGCCGAGCGCCTCCGACAGCTCGATCAGCTCGGCGGTGCACACCAGCCCGTACGCGTGCAGGTGTTGGTTGGACGGCGAGGCCTGGTCGGCGCCGCGGGTGGCAAAGCCGTACACGCCGAGAGGGGTGCGCGGGCCGAAGCGCACGTTGTAGGTGTAGCGGAAGGTCAGCGTCCAGTCGGCGGCGCGGCGCGCCAGGTCGAGCCAGCGCTCCTCGCCCGTCCGGCGGTGCAGCGCCATGTACGCCAGCACGGCCGCGTACCCGTCCTCCGACGTCGGCGCGAGGTCGACGTCCTCGGGGGCGCCGTACAGGAACTCGTCGTGCACGAACGAGGCGTAGTACTCCCCCGCGCGCTCGGCGGCCCGCAGGCAGGCCGGGTCGCCCTGCTCGGCCAGGGCGGCCACCCAGGTCAGGCCTGAGGCGCCCGACCACGACAGGACCTCGCCGGTGGCGGCGTGGTGGAGGGCGCCGAGGTTGCCGTCGGGGCGCTGGCGGGCGAGCATCGCGCCGATGTTGGAGCGGGCCGCCGCCTCCCAGGCGGGGTTCGGCCGGTGCCGCAGCGCGCGCAGCAGGAACAGGGTCGCCTCGCCGAGGGTGCGCGCGTGCAGGGCGTCCTTGACGTGGCTCCAGCTCTGCGACCAGCCCGACGAGCGGTACCACGTGCCCCAGAACGTCCCGGACGGCGACAGGTTGGCGCAGATGAAGTCGATGACCCGTTCGGCGGCGGCGACGTGCTCGGGGCGGTCGGTGCGCAGCCCGTGCTCCAGCAGGGCGGCCGCCCACGGGATGCCGCTGACCCAGCCGACGTGCATGGCCTGCCGGTCCACCCGTTCGCCGTCGCCGCCGCTCACCTCCCGGTCGAAGCCGACCGTCTCCAGCAGCACGCCGGGGTCGGGGTCGTAGTGCCAGCGGTACAGGCCCTCGGCGGCGATGTCCGCCGCCGTCGCCACGTCCTGCCACGGCTCGACCGGCGCCGCGGCCAGGCGCAGGTCGCGGTCCTCGCGCAGGACCGGCGCGTACGCGTGCCGGTCGGCCGGCAGCGGGAAGGTGGCGAGCGTCAGGACATGCGACTCGCCGGGCTGCCACACGTGCGCGGCCTCACTCGGGGGCAGCGCGAGCGCCGACCCGTAGTAGGTCACCGGGTACTCCCGGTACGGGAAGAGCAGCGCGATCGTCGCCCGTCCCGCGTCGTGCTCGAAGGCCAGGCCGGTCGTCCCGAGGGGCGACTCCTCGTCCGCGATCAGGCCGGCGCCGCCGGTGTCGCCCCAGACGAGTACGGCGGGCGTGGCGGCCCGGTCGGCGCGGAAGCCCCAGCGGCCGGAGACCATCTCCTGCGGCCGGTCGGCTCCCGTCTCGAACCGGGGGAAGACGCGGGCGCAGGCCGCGGGCCGGTTCTCGCCGTAGAACAGGCCCGGGATCAGCCACCAGGGGTCGGCGGCGGGCACCGACCTGCTGACGCGCACGGTCCCGGCGGACGGCCGCGCGCCGTCGTGCCGCACCCGCAGCCGCAGCTCGCGCCGGCCGGTGGCCAGCCGCCCGCCCCACTCCCACTCCACGCTGTACGGCCCCGCGCCCAGCACCTCGACGACCAGCTCGCCCCCACCGATCCCGGTGTCGGGATCGGTGACGACGACGCGGGTGCTCACCACGCCTCCACCGTGAACGCGCCCTTGCGGACGGTCAGCTCCACCAGGTCCGTCTCCACCGCGGCCAGCGGGTCGGCGAGCGGGATCCGGAACGTACGGATCTGGCAGGGCCCGAAGTCGGCCGTGAGCCGGACGCCGGCCAGCGGGACGTCCAGCGTCGCCTGGACGGCCCGCCCGGTGGTCTCCACGGCCCGGACCACGAGGTCGCCCGGCGTGTCCTCGTGCAGCTTGACCGCGGTGACCATGACCTGGCCGCCGCCGTCGTCGAGGTAGCCGCGCGACGCGGGCAGCGGCCCGTCGTGGAAGCTCTCCAGCATCGCGCGCACCGGGGAGCCGAGCAGCGCCGCCCGCCGGGTGAGCGCGGCGGCGCGCCAGTCGCCGGCGTGCGGCACCAGCAGGTACGTGAACCGCTGCGTGCCCTGGTCCTGGTAGGAGTAGTAGCCGTCCGGGTCGAGCAGGCGCGGGTCGTGCCAGGAGTAGACCGGGCTGCGCACGGCCGTGATGCCGATGCTGTGCGAGCGGCCCGGGCTCGGCGGGGAGACGTCGTAGCCGTGCTTGGCGTTGTTCACCACGGCCAGGCCGGCGGGCCGGCCGCCCACGACGCCCGACAGGTCCACCCACGACTGCGCGGGCTCCTCGGCCCCGTCGATCGGCCGGGTCAGGTGCCCGAACGGAATCTCGTACGTGGCCACCGGGCTCTGCACGGCGACGGGGAAGCGCAGCTTCATCAGGTGGGCCTGCTCGCGCCAGTCGAGCGTGACCCGGACCTCCACCGCGTCGTCGTCGCCCGCGCCGAGGATGAACTCCTCGGCCATCGTCGAGCGGCCCCACGCGCGCTCGACCCGGATGCGGGCGCGCAGCGGACCTTCCTCGCGCAGGACGATGCCGGTCGTGGCCATCGCCTCGCCCGGCCAGTCGTAGGACACCACGCGGTGACCCCAGGTGTCGGTCGGGTCCTCGCAGATCTGGGTGTGCTCGCCGGCCGCCCCGGCCACGAGGTCGACGCCGGTGCGCTTGTCGAGCAGGCTCGACAGCCAGCCGGTGACCGGGTCGATCTCCAGGCGCAGCACGTCGTTCTCGAGGTGGTGCGGCGAGGCCGACAGCGTGCCGTGCGCGTGCGCGGCCGGGCCCTGGCGCAGCCGGTAGAGGCGGTAGCCCAGCGGGGGCAGGTCGGCCTGGAAGACGGTGGCGCCGCGTCCCTTGTCGTCGGTGGTGGCGACCGACTGGGTGCGCTGGCACGGCACGTCGGCGCCGTCGGCGTCCACCACGTGCACGCCGTTCGGGGCCAGGCCGTACTGCATCTCGACCCGGGTGGAGACCGGCCACGGGTGCGGGTTGAAGACGATCACCGGCTGGGTGCCGTCCTCCTGCGGGACGCGGACGTCGCGGGCGATCACGTTGTGCGCCCTGGTGATGATGCGCTTGGAGATCGCCACCGCCTCGCCGAGCTGGTCGCGGGCGTCGTCGTAGGCGGGCTCGATGGCCGAGCCGGGCAGCACGTCGTGGAACTGGTTGAACAGCACCTGCTTCCAGGCCCGCTCCAGGTCGGCGCGCGCGTCGTGGCCGACGATCGCCGCCCAACGCTCGGCCGACAGCACCGCCGCCTGCGCCCGGCGCTGCCAGGCCTTGATGCCGGAGTGGGCGGAGTAGCAGCCGGCCGCGTGGTGCTGCAGGTCGTCGCGCCAGACCGCCAGCTCGGCCAGGCCCTGCTCACCGAGCCGCTTGGTCATCTCGTCGAAGTAGCGGCGGGGCGACGACATGGTCAGCTCGCCGAACGTGCCCATCTGGTCGTAGCGGTGGATCGAGTCGATGTTGGCCTTGGTGGGGCCGCCGCCGTGGTTGCCGACGCCGTAGAAGACCATCAGGTCGCCGAGGGAGCGGTCGAGCTGGCCGAGCGCCTTCTCGGTCTGCCCCGCGACCTCGCCGGGCGGGCTGCAGTACTCGAACGGGATCCGGTACGCCAGCACCCGGCTGCCGTCGGGCGCCTCCCACCAGAACATCGTGCCGGGCAGCTCGCTCTCGTGCGGTCCCGGGCGCAGGAAGCAGTAGGAGTCCATGCCCTGGCCGCGCAGGATCGCCGGGAGCATGGCGTTGTGGCCGAACGGGTCGACGTTCATGCCGACCGTCGCGGTGACGCCGAACTTCTCCTTCAGGTAGCGCTGGCCGTACAGGCCCTGGCGGGCGAACGACTCCCCCGACGGCATGTTGCAGTCGGGCTCCACCCACCAGCCGCCGACCATGACCCAGCGGCCCTCGGCGACCTTCTCCCTGATGCGGGCGAACAGCTCAGGGTCGGACTCCTCCACCCACGACAGCAGGACGACCTGGTCGCAGGTGAAGACGAAGTCGGGGTACTCGTCCATGCGGTGGATCGCGGACCAGAACGTGGCCCGCGCCTCCTGGTAGCCCTCCTGCCACGGCCACAGCCACACCGGGTCGAGGTGGGCGTTTCCGATCATGTGGAGGGTGCGGTCGGGGG